>JAFLRO010000001.1 GCA_022511425.1 Acetatifactor sp.
CCGTTTACCGCGACTGGGACGGCAATCCGCTTGGCGATACTGTCGAAGAGCAGGGCGCAGCTTTTATGCGTCTGCTTGCAGAGTCCGGTGTGAATTGGATACGTCTGCGTGTCTGGAACGACCCCTATGACGAGGAGGGTCATGGCTACGGCGGCGGTAACAACGATCTTGATGCGACTATTACAATGGGCAAGTGGGCCACGGACGCGGGGATAAGGGTTCTCATTGATTTCCATTACTCGGATTTCTGGGCGGATCCCGGCAGACAGCTTGCTCCCAAGGAATGGGCGAACATGAACGTGGACGAGAAGGCCGATGCTCTCTATAAATATACTGAGGAGTCACTAAACGCGCTTTTAGACTCCGGCGTTGACGTGGGAATGGTTCAGGTGGGCAATGAGACCAACAACGGTGTTTCCGATGTTTTGTTTGCAACAGACGGCTGGGCACAGGTCTGCAAGCTCTTTTCAGCGGGCTGTGATGCGACACACGCCGTAGCTCGCGCCCACGGAACAGAGATTCTGGCGGCCATCCACTTTACGGAACCACATCACGGTGATTATCCCACCTATGCCCAGAACCTTCAGGACAATGGCGTAGATTACGATGTTTTCGCATCCTCCTATTATCCCTACTGGCATGGTACTCTCTCAAATCTAACCACTGAGCTTGGCAAGATTGCGGAGGGCTTTGGCAAGAAGGTCATGGTGGCGGAGACCTCCTGGGCCTTTACTCTCGAGGATGGCGATGGAAACGGCAACACGGTGGGTCCGGGAAGCAATGACACCAGCGTAAGCGGAGAGAATTATCCTGTCAGCGCTCAAGGGCAGGCTCTTGCCTATGCGGCTGTTGCCAATGCTGTACATAATGTGGGTGACGCCGGACTTGGTCTGTTCTACTGGGAGAATGCCTGGATACCGGTGCAAAATGCCTATCCGGACGGCGTGTATAATGAGAGCATACACAAGAGTAACTGGGATAAATGGGAGGAATTCGGCTCCGGCTGGGCATCCTCTTACGCCTATGCATATGACCCCGTAAACGTTGGTACTTATTACGGTGGATCCGCCTGGGATAACCAGTCCATGTTTGACTTTGACGGCAAACCCATGGAATCTTTGAATGTATTCAAGTATATGACTACCGGCACAACGGGTTATGAGGATAAGATCATCATGGTCGAGTCACTGTCGGTGGAGATAGTGGCAGGTGGAATGTTGACACTTCCCACCACTGCGAGAGCGACTCACACTGATTTGAATGTCACCATCCTTGTAGTGGAATGGGATGAGGACAGTGTTGCAGCAGCGGACGCAAATACGCCCGGTACTTACATCGTCACGGGCAAGGGCAAGGGTGGTAACGAGGTCGTGACCTGTACGGTGACAGTCAATGCCGTGAGCATACTGCCCAACAGTGGTTTTGAGGGTTCGGACACGTCCATGTATATTATCTCTGATCCTATGGCCGAAATAACTACCGATGATCCACACAAGGGAAGCAAAAGCCTTCATTTCTGGCACGGTACGGCGCCTGTGATATTCACCGCGGAACAGATTATTACTTTGGAGCCGGGTGAGTATGTGTTCAGCATCTTTGGACAGGGTGGTGACGCGGGAGATAACGCCGACACCCATATATATGCGGTCATCGGCGATGACACCGTCACACAGAGTTTTGAACTGTCTGGTTGGCAGAATTGGCAGAACCCGAAGCTTAGCTTTACGGTGACCGAGACAACTGAAGTCACTGTGGGCGTTAGTGTTAACGCTGCTCCCGGAGCCTGGGGTACCTTTGACGACTGGGCGCTGTACCTGGAATAAGATAATCAAAGGATGTAGTGCTTGCACTAAAACCGCTGTTAAAGCTGATGACTTCTGCGATTATTGTACGCAGGATTATCAGCTTTTCTGCGTTTTAGGAGGAATAATAAATGTTGATGAGTGTTTCTTTGATGCTACTTATGGGGCTGTTTTTAGGATGGGTATGTAAAAAACTTAGATTACCCAGTCTGCTGGGAATGATGCTTACCGGGATTATTCTTGGTCCGTATGTGTTGAACCTGATAGACATTTCAATATTAAGCATCTCTGCTGATCTTAGAAAGATTGCCCTGATCATTATTTTGACAAGAGCCGGTCTTACATTGGAGATAAATGATTTAAAAAAGGTGGGCCGCCCCGCGATTCTTATGTGCTTTGTTCCGGCTGCCTTTGAGATTATAGGTATGGTAGTTTTGGCACCGATACTATTTGATGTATCTATACTTGAAGCTGCAATAATAGGAACGGTGGTCGGTGCGGTTTCTCCGGCTGTGATTGTGCCCAAAATGATAAGACTTATAGATGAGGGATATGGAATTAATAAGGGGATTCCACAATTAATTCTTGCCGGAGCATCGGTTGACGATGTCTTTGTAATTGTGCTTTTTACTGCGTTTACCGGGTTGGCACAGGGAAAGCAGATTTCCGTGATGAGTTTCGTGAATATACCTGTTTCCATTTGTTTGGGTGTTGCGATTGGCTATATCATAGGATTTGTTTTGTCAAAATATTTTGCTAAGGTACACATACGGGATACAGTAAAAGTAATTATCATCCTAAGTATATCTTTTGTTTTGGTTACAATAGAAGATAAAATCACGGGAATTATCAAGTTTTCAGCATTAATAGCTATCATGTTTATTGGTATATCCTTGCAAAAATACCGTAAGGAAGTTTCTATGCGTTTGTCTGTCAAGTTTAATAAGCTGTGGGTATGTGCGGAAATACTCCTGTTCGTATTGGTCGGTGCAACAGTCGATCTTCACTATATAACAAGTTCTGCTTTTTCTGCCATTCTACTTATTTTTGGCGTATTGTGCTTTAGAATGCTAGGTGTGTTCCTGTGTCTGCTGCACACAAAATTGTCCTTAAAGGAACGGGTATTCTGTATGCTGGCATATATGCCGAAAGCAACTGTTCAGGCAGCTATCGGAGGAGTGCCGCTTGCCATGGGAATGGACTGTGGAAATTTAGTTCTGACGATTGCCGTTGTAGCGATTTTAATTACAGCGCCTCTTGGAGCATTCTTTATTGAACTTACTTACAAGAAGTTCTTGGAGTACAACTTAATGGAGAAGGTATCCACATGAAAAAAGTAAAAAAACTGTTTTAAAGACAACATTATGTCTTTGCGTTGGCTCATGGATCCGGAAGTGATGTGTTTTATTACGGGGATTGGATCAGGAAACCTGGAGTGGCGATTTGCAGCTGTAATGATGGACTTCGTCCGGTTATCTTTAAGCTGGAGGAATCACAGATGGACTATGAACCTGTAAGGTGATGGAAAACAGAGTAAAAATATAAGTCATTAATGACCGCGATAAATTGAAATTATTGGTTCATTTTGATGAAAAATATATTAAATTGCCAGTTTTTGGCAATTGTTTTGCAAGATTTCCTGCAAAATTGCCTTTTTTATATAATACTACAAACAAAGACATTAAGCTTTAGCTCGCTTTGTGGGTCTGTTGAATAATCCGGTGCAGACGGCTGCCTTAATATGGGCGCTGCGGGAGCAGGACTTGCCACTTTTTTATCTAATAGTGTGGCGTGCTGTTATTTCTTTGTACTGCTGTATGTACGACGGAAAATACATATATTTCAGGATGTTTTAGAGTGACAATATGTTTCAAGAGGGATTGCAGAATTGGTTTATGATGTTTATACTCAAAAGAAAGAGATAGAAATAACATAGATGGAGAAAAAATGAAGATAACAAAGGTGATTGGAACACACAATAAAAATAACAGCTTTCAAAACGTGATGGTAGAACAAGATTTTATACCTGATAAGATTATCATCCAGGAGAATAGTCAACCCATCACTTTTACAAGAAAAAGTATAGTCAACACATCAAATGACCCTTTTCTGTTACAGAAAGGATGGGAACTGATTCCCAAGGATATTATGGGATACCGGTTGGATGAAACAGTGGAAGTCACGATGAAGCGTACTGTGGACGGGGAACGTGCTTTTGTGGATCATATGGAGGAATCTTACATTTGTCATGCCTACGAAGGAAGATTGGTATTCTCTATAGATCCCGAAGAGAGGATATTGGGGCTTGGGCAGCATGAGGATGGCATATCAAACTACCGAAATTGTATCCAGCACCTGTATCAAAACAACATGCAGATTCCGATGCCGGTATTTCTTTCAACAGGTGGTTATGCGGTTTTTTTGGATGCGGGCTGCCTGATGGTATATGAAGAGCATGACAATCAAATTACCATTCATTTTGATGCGATAGATCAGATTTGTTACTATGTGATTGAAGGGGATACGCTTGAAGAACTGGTAAAGGGAATCAGGCGTTTGACAGGAAAAGCGCCCTTGCTTCCATTGTGGGCATATGGCTACGTGCAGTCAAAAGAGCGATATTGTAGCCAGAAGGAATTGCTGGAGATTGCTTCAGAATTTATGAAGAGGGAAATTCCTGTCTCCTGTCTGGTTCAGGATTGGCAGACATGGGAGGAAGGGAAGTGGGGAGATAAGCACTTGGATAAAGTTCGCTATCCTGACCTAAAACAAGCCACTGACAGGCTGCACGGTATGGGAATTGGGGTCATGTTCTCCGTATGGCCCAATATGACGCAGGGCAGTATTGATAATAGGGAAATGTTGGAAGCAGGAAAACTTCTGGCCGATTTATCTACTTATAATGCTTTTGATGAAGAGGCGAGAGATTTATACTGGAAACAATGCGAAAGGGAGATTTATGCAGGAGGAATCGACGGATGGTGGTGCGATTCCACAGAACCTTTTACACCTGATTGGAACGGTTCAGAGAAGGAGTCGGCTGCAGAGCGTTTTTTGCTGGCTAAGGATTCTCTGGCAAAGTTCATGGATGCCCGAAAGGCAAATACATATGCGCTTTATCATGCCAAGGGGATATATGAGCATCAGAGAAAAGAAGATATGTCCAAACGAGTGATCAATCTGACCCGTTCAGGTTATCCGTCCATACAAAAATACGGCGCGGTTCTATGGTCGGGGGATATTATGGCAACCTGGGAAGTACTGAGGAAGCAGATTGTGGAAGGTCTGCAGATGAGTAGCAGCGGAATTCCTTACTGGACATTGGATATCGGTGCTTTCTTTGCCGGCAACAGGAAAGCATGGATGCGGGCGAACGGATTGCAAGAAGGAATACAGCCCTGGTTTTGGAACGGTGATTACGATGACGGAGTGGCTGACAAAGGCTATTGCGAGCTTTATGTGAGATGGCTTCAGTATGGTACATTTCTTCCGATAATGCGTTCCCACGGCACGGATACCCCAAGAGAACCGTGGAATTTTGGGGAGGCTGGCACGGTGTATTATGACACCATCGTAAAATATATCCGTATGCGTTATCGTTTAGTGCCGTATATTTATAGCTTGGCATATCAGGTATATAAAAATGATGACATGCTGATGCGGCAGCTACTTTTTGACTATCCTGATGATCAAAAGGCGACAGAAATTTCAGACCAGTATCTTTTTGGGGATTTTCTGGTATGTCCGGTAACTCATCCGGTGGAATACGGACCGAATAACATGCCAGTGGACGGAGTTCCAAAAAGGCAGGTATATTTGCCAAAGAACGATATTTGGTATGATTATGAGACGGGAGAATGCTTTCAGGGGAATCAGGATATTCTTGCTGATGCTCCGGTGGAGAAAATGCCCTTGTACATACGGGGTGGAAGTATACTGCCCGTGAATCCGGAAGGAAAACGAAATCTTTACCAATCTCAAAAACCGGAAAACATAACAATTGAGATTTACAGCGGAAAAGATGGAAAGTTTACTTACTATGTTGACAGAGGCAACAGTTATGAGTATCAAGAAGGAGAATATGCTGCGATTACTCTTAACTGGTCGGATCGGGATAGAGCATTGACGGTGGCAGATGTGGAGGGTTCTTATAATTATCCTGAACATTGGGAATTGCAGCTCATAACAGAAGATGGCAATAGGATTACGAAACAGGTTATATACCATGGAGAATTCATTAGGGTACAGATGTAAAATGACAGTTGAAACAGAGCCTAGAGCCGGAAGTATTTGAAAGTTTTATATTTTTGTATTAATTTTGAGAGTGATAGCAAGAAAGATAGCAAGAAAGATAGCAAGAAAGATAGAACCGTACTGCAGGAAAGGAAGAACAATACTGCATGAAAGCAAGATGGAAAAAGTATTCCGCTTTAGCTGGAGGAATACTTGCACTGCTGTTCGTATTGACGGTAACACTGGTATATACAGTATACTATGGATATTTTCATGTCAATGGTTTCCGGACTGCAAAATATCCGGTACGAGGTGTTGATGTCTCCCACTATCAGGGGAAAATCGACTGGAATGTGCTTGCCTCCCAGGACATCAGCTTTGCTTATATTAAGGCAACCGAGGGAAGCACCTATGTGGACGAACAGTTTGCTGATAACGTCCGGGAAGCCAGACAGACGAGGTTGAGAGTGGGAGCGTACCATTTTTTCAGCTTTGACAGCCCCGGTTTAACTCAAGCGGCAAACTTTGTTGAGACAGTGGAGGATTTTGAAGGGATGCTGCCACCAGTGGTGGATGTAGAGTTTTACGGCAATAAGGAGGCGAATCCGCCTGCTCCTGAGGAGGTGCGCCCTCAGCTTCAGGCCTACCTGGACGCGGTAGAAGAAGTTTATGGCAAGCGTCCGCTCATTTATGCTACCTATGAATCCTGGGAGTTGTATATTAAGGACCAATTTGAAAATTATCCTCTGTGGATCCGTGATATATGGAATCGACCTGAGAACTCTTTGAACTGGACCTTCTGGCAATACACGAACAGAGGTCGGTTGAAGGGGTTCTCCGGAGATGAACCCTATATAGATCTGAATGTTTTTTCGGGAACCGTAGAGGAATGGGAGCAGTGGGCGCGGTAGATGAAGACCGTAGAAATAAAAATGAATTTAAAATGAATTTTTTGTTTCATTTTAGGAGTGATATTTGTATATAATAGGCAAATTTTATTTTATTTTGCAAGATTTCTTGCTTACTTCCTGCTTAATTGAGCTAGGTTACTTTCTAAAATACGCGGGTTCTTGCTCGTTATTTATAATAAATAAAAGTTAAACTTAAAGGAAAGGAATAAGTATTTTATGAAACTTCTTTGCTATACCAGAATTCCTGAAGAGGATGAAATTTATTCCGCAAAACTTGCATACAGTATGCATTTAGCGTTGTATACGGAAGAAGGAATCCGGCCGTTAAATCACAATTCCGGTATTCTGTATGCAAAAGCTACACAAAATTCCGACGGTACTCTGAATGCAAAGAGTCTGAAAAATCCATGGCTGTTTCCTATGGCGGACGGAACCTTTGGCGTCATTGCAGAACGGATTGAACCTGATGGAAGTGCCGATTTGTCTGCAACAGGAAAACTTTTGTTTTTCACTTCAAAGGACCTAATCAATTACCTGGAACAGCCCCTGTTAGTGCTTGGAGACCATGTCATCGAGGATGCAGTGTGCAGATACTTGCCTGAAACTGCAAGGTATCAGTTGATGTGGAAGGAAGCTGATGGGAGAAGCTATTTGTTGGAAACAGAGGACTTAACAGGGATTTCTGCTGATTATGAGAGAAAGTGCTTGGATTCTAAGAATGACAGTGGGAATCTTAGAACAGCTTCTCAGATATCCGTTGCATCACTCCCGGAGGGCGCTGTGTCCCGAAATGTCCTGGAAATTTCTGAAAATGTAGCAAACCGCTTAAAGGCGCGCTTCCTGACACCGGAGAACATTGCAAATGAAGTCCCCCAGAGCGTGAGAGTATCTTCACCTGATGAACTGAAAGCGGTCAAAGCACTGGCGCGGTACAGTGATGGGAGCTGCGTAGAGAAACGGGTAGACTGGTATATGGACGGAATTGATTGGAACAAGCCCGGACGCTACAGCGTGGAGGGGAGGGTGCATCAGAACAGGTATGAGTTCCCAGTGGCGTGGCATAAGGCGGATCCCTGTATCGGGAAATGGAAGGGAAAATACTATTTTATTTCCACTAATGACTTAGATCATGAGCATTCCATTTACATAAGGGAAGCCGACAGCATTCCCGGTCTGGTCACAGCCCAGCAGGTCAAAATCTTAGATGCTTATACCTATCCCCATCTGGGCAATCTGCTATGGGCTCCGGAGCTCCATGTGATACAGGACAGGCTCTATGTATTCCACGCAGGCACACCTCAGGAGTTTTTGGAGGAGCAATGCCATGTGATGGCGCTGAAAGAGGGCGGCAATCCCATGAGAGCCTCGGATTGGGAAATGCCAAGGCGTGTGGTAAAAAAAGATGGAAGCTGTTTATATGGAGAAGCAGGTATTACCTTGGATATGACCGAATTTGAAGTCGGCGGTAAGTATTACGTGTGTTGGTCACAGAGACAGTTTAAGCCGGTGGATCAGGGAGCATGGCTGTATATTGCCTGCATTGATCCAAAAGAACCATGGAAGCTAATATCGGATCCGGTGCTGCTCTCCATGCCGGAATATGGCTGGGCAAATAACCACACTTTTGTGGATGAAGGCCCCTTTGCACTGATTACCGAAGACAGGATATTCCTGACGTTTTCCAGCGCTGCTGTGGACAGTACTTATGTGGTGGGGCTCATGTCTGCGAATCCAAATGCTGATCTTTTGAAACCGGAGAATTGGGTAAAAGAAAATTACCCATTGCTTTCTTCCCGAAGTGCAGAGGGGGAGTTCGGCCCAGGACATAACGCTTATGTGATCGATGATGACGGATTGGTATGGAATACCTATCACGCAAGACCCGGTGTAAATGGGCCCAGAAGCTCAGGAATTCGCCGTGTCCATTTCAATGCGGAAGGATTCCCCGTCCTTGACATGACGGAAGAGATGGACCTTAAGCCGGAGCTTGCGGTTGTCAGCACTGAAGTTGTGATTCCCTGACAGTAATATGATATACAGAAGAATCTGACAAACAGGTAATATGACAGACAGGAGAAGCTGATAAACAGGAAAATGACAAAAGGAAAATCACAAACAGGAAAAGCCCAAATTGAAAAATGACAAAAAAATTGAAAAAGCAGGAATAACCGCAAAGCAGGAGGAATTCAAAATGGTCGTATATCATAATAGAAGCGCAAAACTGCTGGTTTATACCCGTAAACCGGATGAAAACGCATATCCAAGCGGACTGGCCAGAAGCATCCATTTTGCAGTGAGCCAGGATGGTCATCATTTCCATGCTCTTCATAATAACTATGGGATTTTGTTTGCAGATGCAACGATCAGTGAAGACGATACCATCCAACCTAAAGGTGTAAAAAACCCAGTCGTTTTTCCGCTGTCGGAGGGAGGATTTGGCATTGCAGCGGAAAGAGTGAGGGAAGATGGCAGTGTTGATGAGACAAGTTGTGGGAAGTTACTGTTGTGGAAAACTGTTGATTTTATCGACTTCGAAAGTATGGGGTTGGTAGAAGAAAGCAGTTTTGAAGAGAGGAAAGGGAAGCCGTTCATTCGGAAGACCATTGTGATTCGGGGAGAGACGGTTTCTGGCTGTTCCATAGAGATAGATATGGACTTATGCAATCGTATCAGTCAAAAATGGTGTCCGCTTCACCATGTGGATACATATCTGCCGCAGAATTTAACGGTCACATCTTTACAGGAGCTGGAAACGCTCTGTGCTGTGGCTGTCTATTCGGATGGTTCAACCGCTGTAAAAAGAGTGGAATGGCAGAAGGAACAGGTGGATTTATCGAGACCCGGTATCTATCAGTTAAATGGAACTGTATGGCAAAGGGAATATCCATTCCCGCTGGCGCAGGGCTATGGAGATCCTGTAGTCTTTCCGTGGGAGGGGAAATGGTATTTCCTTGGAACTAACGATAACCTGAATGATATTGGAATCTATGTCAGGGAAGCAGATACGGTAGAGGGTCTCTTTGCGGAAGGGATGAAAGAGCACCTGATCCTGGATGTGGACGAAGAGAAGGATTTTATTCAGACCTTCTGGGCACCGGAGTTCCATATCATAGGGGGTGAGCTTTATATTCTTCTTGCCATCGGCGGCAAAGTCTGGGGTCCCCAATGCTATCTGATGAAGTTTAAATCCGGCGGAAACATCGTGGATGCCAATAGCTGGGAGACGCCGGTAAAAGTACTGCGAAAAGACGGAAGTCCCCTTGCAAGTGACGGAATTACCCTGGATATGACATATCTTCTGGCAGGAGGACATTCCTACATGGTCTGGTCTTATAGACGTCATATCGGCACACCGATGGACACAGGTTCCATGCTCTACATCGCTGAAGTCGATGAGTCAAAGCCCTGGCAGCTCACAGGGGAACCGGTGCTTTTATCCCGTCCTTTATTTGGCTGGGAAAATGTGAGCGGTACTATCAACAACGAAGGTCCCCATGCTTTTGTCCATAACGGGAAGGTGTATCTGGCCTACTCTGGAGGCGATGCACGTGGGTACTTGTATGCGCTTGGGCTTATGACCGCAGAGGAAAATAGAGATCTTACGGATGTGAGCGTCTGGAAGAAGAGTGGTGCGCCGGTTCTTTCCTTTTATTCCATGAAGGGAGTATATGGCCCTGGACATAATTCCTTCTTTGTGGACGAGGACGGAGAGCTGATGATTGCGTATCACGGAGAGACTGCACTGGAATCCCGTATATGCTGTGACGGGATCCATCGGGTGCATTTTGATGTGGATGGAGAGCCCCGGTTCGATCTTTCATCGGAAAAAGACTTAAATCCTGCTCTGTGTAAGGTGTCAATTCAGGTCACGGTGCTCTAAAAAAGCTTATGTAATACAAGTTTCCTTAATAGTTAGCTTTACTTGCCCATATAGACAAAAGCGGCAAACTATCTTCATGGATAGCTATATGGCAGAAAGAGTCATCCAACATGAACATAGAAAAATAAAAGGAACAGAAGAGCATGAAAGACCAGAAAGAAAAACAGAAACCCAAATACAACATGTGGCAGAACTCGGCTTATATGATTTCCCTTGCCTGGAGAGAGAAAGAGAAAAAGGTTATCTTTCTTGTGCTGCTGTTGGTATTCTGTACAGTGTGCGATAATTTGATAAGTATTTATTTTACACCTACAGTACTTGCGGCTGTAGAAAAAAGGGTTCCCATATACAATCTCATCCTTACCATTTGCAGTTTTACGGGCGCAGGTATGTTCTTAAGTGCCTTTTCCAGTTACCTGAATACCAACACATTGTATGGGCGTGTACAGGTGAGGAGCGCCATCATCACTGCCCTAAACAGGAAAGCAGCGACAACTTCCTATCCCAATGTAGGTGACGAAAAGTTCATAAAGCTGCACACAAAAGCAAGTGAAGCCACCAGCGGCAACAGTCAGGCAACGGAAGCTATATGGAACACTCTTAGAAATCTGACGCAGAATATCATCAACATGTCTGTGTACATTTTTCTTTTGACAACATTGGAGTCATGGATGATGATTCTGGTCTTGAGTACTACATTGATTGGTTATGCTGTCAATCGGTATCTGGGAGGATATGACTATCGTCATAGAGAGGAACTGGCGGAGTATGAGAACCAGATGTGGTACATTGACGGCCGGGTCAGGGATTACAGCGCTGCAAAAGACATCCGTATCTTTGGTATAAAGCCTTGGCTGGAGGAACTGAGTGTAAAGGCAATGAATGCATTCATGGCTTTCCGTAAAAAGGCGAATGGGATTTATTTTTGGGGAAGTGTGGCGGATCTGGTTCTCACCTTTATCCGTAATGCGGCAGCTTATGCATATTTGATTGATCTGGTTCTTAAGGGAGGATTAAGTGCCCCGGAGTTTTTGCTGTATTTTTCTGTGGTGGGAGGACTTGCAACCTGGGTCAACTATACCTTTTATGAAATATCCACCCTTTACCGCCAGAGTCTGGATATTTCTACGGTGAGAGAATGCCTGGAATATCCTGAACCCTTCGATTTTGAAGGAGGAGAGCGTTTGGACCCGGACAATACTGTCTCTTACGAGATCAGACTGGAAAACGTGTCCTTCCATTACCCGAATAATGAGAAGCTGATTCTGGAGAATATTGACCTGACGCTTCATCCGGGCGAAAAGCTGGCCGTGGTGGGGTTGAACGGTGCGGGAAAGACCACTTTGGTAAAGCTTTTATGCGGCTTTTATGACCCCACAGAAGGGCGGGTACTTTTAAACGGCAGAGATATCAGGGAATATAACAGAAGAGATTATTATCGTATGTTCTCAGCAGTATTCCAGAGTTTTTCCCTGCTCGCAGCCTCAGTGGCAGTGAATGTGGCTCAGACAGAAGACAATATCGATATGGAAAGGGTGAGGCACTCTACGGATCAGGCTGGTCTTTTAGAAAAGATAGAGAGTCTTCCTGATGGATTCAATACTCTTTTGAATCGGACAGTCTATGAAGATTCCGTCATGCTTTCCGGAGGAGAGACCCAGCGGTTGATGCTGGCAAGGGCTCTTTACAAGGATGCTCCTGTGATCTTACTGGACGAGCCGACGGCGGCTTTAGACCCTATTGCGGAAGCTGAGCTCTATCAGAAATACAGTGATATGACCGCAGGAAAGTCGTCCGTTTATATATCCCACCGTCTTGCATCCACCCGGTTCTGTGACCGTATTATCCTGATTGAGGACAATCATATTGCTGAGGAGGGCACTCATGAGGAACTGCTCGCAAAAGGCGGACGATATTGGGAGTTATTTGAAGTACAGAGCAAATACTACAGGGAGGAGGGAGAAGGAAGTGAAGATGCCGAAGAAAAAGAGTCAGGAGAAAACGAGTCAAAATAAGAAACTTAATAATGACGAAAAGGAGCTTTTATCCTATAAGGAAGCCTTTCGATTTAATCGGAAAGCCTTTCTCCTGCTCTATAAACGTTATCCTCAGATGTTCACCTCCAGTATCATATGCGTGATATGGGATGCACTCACTCCTTATGTAGGCATCTATCTGTCAGCAAGGATCATAGATGAGATTGCAGGGAGCAGAAATCCTGAAACTTTAAAACGTCTGGTACTTTATACCCTCTTTTCAGCAGCATTTATCTCGCTTGTAACTGCCTTGTTGTCAAAATGGAGGAACAATCAGGAGTCGGGGATGTACTTCAAAGTACAACAGGTCTTTACGCAGAAGCTGATGGAGATGGATTTTGTGAATATAGATGATGCAAAGACTCATGAAATGCTTTCAACCATCAATCAGAACCAGAATGGGGGAGGATGGGGGCTTTACAGAGTGACAGGGAACATGAATAATCTGATTTCTGCTGTATTTAGTCTATTAGGTGGTGCTGCGCTCACTGTGACTCTGTTTACCCAGCTTGTGCCTGAAGATGCCGGGAAACTCACGGTATTAAATAATCCATTATTTGTTCTGGTTATAATTGCAGTCATGTTGGCTGTCACATATATAGGATCCGCGTTAAACAATAAAGCTGGGAGCTACTATGCGCGCAGAGCGGATGCACATAATCTGGGGAATCGTTTGTTCGGGTTTTACGGCTGGCTTGGATACCAGCAGGAACTTGCGCCGGATATGCGAATCTATCGTCAAGACATCATCTGTGACAGGTATAATAGCGACAAGACCTCTACCTTTGGCTCCAAGGGTATTTTTGCAAGGTATGCCAGAGGCCCTATCGGATTGTATAATGCAGCTTCTGCAGCTATAGCCTGGTTCCTCGTGGGCGGTGTGACCGTGTTTGTCTGCCTGAAGGCTCTGGCGGGGGCATTTGGCGTAGGGTCCGTGACCATGTATAGCACCGCTGTTTTGAGCATAAATAGTGGCATAGCCACTTTTTTCGGTACTGTTGGAGACATGCGCAACAACGCGTCATTTCTCAAATTGATATTTGACTTTCTGGAGATGCCTAATACGATGCGGCAGGGATTCAGACCGGTTGATAAGCGGGATCACTGGAATTATGAGATTGAGTTCAGGGATGTGTCATTCAAATATCCCGGCAGTGAGGAATATGCCCTGAAGCATGTAAGTATGAAATTTGGGGCAGGAGAACGGCTGGCTGTAGTAGGACAGAACGGCAGCGGCAAGACAACCTTTATCAAGCTTCTGTGCCGTCTATACGACCCTACAGAAGGTGTGATTCTCTTAAATGGAACGGATATCAGGGAATTTGATTATCTGGAATATATGGCCATTTTTTCTGTTGTGTTCCAGGATTTCAGGCTCTTTGCCTTTTCTCTTGGACAGAATGTAGGTACAAAGGTTGCATATGACAGTGAACTTGCCGGGAATGTTTTGCGTAAGGCTGGCTTCGGAGAGCGGCTGGATACTTTGGAGGATGGACTGGAGACTTATCTGTATAAGGATTTCAGTAAGAAAGGTGTCGAAATCTCCGGCGGCGAAGCTCAGAAGATAGCCCTTGCCCGAACCCTCTATAAAGATGCGCCCTTCATAGTCCTGGACGAGCCCACGGCGGCTCTTGATCCCATTGCTGAATCGGAAGTTTACAGCAATTTCAACGATATTGTGGGAGATAAAACGGCTATATATATCAGCCATCGGCTTTCATCCTGCCGATTCTGCAATGACATCCTTGTCTTTCATGAAGGTGAATTGGTTCAGCGGGGCAGTCATGAGGAACTTTGCAAAGAGACGGACGGAAAGTATTATGAGCTTTGGAATTCTCAGGCACAATATTATAATGCTTAAGAATAAATACACTTTAGCTTATTCATAGTTTGGGAAAAGAAGAATTGTGTAATTATAATTAGTATTATTTGAGATAAATTGAGTTAAATTGTCAAAAAGTTTACAATTTTGTGTTGCCAATAAATGAGATATATTATATAATTTTATAAAATATCTAAAAAACAATTATTTTATTTGAATAAAAAATATTCTGTGGAGGGAGTATTATATGGAAAAAAAGGCTGGTGGATTGAAATTAAAGCTATATTTACTTACGATTGCCCCAGTGATATTGGTAGGTGTGATCATCATGCTCATCAGCACCAATCAGCTGAGCAGTAGTCTGCAGTCCATGGCTCAGTCCAGACTTGAGAGCGTATGTAAGTACATGACAGGAGCTTACAGTGTTATGTATGCAGGCGATCTAGAATATGACGAGGCTACGGACAGCTTGACCAAGGGTGGACACGATCTGTCTGAGACCTATAGTATGTTGGATGCACTCAATAAAGATACCGGCATACATACCACTATCTTCTATGGAGATACCAGAAGGTTGACCACGGTTCTTGGTGATGACGGACAGAGATTTGTAGGTACTAAAGCGGGCGACGCCGTGATACAAGCTGTATTAAAAAATGGACAAAACTATTTCAGTGACAATGTGACCATAAACAATGAAAGATATTTTGGTTATTATGTACCGATCAGGAATACCGATAATTCGATAGTAGGTATGTTCTTTGCCGGGGCACCAAGATCCGATGTGATGAGTATGGTAAATAGCGCTATGCTCCTTGTTGCAATCAGCGCAATCCTGCTGATGATTATTGATGTAGTGGGAGTAGCGATGCTGACTTTAAATCTGGTGCGAACCATAAATAACTGTGTGGATGCAGTAGTTACTCTGGAATCCGGCAAACTGAATGTCAGGGCTGAAGTCGGATTCTTCAATAAAGGCGATGAGTTGGGCCTTTTGGCAAAGAGCATCAACAGCATGGCTGCACGTTTCCTGAATGTGACAAAACAGATACGTTCCAGTTCTGATGTCATGAAGGGAAATTCTGATACACTTGCAACCGTAGCAGAAAGCACAAATAATTCTATCAGCGAAGTTTCCAGGGCAATTGAGGATGTGGCAAATGGCGCCACTTCACAGGCAAATGATACTCAGGATGCTGCTTCCAATATTGCGGAGATGGGCTTCTCTATTGAGGCAATCGTTTCCGACATCAACAACCTTGCGGCAGCCGCTGAGCACTCCCAGGAAACCAGCAAGCGCGCAGAATCTGCAATGGAAGAGTTGATTGGCATCAGCATGGAGACAAAAGAATCTGTTGAAAAGATCGTAAAGCAGTCTGAAACCAATGTGAATGCTGCTTCCAGAATTCAGGAAGTTGTGAACGTAATTTCCGATATAGCATCACAAACCAATCTTCTTAGCCTGAACGCCAGCATAGAGGCTGCCAGGGCAGGAGAGCAGGGAAGAGGCTTCGGCGTGGTTGCATTGGAAGTCGGAAAGCTGGCTGATGACAGCTCCAAGTCCGCAGCAGAGATTGAAGAGATCATCAAGGAGTTGGTAGGTAATATAGCAGAGACTTCTGATTTGACAGCGCTGCTCAGTGACAATGCGAAGAATCAGATCGACAAGCTGGAAGCTACAAGAAAAGATTTCGATGTCATGCTGGCAAATGTTGAAAAAATGTTTGAAAATACTATGGCTGTACAGGCTGAGGTTGATAAGATCAATATCCTGCGCGCTACAATTGAAGGCATTGTGGAGAACCTTTCTGCATTATCCGAGGAGAATGCGGCTTCCAGTGAAGAGACCACTGCTTCTGCTAATATGGTAGTAGCCTCCATGGAACAGTTGAGCGACTCTACCCAGGAAATTAGTTCCCTTGCAACAGAGCTGGCTAAAATTATTTCTTATTTCAAAGAATAATAAGTATTATTTTAAGTCAAAAAGAGGAGGGCTTTCCCGTTTTGGAAAGCCCTTGGTTATCGAAAATTATAAGTTTTACATAAAAAAACACTCATTTTCGCGATTTTTGACGATTAAATGACGAATTTTCATATAAGACTGGAAATCAGGCAAATTATCATATATAATATTCGTTAGACATGTGGTTAAATGGTGCCATGGTCATAAAATTAAGTAAAGCGAGATGCTTTCAAATTTCAATGTGTGAAAAGGAGAAAAAATGGACGGACAGAATTTCAACAATGGACAGAATACTGGGACTCCTCAGTACAGTAACTATCAGGATAACACGGCTTTTCAACAGCCCAATGTTACTCCTGGAAACGGTGGAAAGGCAAGCGGTACTCAGATAGCGTCTCTGGTGTTGGGTATTATCAGTATTGTACTTTGCTGCTGTTATGGCGCTCCCAGTTTGATTTTGGGTATCATAGGTCTGGTATGCGGTATCAAGGGCAACAAGGAGAATAAGAACGGTGTGGGTACAGCAGGTATTGTATGTTCCATCATCGGCCTTATCATGGGTATAGCATCGCTGATCTACTATATCGTTGTAGGTGCTGCTATTTATTCTGTTGGTAGTGATCCCAGCAGTTGGTATTAAAGTGAGTTAATAAGATGGCAAAACAGAAGAGTCTAGAGGATGAATTATATCCGGTAGGTCTATTAGTTTTAGCTATTGCGGCTGTGGGCATTCCGCTGTTTTTCATTTTTTTGGCGGGAAGGGATTTATCCCAGAGCGATTGTGCCTTTCAGTTATTCCTTGGCATGTATTGTCCGGGCTGTGGAGGGACGCGCTCAGTAAATGCGCTGTTACATGGACATTTAATTCAATCACTCTGGTATCATCCGCTGGTTCTCTACAGCGCAGGACTTTATCTTGTCTTTATGATTTCTTGGACGGCAGCTAAGCTGCATCTGTTCGGGATCAAGAGTGGTCTGAAATTCCGCCCGGGCTATATGTATGCCATGCTTGTGATTATCGCGGTTAATTTCATAGTAAAAAATGTGCTAAAGATCGGTTTTGGTATTTTAATGATTTAAAAGAACTACCTGGAAAGGTAAAAAAAGCGGTTCGGAGATTTCCGAACCGTTTTTTTATTTGAATGCTTGATCTTTATGACTCAATATTCAATAGTGAGGTCTGCATCACTGGGCTTTTCGCCATGTAGACAAGTGATGATTATCTGGATCCGTTTATAGGCTCTGGAATAATTTGACTTTGCATACTCTGCTGTGTTCTGGTCATAAGAATTGTTGCTGTATGCATCGTGATAGCTGGACACTGCTTCCGTCATGTATTGGCTGGATTCATCAGCCAGTTCCTCAAGATAGTCAAACTCCTCCGGGAAATCCAATCTTGCAAAGGCCTGAAATGCGAGATCTAACTCGTCAAGGCAGGAGAGGAGTTCAGATATGGCATTTTCCGACTGAGCATCGATATTATTGATGGAAGTATCTATCTCGGAAATTTTGGTGCAAAATTCATCAACACTGTTGCGAAATTGTGTCAGCTCGGGATTCTCGCCGCAGGCGGTGAGCAGAATACCAATCAGTACCGCCGCGAAAAGCATACGAACTTTGTTTTTCAATGGTCAACCCTCCAAGTTTTCACATAAAAAGTGCTATGTCTTATTAAAATTTACCACAATTCGATGAGTTTCGCAACTACTTTCCATGAAAAGGATAAATCCTCCCCTTTACGACTAAATCCTGTATGTGGTATTATATGTAGTAATGTGTGTGAAACTAATACAGAGAGGCATTTTTCTGAAATGACGAGAGAAGAATTTATACAGTTTTCTAATCAATATCTGTATCTTGACGGTGCCACAGGCTCCAATCTTGTGCGGGCTGGGATGCCGTCCGGTGTTTGTCCGGAGCAGTGGATTCTGGAGCATTCAGATGTAATGCTTGCATTGCAAAAGGAATATGTGAAAGCAGGCACAGATATACTCTATGCTCCTACTTTTACTGCCAACCGCATCAAGCTTGGGGAGTATGGGTTGGAAAATCGAATGGAGCAGATGATTGAGGATCTTGTAGCAATTTCCAGGGAAGCTGCGGCTTCTGCAAAAGACAGGGTCGTCTATGTGGCCGGTGATTTGACCATGACCGGAGAACAGTTAAGACCCATGGGCAATATGGAACTGGAGATCCTGATTGACATATATAAAGAACAAATAAAGGCTCTGGAGAAAGCCGGGGTTGACCTTCTTGTGGTGGAGACTATGATGAGTCTTGCAGAGGCCAGAGCTGCTCTAATCGCGGCAAAAGAGACCTGTGAACTCCCTGTGATGGTGACTATGACCTTTGAGGAGGATGGCAGGACTTTATACGGAACCGATGCAAGAACAGCTGCTGTAGTTCTGGAAAGCCTGGGAGCATGTGCTGTGGGGGTAAACTGTTCTGCAGGGCCTGCCCGTATGCGTGAGATTGTTGAGGAGATGACTGCTGTCACCGCCTCTGTACCCATTATCGCAAAACCAAACGCAGGACTTCCCTTTCTGGATGAGCAGGGGCGAACCTCTTACAGTATGAGCGCTGATGAATTTATACAGGAAATGAGTCAGCTGACAGATGCCGGAGCTACTATATTAGGGGGCTGCTGCGGCACTACACCGGAGTTTATTCGGGGACTGAAAGAGGCCTTTGGCAGACAGATCACAGTCCGGCCGGAACGCCGAAATCCCAATACCAGGGTTCTTACATCTGAACGGAAAACTCTGAGTTTTGGCTTGGACGGGAGCTTTTTTATTGTAGGTGAGCGTATTAATCCCACAGGTAAGAAACTATTTCAGGCCCAGCTGAGAGAAGGTGTAATGGACAAGGTACTGCAATTTGCAGAGGAACAGGAACAGTGTGGTGCTCAGGTATTAGATATAAACATGGGTATGAGCGGTATTGATGAGAAAGAGATGATGCTGCGTGCTATAGAGGAAGTCAGCGGTGTTACCAATTTGCCTCTGTCCCTGGATTCCAGCCATGTAGAAGTATTGGAAGCAGCATTGCGTCATTATCCCGGAAGGGCGTTGATCAATTCTATCTCCCTGGAGACGGAGAAGTATGAGAAGCTGATTCCAATTGCGAAGAAATACGGAGCCATGTTTATTCTGCTGCCCTTGTGTGACAAGGGGCTTCCGGAGAACCTGGAAGAGAAGAAAGAGATAATAGAGAAGGTATTGAATAGAGCTTATGCCTGTGGGCTGAGGAAAGACGACATAGTGGTTGACGGTCTGGTTGCCACTGTGGGAGCTAACAGGAGAGCAGGTCTTGAGACACTTGAGACCATCCGTTACTGTAGGGAAAAGGAGCTTGCTACCATCTGTGGTCTGTCCAATATTTCTTTTGGAATGCCTGAACGTAGTTATGTAAACGCTGCCTTCCTGACACTTGCCATCAGAGAGGGGCTGACTATGGCTATTGCTAACCCCTCCCAGGAACTGCTTGTCAGCTGTGCACTGGCTACGGATCTGTTGCTTGCCAAGGAAGATGCTGATATACATTACATAGAATATGCCAATGTGGTAGCTATGAATCGGAAGCAGAGAGAGGCGTCACAGAGCATTTCCGGCATAAAGACCGAATGTGGAACAAATGACACTGAAAATTTCGGCGGTGAAGCAGTAATGAGCGCACATGCAACGGTATTAAGCCACGCTGTCCTGAAGGGAAATCGAAACGGTATTGCAGCGCTCACGAAGGAAGCTCTGGAAGCCGGCGAGGAACCGCAGTCCCTCCTTAACGATGTACTCATGCCCGCCATCAACCAAGTCGGTGAACTGTTTGACAAAGGGAAATATTTCCTTCCACAGCTGATTGCCAGCGCTGAAGCCATGAAGAATGCGATTCAAGTACTGGAGCCTTTATTGATGAAGGATGCTGACTCCCAGAATATGCCTGTTATAATCATTGCCACGGTAGAAGGGGATATCCATGATATAGGTAAAAATTTAGTTGCATTAATGTTAAGGAATTACGGATTCCGCGTCATTGATCTGGGAAAAGATGTGCCTGGAGAGGAAATCATTCGGGCAGCAAAAGAAAATAATGCACAGATCATTGCCCTGTCGGCGCTGATGACCACCACGATGCAGCGCATGCGGGAAGTGATCGCGCTGGTCAGGAAAGAAAAGCTGCCAACAAAGGTTATGATCGGGGGAGCAGTCATCACCCAGGATTATGCTGATGAGATAGGTGCAGACGGGTATTCACGGGATGCGGCAGAAGCGGTGAAGATAGCACAGAAATTGACTAGCTGAAATCAATACAAAAATTATTGCGGCAGTACAGTATATCAAATTATTACTGTACTCATGCAGCAGAAAAGAGGTTAAAATGATTGGAGCAGATGCAATTATAAAATGTCTGGAGGCGGAAGGTGTTACCACTGTGTTCGGTTATCCCGGGGTGGCAATCTGTCCGTTTTATAACAGTATCCTGGAGTCTGATATTAGGACAATCCTGATTAGAACAGAGCAAAATGCCGCCCATGCAGCCAACGGTGTTTCCAGACTGACTGGTAAGCCCGGTGTGTGCGCGGTGACTTCGGGCCCCGGTGCCACCAATGTGATTACGGGAATAGCGACCGCTTTTGCGGACAGTATTCCTCTGATTTGTATCACCGGTCAGGTAAATAGTGAACTTTTGGGAAGTGATGTATTCCAGGAAGCGGACATCACAGGTGCTGTTGAATCCTTTGTGAAGTACAGCTACTTGGTGAGGAATGTGGAAGATATTCCCAGAATATTCAAGGAGGCCTTTTATATTGCCAATACCGGCCGGAAAGGGCCTGTACTGATTGATGTGCCCATTGACATTCAAAATGCGCCTATCAGCCGGTTTAAATATCCGGAGGAGATCTCCCTTCGAACCTATAAACCCACAGTTAAAGGCCATGCGGTACAAATCAAAAAGGTCATCAAGGAGTTGGAGAAAGCAAAGCAACCGCTGATCTGTGCGGGCGGCGGTGTACTTTTGAGCGATGCCCAGGGCGAACTTACGTCTTTCGCAGAGAAACACAGCGTACCCGTCGTTTCCACCATGATGGGTAAGGGTGTGATGCCAACAGAACATCCTCTGTACTATGGCATGGTAGGCAACAACGGTGAGGCTTATGCCAACCGAGCCATGAACGAGTGCGACCTGCTGATCATGGTGGGTGCAAGGGTGGCGGACAGAGCGGTGAACCAGCCGGATCTGATTACCAAGGGTAAGGTGCTGGTACATATTGACGTAGACCCTGCTGAGATTGGAAAGAACGCAGGTCCCACCATTCCTTTGGTGGGAGATGCAAAACATATCTTCGAGGATTTTGAGAAAGAAGAGTTTTCCTGTAGCTTTACGGAATGGATCAAAGTGTTGGATGAGTATCGTGCCACTATGGCGAGAAAGCGCAATCCTAATCCTGCATACGTGGATCCCGCGGAGTTTATCACAAAACTCACTGACAGAATGGAGGAGGACGCCGTCTATGTAGCGGATGTGGGCCAGAATCAGATTTGGTCCTGTGCATATGCCAAGGTGAGAAAAGGCAGGTTCCTTACCTCTGGCGGCATGGGAACTATGGGTTATTCCATACCTGCAGCCATGGGTGCAAAAGTGGCGATGCCTGACAGACAGGTTGTGGCAGTGTGCGGGGACGGATCCTTCCAGATGTCCATGATGGAACTTGCGACCATGTGCCAGCATAACATTCCTGTGAAGATCATTGTGCTAAAGAATAATTATTTGGGAATGGTGCGCCAGTTCCAGCATTTTAATTACAAGGACAATTACTCGGTGGTAGACCTGTCCGGCAGCCCGGATCTGGAGAAGCTGGCGGCAGCCTACGGGATACCTTTCCTGCGGCTTGAGAACATGGAAAAGTGCGATGAAATCATTGATGCATTTTTGAAAAATGATGAGGCAATGCTTTTGGAATGTATTATAGACCCCATGGATCTGGTCTGACCTACTTGTGATATCACAGTCATATAAAGGAAATATGAAAAAACGTTCGATGGAGGAAAAGATGAAGAGAAGAATTTATTCTGTGCTGGTGGAGAACCGTTCCGGTGTGCTCTGTAAGGTGGCTGGGCTGTTTTCCCGCAGATGCTTTAATATAGATAGCCTGGCGGTGGGTGAGACAGACGATCCTACCTCTTCTCGCATGACCATTGTAAGCAGCGGGGATGAGCGCACTATTGAACAGATAGAGAAGCAGCTGAACAAGAAGCTGGATGTGATCAAGGTGAATACTTTCTCTGAACAGCAGTGTATCACCAGGGAATTGATGCTTATCAAGGTAAAATACAACAAGAATAACCGCCGGGAGATCATGGAGCTCTGTGAGATCATGAAGGCGGAGATTGTGGATATGTCCAAGCATTTTATGATGCTGCAGATCTGCGACACACCTGAACGTGTAAAGCTTCTTATCGACATGCTGCGCACGATTAGCATTGCGGAAGTTGCCCGTACTGGGACTCTTGCGCTGTCAAAGTGCAGCGAGAATGACGAAGGCTGATGATAGGGGCTTGAAGCTAAATGGAATTTGTGGTAGTATATCACATGGACAGAAGTCAAATTGGAAAAGAATGTTAAGAAGCAGGGTGAGAAATATGCAGAAAAGAGTATTTCAACTACTTGTAAACAATACTTCCGGCGTATTGAGCCGGATAACGGGCCTGTTTTCAAGAAGAGGATACAATATCGAGAGTATCACCGCAGGCGTTACGGCGGATCCAAGATTTACCAGAATCACCATCGTCACCTCCGGCGCAGACGAGATACTGGAGCAGATTGAAAAACAGCTGGCAAAGCTTGTGGATGTGAGAGACATCAAGGAACTGAAGCCTGATGAGAGCGTTTACCGTGAGCTGGTCATGGTGAAGGTAAGGGCTGCAGCTGAACAACGTCAGAGTGTGATATCAGTTGCAGATATCTTCCGTGCGAAAATTATTGATGTGGCACCTGAAAGCTTGATTATTGAGCTTACGGGCAATCAGCAAAAGATTGACGCGTTTATCAGCCTGTTAGACGGCTACGAAATTTTGGAGCTTGCCAGAACGGGTATTGCAGGTTTAGGTCGCGGCATTGACAAGGTTGTCTTTATTGATGAATAAAATTTTCAATAAGGAGGATAAAGCAATGGCCTTGACTAATGAAGATCTACAGGCAATATCAAATATGATGGATCAAAAATTTGACGAGAGGTTGGAACCGATCAATAGAAGGCTTGATAAGCTTGAATCAAAGGTTAATGCTTTAAGGAGTGGACAAATTGATATCAGAAAGGATATTAAGGCCATAGATATATAAATATCTGAAACATACGATATAGCCCTTGATGCATGGGGTACAAGTACAGAAAACAGAGAATGGCTAGAGTCAACAGCAAATAAATTAATTAGCAGCTCGACAATAGTAGTTAAACATTAGCAGTATGATGATTTGTCAGTTATAAATATTTTATATACTAAGAAACCATAATGGAGGAAAAAGAAATGGCAAAGATTTTTTATCAGGAAGATTGTAATCTGTCCCTGTTGGAGGGCAAGACCATCGCGATCATCGGCTATGGCAGCCAGGGACATGCACATGCGCTGAATCTGAAGGACTCAGGCTGTCATGTGATCATCGGCCTGTACGAGGACTCCAAGTCCTGGGACAAGGCTGTGAAGCAGGGATTTGAGGTGTACAATGCGGCAGAGGCTGCAAAGAAGGCAGACATTATCATGATCCTGATCAACGACGAGAAGCAGGCTGATCTGTACAAGAAGGACATCGAGCCCAACCTGGAGGCAGGTAATATGCTCATGTTCGCTCACGGTTTCAACATTCACTTCGGTTGTATCGTGCCTCCCGCAGATGTTGACGTTACCATGATCGCTCCCAAGGGACCCGGCCATACCGTTCGCAGCGAGTATCAGGCAGGCAAGGGTGTTCCCTGCTTGATAGCTGTGCAGCAGGATGCTACCGGAAAGGCACAGGACCTGGCTCTTGCTTATGCGCTTGGCATCGGCGGCGCGAGAGCAGGCGTACTTGAGACCACTTTCCGCACTGAGACCGAGACTGACCTTTTTGGCGAGCAGGCTGTACTCTGCGGCGGTGTATGCGCTTTGATGCAGGCAGGCTTTGAGACCCTGGTCGAGGCAGGATATGACGAGAGGAACGCATATTTTGAGTGTATCCATGAGATGAAGCTGATTGTTGACCTGATTTATCAGAGTGGTTTTGCAGGAATGAGGTATTCCATCTCCAACACAGCTGAGTACGGCGATTACATCACTGGTCCCAAGATCATCACCGAGGACACCAAAAAGGCAATGAAAAAGATCTTGAGCGACATTCAGGATGGCACCTTTGCTAAGGAATTCCTGTTGGATATGTCTCCCGCAGGCAAGCAGGTTCACTTCAAGGCTATGAGAAAGCTTGCAAGCGAGCATCCTTCAGAGAAGGTCGGCGAGGATATCAGAAAGCTGTACAGCTGGAACAATGAAGAAGACAAGCTGATCAACAACTAATGAAGCTTTAGGATTTTAGGGATGTCTGCAATGGCATCCCTTTTCTATGGGAAGAGAATTATGTCATCTTTAGAAAAAAAGTTAAAAGCGCCCAAAGGAATTGAGCCGGAACATTGGTTTATTGAATGCTACAGAAACCATAAGGGGCATCCTATAAAAATACTGGCAGCTCTGTATAAAGGCAATTATTATAAATTTGTTCTGGCAGTCATTTTCTTCTTCTGTAAACATGCCTGTGTTTGGGTGCTGCCTATTGTGACGGCAAATATTATAAATGATATTACAACACAAAATCCTGACAGTACCGGAAATATTGTTTTTTATACTGTATTAATGATTTGTCTGTTGCTTTTGAATATACCAATGAACTATCTGTATACGGATTACAAGAGTCAGGCAACGAGATATGCGGAGACCGGACTGAGAAAGGCACTGATCCGTAAGCTGCAGCAGCTTTCCATCTCTTACCATATAGAGACCCAGTCAGGACGCCTGCAGTCAAAGATCATAAGGGATGTGGAGGCAGTGGAAGGTCTTTCCACACAGATGTTTTTAAGCATCCTGAATATTGTGTTGAATATAACGGCAGCGCTGGTGGTCACAGTGCAGAGAAGTCTGGTGGTGTTTTTCTTCTTTTTGCTGACAACGCCCATTGCCGCCATCACAATGGTTTCCTTTCGAAACATCATGAAGAAGAGTAACCGTGATTTCCGTAAGGAGATGGAAGAGACCTCTGCAAGAGTCATGGAAATGGTGGAATTGATTCCTGTGACACGCGCCCATGCCCTGGAGGAAGAGGAAGTGGAGAAGATGAGCAGTCAACTTTTTGCCGTGGCGGAAAAAGGCTATAAGCTTGATTTGATTCAATCTTTGTTCGGCTCTGTGGGATGGGTCATCTTTCAGATTTTTCAAGTGGTATGCCTGTGCTTTACAGGATTTCTTGCCTTCCGTGGAAGGATCCTGGCGGGCGATATCACCCTTTACCAGAGTTATTTTGCAACCATTGTAAATCAGGTATCAGCCATTATTACGCTGATTCCCACTATTACAAAAGGAATTGAGTCGGTCAATTCCATTGGCGAGGTGCTTCTGTCTGAGGATGTGGAACACAATGAGGGCAAGGAGCAGATTGAGGATGTAGAAGGTCATTTCTCCTTTAAAAATGTACATTTCAAGTATCATGACGGCGAGAGCGATATCCTGAACGGCTTGAATTTGGAGGTGAAAAAAGGGGAGACCATAGCGCTGGTAGGAGAATCAGGTGCAGGGAAATCCACAATACTGAACCTTGTAAACGGATTTTATCTGGCTGATAAAGGAAGGGTTTTGTTAGACGGTCATGATTTGAGCGAGATAGATTTGCGCTCCTACCGGAGATTCCTTGCAGTGGTGCCTCAGACATCCATCCTGTTTTCGGGAACTATCAGGGAAAACATTGTCTATGGCTGCGAGGGCGTTACCCAGGAGAAGTTGGCTCAGGTCATTGATGCGGCAAATCTGCGTGAACTGGTGGATTCCCTGCCCAAGGGTCTGGACACAATGGTGGGAGAACATGGCGGAAAGCTGTCCGGAGGACAGAGACAACGTGTCTCCATCGCCAGAGCGTTGATCCGTGATCCCAAAATTATCTTGCTGGATGAGGCAACCTCAGCCCTTGACAGTATTTCGGAAAAACTGATACAAGAGGCAGTGGACAATCTGACGAGGAACAGGACTACCTTTATTGTAGCTCACAGGCTTTCCACCATTCGGGATGCGGATCGTATCGCTGTTATCAATGCGGGGCAATGTGTGGAGTACGGTACATACGACGAATTGATGACAAGAAAAGGAATCTTTTACAGTATGAAGCAGATACAGAGCTAGTGTACTGACACATTCACATTTCACCAGATAGTGTCAGCACACTGGCGAAAAGTTTTCTTTAGAAATTCTTTGGTTTTTTCAGATGTTTACATTTATTTTTTAGGTCTATGCTATCCTCATGCTAATGATAATGGATTTAGTGGGTACAGCATGGACCTTTCTATGAGGGGAGAACAAAATGGAAGGCAAGTATCGTATATTGGTTGTAGAGGACGACAAAGAAATCAGAGAGGGTATTGAGATATATTTGAAAAATCAAGGCTATGAGGTATTTCATGCAGCAAACGGCAAGGAAGGTTTGGAGGTCATTGCAAGTGAGGAACTTCACCTGGCAATTGTGGATATTATGATGCCCGTTATGGATGGCGTCACCATGCTCATGAAGCTCAGAGAGCAGGAGTACGAATTCCCTGTGATCATGTTGTCTGCAAAGTCCGAGGAGGTTGATAAGATCATGGGGCTTAACATGGGGGCTGATGACTATGTTACAAAGCCTTTTACACCGCTGGAACTGTTGGCACGGGTGAATTCCCATCTTCGCAGATATTCAAAGTACCTGGCGGCAGTGGATGGAGAAGCTCCCAAGGACCACATTTATACCATCGGAGGATTGGAATTGAATGAAGACACGGTGGAGGTGACAGTGGACGGCGAACCGGTGAAACTGACCCCCATGGAGTTTAAGATAGTACAGCTGCTGATCAAAAATCCGGGCAGAGTGTTCTCGGCAGATGAAATTTACGAGCGAATCTGGAACGAGAAGGCAGTAAACACAGACACCATCATGGTACATGTTAGAAATATCAGGGAGAAAATCGAGTTGGATCCCAGGAACCCCAAGTATTTGAAAGTGGTCTGGGGTGTGGGTTACAAGATTGACAGGCAGTAAAATGATAGACTAACAGGCAGTATGCGTTAGATTAGTAAGCCGTATATGTTATCCAGTCTGTGTATAATGCGTATAAAGCAGGAAGGTGTGAGATAATGTCGGAGATTCTGCACGGGGATAGAACAAATAAAAAAGGAAAGTGGAGCTGGCTGAGAAAAGGAATTCTGGTAAGTCTGATTGCAGCCATCTTTTTTACTGCGCTCTATAAAGTGTTCAAAACAAAAGCGGAAGAGTACGGCAAAATGACGCTGGAAACCGAAGAAAATGTGAACTGGCTCTATCAGAATACCTATGTGCTGTACAGGGATCTGTACAATGTGAAGAACCAGTGTAATGCCAATTATTTTGATATTTATCTACAGCTGGATGGGCTGGAACAATGGCTGCCAGGCGATGAACCCGAAGAGCGGCCTGAAATTTTTGGTAATTTGGAGGATGTCGGAGAAACAATCAACTATCATGACAGCAGCCTGACTGAATCTTATGAAAGACTGAGTAATCAGTTGGAAAGCCTTATGGAGGTCTTCCTTGAAGTTGATAAGGGTTTTTCTGTCATGAATAATGCCTATGGATATGTGATCCGTGACCATCAGACTGATACTTACGTGACAAATATGTCCGATGATGATATTTCCAGACTGTCCTCAGACAGTTATTTTCTGCTTAGTTTTGTCTTTGACAGCGCTGGAAATGTGTCAGTGGGAGAGCAAGTAAAAGGTGAGGATGCAGTGGCACTGAGAAGACTGGCCAGTCAGGCGTCTAAAGAAGTCATGCGGCTTAGCGCTGCTTTTGAGGGGATTGCGTCAGGACCCGCGGACTGCACTGTGACCTATGCGGTATCACGAAAGGAATGGAGCAAGAATAGTGATGCTTTCTACTATTACTTTTATCCCTATGCATATTCACGTGGGAACGGTCTCAAGTTTACCTATCAGCATGTCATATACTATGGATATAGGGAATACTGGCTGTATGAACAATCGGGCGCTGCCACCTGGCTTATGCTGCTCCTTGCGGTGGTGTTTGCCATGGGAATCTCTCTGCCGGTTGTTTCTTTCAAGCCGTGGTCCGAGAGACGGCTCTGTTCACTTCCTTTGGAGATCCTGGCAATCATTGTGATTTTGCATTTGAGCTGTTATGGATTATGTATGGAACTTGTTACATTTGTGGCCAGCGGTAAAGCGAATATAGAACTGGATAGTATTCTAATGAATACGCTGTTTTATAAAAGAACCATCCGGAATCTGCTGGTGCTGACAGGAAATGTTATTATTTTTACTATATATTTCCTGGGCGTCTGGTTTCTGGGCGTCAGCCTGAGACCAATACGTGAGTTGGGGCTTTTGGAATACCTGCGAAAGAGATGCTTTCTGTGGCGGAATGGACGTCGCATTAAACTTAAAATCAAGTCGGTTTACCATTATTTCCTCCATGTGGATCTCACAGCAAACAGCTTAAAGGCAATCCGCAGACTTGTATTGATAAATGCCCTTGTCTTGGCTGTGATCAGTATGACCTGGCTGGGGGGGCTTGGAATTGTTGTTGTCTACTCCATAGTACTTTATTTTTTATTGAAGAAATATATCAGCGATCTTCAAAGGCACTATGGAATCTTGTTAAAGGCGGTGGATGAGATGGCTGAGGGAAATCTGAATGTGACCATAGAGGAGGATCTGGGGATATTTGAACCTTTTAAGCCCCAGGTCATAAAGATCCAAAATGGCTTTAAGAAGGCAGTGGATGATGAGGTGAAAAGCCAGCATATGAAGGCAGAGCTTATTACCAATGTATCCCACGACTTAAAGACGCCCTTGACAGCTATCATAACTTATGTAAACCTCTTAAAAGATCCTAATCTGACGGAGGAACAGCGGCAGGAATATCTGGATACCCTTGAGAGGAAATCTCTGAGACTTAAGGTTCTTATTGAGGATTTGTTCGAGGTCAGCAAGGCAAATTCAAAGAATGTGACATTAAATCTTATGCCTGTAGATATCATGAACTTAGTCAAACAGGTGAGCTATGAGATGAAGGATAAGCTGGATGAAGCAAAGCTGGATATCCGTATGAATTTGACTGACGAGAAGATTACCATTTCCCTTGACAGTCAAAAAACATATCGGATCTATGAAAATCTGTTTTCCAATGTGGCAAAGTACGCGCTGCAAGGAACCAGGGTCTATGTAAATGGCTTTAGAATTAATGACATGGTTGTCATAACTATCAAGAATATCTCAGCTCAGGAATTAACTGTAGATCCTGCTGACCTTACAGAACGTTTTGTCAGAGGGGATGAGTCGCGAAACACCGATGGCAGCGGTTTAGGGTTAGCCATCGCTAAAAGCTTTACAGAGCTTCAGGGCGGTGCTCTGGAAGTGGAAGTGGACGGCGACCTGTTCAAGGTGACTACAGTATGGCATGTATAGTTAATACTTTGACATTACTTTATCTTCCGGATACTTGATATTGCATATAATAAGCTGGTGAAAAAACGTTAAATTTTATTTATTCACTTAGCAAAATTTTACTTTTTTTTAATAATTGCTTGCATTTTGCCTATGAATATGCTAAGGTACTAAAGGAGGATTGCCCGTATGAGAAAACCGACTCATCTTGCTTTGAAGTTGGCGCTTTTTTCCCTGTTCATAGTTCTTGCGGGAATGGCTGTGCTGCTTCAATATCAGTGTCCGATTCTCAAACTTACCGGGTTTATCTGTCCCGGATGCGGCATGAGCAGGGCTTGGCTGGCGGCATTACGTTTGGATTTCTCGCAGGCCCTGTATTACAACCCTATGTTCTGGTCCATACCTGTACTGATGCTGTTTGCTCTATATGATTTTAATCTGTTTCGCAAGCGGCTGTTCAATGTTCTTACATTGTGCCTGTTGGGTGTGGTTGTAATGGCAAGTTACATAGTGAGACTTTCGGCTTTTTGGCATGGCGACTACATTATATAACATATAATGGGTTATAGGAAACATGGAATATTGTTTTTGCAAAGCCAGATTGTCACTGTCACAGGACAAAAGGAAAAGTATATTATAGTAACAAGGAGGAAAAAACATGTTTTGTAAGAATTGTGGCGCCCCCATGGACGCAAATGCTGCTGTTTGTATCAAGTGCGGCTGCTCAAAAGGAGCAGGTACATCTTTCTGCCCTAACTGCGGTCAGGCAACAGCTCCCGGAGCTGCTGTCTGCTTGAATTGCGGTGTCGCTCTGGCAACTGCTGGTCAGCAGACAGGTGACAAGAGCAAGCTTACTGCAGGTCTGTTAGGCATTTTTCTCGGATCTTTAGGTATCCACAATTTCTATTTGGGCTATACTACCAAGGCTGTCATCCAGTTGGTAGCGACCTTGGTCGGAGGTATCATTACCTGCGGTATTGCTCCCATAGGTATTTGGATTTGGGGATTAATTGAAGGTATCTTTATCCTGACCGGAAAGATTAATGTTGATGCTAAGGGCATGCTTCTGAAAGATTAGTTTCTTATTTAAAAGAATATCAACTTGAGAATAAAGCAGATGCTTTCTGACATTGAGTTAGTAAGCATCTGTTTTTATTTACAGTATTTATGACATAGCCTATGAAATATTTTTTATAGAAAAACAATTATGACAGTAGGTCTATGACATTAGGTTTATGAAATCAAGAGTTTATGAAATAAGGAATAAGAAGTATTTGAACAATCCTCTCGTCTATGTTATCATGTTTTTTAGAACATTTACAGAAAGGCAAGGATAAAGTATATGGGAATGACAATGACGCAAAAGATTCTGGCTGCAGCTGCAGGGCTTGAGAAGGTGGAAGCCGGACAGCTCATCGAGGCAGACTTGGATCTGGTTTTAGGCAACGATATCACTAGCCCTGTAGCAATCAAGGAAATGGATAAGTTCACGGCTAAGGGTGTGTTTGATAAAGATAAGATTGCCCTGGTGCCCGACCATTTTGTACCTAACAAGGATATCAAGTCCGCAGAGCACTGCAAATGTGTCCGGGAGTTTGCAAGGAAAAATGAGATTACAAATTATTTTGAAGTGGGAGAGATGGGTATTGAGCACGCCCTGTTGCCGGAGAAAGGCCTTACCGTGGCCGGGGATGTGATCATTGGCGCGGATTCCCACACCTGTACATACGGCGCACTGGGCGCATTTTCCACCGGCGTGGGCAGCACAGATATGGCCGCCGGCATGGCTACCGGCAAGGCCTGGTTCAAGGTTCCTGCCGCCATCAAGTTCAACCTCACCGGCAAGCCCTCCAAGTGGGTCAGCGGAAAGGACGTGATTCTGCATATCATCGGTATGATCGGCGTGGACGGTGCTCTCTATAAATCCATGGAATTTGTGGGTGACGGCATTGCACACTTAAGCATGGACGATCGTTTCACCATCACCAACATGGCTATTGAGGCAGGTGGAAAGAACGGCATTTTCCCGGTAGATGCTCTGGCAGAGCAGTACATGAAAGAACATTCCAACAGAAGCTATAAAATCTATGAGGCAGACCGTGACGCAATATATGACGAGGAGTATACCATCGATTTAAGCACCCTTCGTCCCACCGTTTCCTTCCCTCATTTGCCTGAAAATACACACACTCTGGACGAGATCCAGGCCATGCCCCCCATTGCTATCGATCAGGTTGTCATCGGCTCCTGTACCAACGGCCGTCTGGACGACCTGCGCATAGCTGCAGAAGTATTAAAGGGCAGACATGTGGCGACAGGAATGCGCTGCATTGTGATTCCCGCCACTCAGGCCATATACATGCAGGCTATGGACGAGGGCCTTCTGAAGACCTTCATAGAGGCCGGCGCCATCGTCAGCACACCCACCTGCGGCCCCTGCCTTGGCGGCTATATGGGCATCCTTGCGGAAGGCGAGCGCTGCGTCTCCACCACGAATCGCAACTTTGTGGGTCGCATGGGTCATGTGACCTCCGAGATTTACCTGGCCAGCCCGGCTGTAGCAGCCGCCAGCGCGATTACCGGAGTTATTTCAGGGCCAGAAAGCATATAACCCAATTACTTAAGTTCCACAATCAATCCATTTTATAATTAATCATTCTTCACTATAGAAAGGCATGGTAATATCATATGAATGCAAAAGGAACAGTTTTTAAATATGGCGACAACGTTGACACCGATGTGATCATCCCCGCAAGATATCTGAATTCCTCGGATCCAGCAGAACTTGCGACCCATTGCATGGAGGACATCGACACCGACTTTATCAAGAAAGTGCAGAAAGGTGATATCATCGTTGCAGAGAAGAACTTCGGCTGTGGTTCATCCAGAGAGCATGCGCCTATCGCTATCAAGGCTGCAGGTGTAAGCTGTGTCATTGCTGAGACCTTCGCACGGATTTTTTACCGAAATGCTATCAACATTGGTCTTCCTATCATCGAGTGCCCCGAGGCAAGCAAGGGTATTGAGGCCGGAGATCAGGTAGAAGTAAATTTTGACACCGGTGTCATAACAAATATTACCAAGGGAACCTCCTTTCAGGGTCAGGCATTTCCGGAATTCATGCAGAAAATTATATCATCTGAAGGCCTGATCAATTATATCAACAGTAAATAAGCAACTCTACAGTAAATAATTAACAGAAGAGTATGACTGTTATTGAGAGCACTCCGCCCAAGGTGGGGTGCTTCAAGTTGTCAGGCAGCTGAATGATTACCTGAGATGATTTAGGGGAGATGATTGATGTGGATGAAAGCAAAACATCCAATAAATATGAAATAGATATGTGCAACGGCCCTCTGCTGGGCAAGATTCTGATTTTCTATGTCCCTTTGATGTTGTCCGGTATTTTGCAGCTGCTGTTCAATGCTGCGGATATTGTAGTAGTTGGCCGGTTTGCCGGAAATGAATCACTGGCAGCGGTAGGAGCTACCAGTTCTCTGACAAATCTGATCGTGAATCTGTTTATTGGTCTCTCCGTGGGAGCCAATGTACTGGTGGCCCGGTTTTATGGGGCAGGACAGAAGAACGAATTAAAGAGCATGGTGCAGACAGCTTTGGTGACTGCTGCCATAAGCGGCATCCTTTTGATCTTCATCGGTTTCTTTGTGTCAAAGCCTGCACTGGGGATGATGGGGACACCGGATGATGTAATTGATCACTCGGTGCTTTATATGCGTATTTATTTTGCCGGCATGCCTTTTATGATGGTATACAACTTTGGCGGAGCTGTACTGCGCGCAGTCGGTGATACCAGACGTCCGCTTTATTATCTGTTAATTGCTGGTGGAGTAAATGTTGTTTTGAATTTGATCTTTGTTATTCTGTTACAAATGGGAGTAGCAGGTGTGGCCACGGCCACCGTAATCTCTCAAGCCATATCTGCAGCACTGGTAGTCCGCTGTCTGCTAATGACCGACAGTGCATATAAGTTGGTGTTGAATGACTTACAGATTGCTCCGGACAAGTTGATCAAGATGTTCCAGATAGGCATGCCTGCAGGGTTGCAGGGCGCGTTGTTCTCAATATCCAATGTACTGATACAGTCCTCTGTGAATAGCTTTGGTTCTATTGCCATGGCGGGTAACACTGCTGCCAGCAATATAGAAGGTTTTGTGTACACTGCCATGAATGCCTTCCATCAGGCTTCCATAAGTTTTTGCGGCCAGAATTACGGCGCAAAGAAGTATAAGAGAGTGGGAAAGGTCACTGCTATATGTCTGGGGCTTGTGACTGCTGTGGGGCTTGTCATGGGAAGTGGCGCATATCTAGCCTCCGGCATCCTGTTGCGGCTTTACTCACCCGATGCGGAAGTGATACGCTATGGCACGCTGCGCATGGCTTATATCTGCATTCCATACTTTCTCTGTGGCGTTATGGATGTGATGGTGGGAACTTTGCGCGGCATGGGTTATGCGATTATGCCCATGCTGGTGTCGCTGTCGGGAGCATGTTTGTTCAGGGTGGTTTGGATATACACGCTCTTTCGGCAGTTTCCCACATTGGAATGTCTTTACATTTCATATCCTATCAGCTGGAGCTTGACCTTCCTGGTACACTTGATTTGCTTTATGGTTGTGTACCGAAAGCTGCTTACTCCCCAACCTGTGACAACATAGGAGAGAAAAGAATTAAAGTAGTAAATTCTCAAATCAATATAAAAAATTAAGAAGCGCTTGAAACATATGTTCGGATATGATAAACTGACAAAAGAAGAGCTATTCAGGGAATGACCGCGGATTGGGAATGCCATCCGCCCGGCAACAGGAGATACGAACTATGATAGCATATGTAAACGGAATCATTGACGATATCACCGAGGATAATGTGGTGGTCGATGTAGGCGGTGTGGGCATGAATGTAAAGATATCTGCGGACACTGCAGCGCGACTTCCGGGTGTGGGAGAGCCTGTGAAGCTTTATACTTATACCAGTGTCAGAGAGGATGCATTCTGGCTGTACGGTTTTTTGAGCCGAAATGATCTGGATATCTTTAAAAAGTGTATCACAGTCAGCGGAATTGGACCCAAGGGCGCACTTTCCATTTTGTCCGTTCTGGATGCTGATTCCCTGCGTTTTGCCATTGTTTCGGGTGATGCTAAGGCGATTGCCAAAGCACCCGGCGTAGGCGCCAAGACAGCAGAACGGCTTATTTTGGAGCTTAAAGGCAAACTTAACATCAACGATTCTATGATCAATAAAGAAATTGCTAATTATGGTGAGACTCACGCAGTCGCCATTGATACTCCTCAGAAACGAGAAGCTGTGGAGGCGCTGGTTTCTTTGGGTTATGGTCAGGCGGAGGCCCTGAAGGCTGTAAATGCTATTGAAAATATAGAAGATATGGATTCCGGCGCTGTTCTGAAAGCAGCACTGAAGCATTTGTTTTGATTCCTGTGAGCAATTGAGCCAAGTAACCGTTCTTGCACGGATATTTGACAAATACCAAGAGGTATTTGATTTTAAGCGCTTTATGGCACATGCTGAAAGAAAGGAATGCTTTCCATGCCCAAGAGAATGATTGAGACTAATATAACAGAAGAAGATATAAAGATCGAAGGTTCCCTTCGCCCGCAGACCCTGGATGATTACATTGGTCAGACGAAAGTAAAGGAAAATCTGAAGATATATATAGAAGCAGCAAAACAGCGCGGAGATGCCCTGGATCACGCCCTGTTTTATGGTCCTCCCGGGCTTGGCAAGACCACATTGGCCGGCATTATTGCAAATGAAATGGGGGTACACCTGAAAGTTACCAGTGGTCCCGCCATTGAAAAGCCAGGGGAAATGGCAGCCATTCTGAACAATTTGGAGGAGGGGGATCTGCTCTTTGTAGATGAGATTCACCGTCTGAATCGTCAGGTGGAAGAAGTGTTGTATCCGGCTATGGAAGATTACTGTATCGATATTATGATTGGCAAGGGATCCACCGCTCGCTCTGTTCGTCTGGATCTTCCTAAGTTCACTCTGGTGGGAGCCACCACCAGGGCAGGACTCCTGACGGCTCCTTTGCGTGACCGATTTGGCATGATTTATCATCTGGAATTTTACACGGTGGAGGAACTGCAAAGGATTATCCTTCATTCTGCCAGAGTGCTTGAGGTGGAGGTGGAACCGGAGGGAGCCCTTGAGATGGCTCGCAGGAGCCGAGGAACTCCAAGGCTTGCAAATCGTATTCTGAAGCGGGTTCGTGATTTTGCCCAAGTGAAGTATGATGGTGTGATAACTGAGGATGTAGCAAGAACAGCCTTGGATCTGATGGATGTGGACAAGCTGGGACTTGATCACATCGACAGGAATATGCTTGTTACCATGATACAGAAGTTTGACGGCGGGCCGGTAGGTTTGGATACTCTTGCTGCGGCTATCGGCGAGGATGCCGGTACCATCGAGGATGTTTATGAGCCCTACCTGATCAAAAATGGATTTCTGAACCGTACGCCAAGGGGCAGAGTGGTGACGGATCTGGCATACCGTCACCTGGGATTGGGACTATAGCCGGCTGATTAGGAGAAGCTGATTAAGAGAAAATATATATTTTACTTGCCTGTATGAATATTTTGAGATATACTGTACGGGAAGGTTTGTCATGCACCATATAACGGACAGAAATAGGTTAAGAGGCTGAAATACAAAAGGAGTACGAATATGTCTTCCAAAACAGATACAGAAGTAATCATTGGCGGCAAGGTTTTTACACTAAGCGGTTACGAGAGCGAGGAATATCTTCAGAAGGTGGCCTCCTATATAAACAATAAGCTCAACGAGTACAATAAAGTCGAGAGTTTCCGGAGACAGCCCATGGATACTCAGGGAGTGCTGCTTCAACTTAATATTGCGGACGATTATTTCAAAGCAAAAAGACAGATATCGGAGCTGGAAGAGGATCTTCAAGCTAAGGAAAAGGAGCTTTACGACTTAAAACATGAGTTGATTTCGACGCAGATTAAATTGGAAAGTTCTGAAGAGCAGGTAAAGGAACTTCAGCAGAGCCAGGCAGACGATGCGAAAAAGATTATTCAGCTGGAGACGGAACTGAAAAAGAAGTAATCCTAAAATTGATAATTGTGCTGGCTGTCCGCTTGTTCGGACAGCTTTTCTTATTACTGTTTATATAAGGTATTTCATATGGAAATTTCAAAAAAAGTGGAACTTTTGGCTCCTGCGGGCAATCTTCAGGCCTTTTACGGAGCTGTCAACGCTGGAGCGAATGCTGTTTATTTGGGCGGTTCAAAATTTGGAGCCAGAGCTTATGCGGAAAACTTAACAGAGGAAGAACTTGTGGCCTGTATCCGATATGGCCGCCTTTTTGGAGTGAAAGTATATCTGACAGTGAATACACTACTGAAGGAGCAGGAAATTCAAGACCTGCCCGGATATCTTGAACCTTTTTACCGGGCAGGACTGGCTGGAGTCATTGTACAGGATATAGGAGCGCTCACAATAATCCGAGAATCTTTTCCTTGTTTAGAGCTCCATGCCAGCACCCAGATGACTCTGTGTGCAAGCTACGGTCCTGAGCTTTTAAAAACAATGGGTGTCAATCGGATTGTACCGGCCAGGGAATTGAGTTTACAGGAACTGATTGACATAAAGCGCCGAACGGGTATGGAACTGGAGACATTTATTCACGGGGCAATGTGCTATTGTTACTCCGGTCAGTGCCTTTTCAGCAGCATTTTGGGCGGCCGAAGCGGCAACCGGGGAAGATGTGCCCAGCCCTGTCGTCTGCCGTACATAGTGAACAGCAGAAAGAAAGGAGCTCAGTGTTATCCATTAAGCCTGAAGGATATGTGTACCATTGATTGTATTCCGGATCTGATTGAGGCAGGGATAGACTCATTTAAAATTGAAGGAAGGATGAAAAAGCCTGAGTACGCTGCAGGCGTCACTGCGATTTACCGGAAATACATAGATTTGTACTATGAACTCAGGCAGAATTTAGGAGCTGAGAAAGCCGCAGAAATCTATCAGGTAGTTCCGGAAGACAGGAAAGCCTTGAAAACACTGTATGTAAGAAGTCAGCTTCAGGACGGCTATTATTTTAGACGAAACGGCCGGGAGATGATAACTCTTGCAAATCCTGCCTACAGTGAAACGAAAGATGAATTGCTGGAAAAGATCAACGGAGAGTATTTACAGAATCGGCGGCGACTGGCTGTGAAAGTAGAGGCTGAATTTCTCGTCGGAAAGCCTGCATCGGTTTCACTTAGCTGCAAAGAAACAGTGGGAAAAGCCACGGGGGAACTGGTACAACCGTCTAGAAATCAGCCTGTGACAGAGGAAGATTTGCGTCGTCAGCTCGGAAAGCTGGGAGACACTCCATTTGAGGCCTCCGAAATGCAGATATTGTTAGAGGAAAATGCTTTTTATCCTCTGAAACAAATGAACGAACTGCGAAGAAAATCTGCGGAAGCACTTGAACAGGAACTAATAAAAGCAAGAGAGTGTAAAAAATCTGAGGTACAGCAGAAAATATGGTCTGCAAGCAATCGACCTGCTCAGTCAATAAAATGCATTAAAAATAGACCGATTCAGTCAACCGCCTATTCAATATCCGTTGCTGCCATGGAACAGCTGAGGGTTCTGGCAGAATTTCAGACAGATAAGAAAAGTGAGCAGAAACTTGCTCTTCAGCATGTCTACGTGAACAGCGATTTGCTGATTGAAAGATATAACGAGTGCCTGGCTCTTATGAAACAGATCAATACAGCAGGAGCAGATGTAACGGCAGAAAAAAATGTAACGTCAGGAACAGAATTACTTGCAGCCCTGCCATATGTTATGAGGCAGTCAGATTTGGCTTACATGGAAAAAATCTGGTCATTGGCAGAGAAGGGTGAAATAGACGGATTTTTAGTTCGATCTTTGGATGAATTAGGATTTCTTCTTAATAGGGAGCAGAAAAGCAAAAAAGGGGTAAAGATACGGACTGATGCTGGTGTTTATATTTGGAATCTGTCTACAGCCCAAAGCCTTTCAGTGCTAACAGACGGTTTTTGTATTCCCTATGAGTTGAATGCCCATGAACAGCGCAAACTCATTGAAAATTCCTCATCAGAGGACGGACATTTTTTATCATGGGAGAAAATCATTTATGGCAGGATTCCCATGATGATTACTGCAAATTGTGTGCAAAAGACTACGGATATATGCATTAAGGACGGACAGGGCGTTTTATGGATGAAAGACCGCTATCAGACGGACTTTCCCGTGCTTCGTAACTGTGCCCACTGTGTCAATATCATATACAACAGCGTTCCCCTGGCGCTATTTGGGGAACAGAACCGTGTCAACGGGATTGATGTCCTGCGGCTGGATTTTACCATAGAGACTGAACAGGAGGTTGTTCAGGTCTTGAGGGCATGTATGGATGGTCTCAGCCTGAAACGGGGCACTTACACTACAGGACATGAGAAGCGCGGTGTGGATTAGTGAGGATAAGATAGATGCAGTATTATATCACCGAATTATCAAAATATGGGATTGCCGCAGCAATGATATTATTTACCATTGTGAGCATACTTGGACTCTTTTTGAAAGAAAGCAGACAGAGGACGCTCTATGTATGGCAGTGTGTACTGATGTTTCTGGTACAACTCTTATGTTTTCTGAATCTGGCGATTATCAGCGGTAAGTTGGAATATGTGTTCTTTTATGTATTTGTCCAGATTTTTCTATTGGTAATGGCTATTATGGTGCCCATGATCTATGAGGATGTGAACAGACCGTTACTTGGCGGCATGAGCATGTTGATGGGAGTGGGCTTATGTATTGTGTCAAGGCTTAATTTCAACCGGGCGATCAGACAGTATATTATCGCGTTGATTTCTCTGATTTTTGCGCTGCTCATACCGTATCTGTTTTCGAGGATTCGGTTTTTTAAGAAACTGACATGGGTTTACGGTCTTCTTGGGATCGCTATGCTCAGTGTTGTGCTGATATTGGGAGAGATTACTTACGGCTCCAAACTTTCCTTTACGGTTTCCTTTGATATTGCTCAAGTGACTTTTCAGCCCTCTGAATTTGTGAAGATTCTGTTCATTTTTTTCCTTGCCGGAGCCCTGTGGGAGGATGTCTCGTTTGTAAGAGTTGCAATAACTGCCGTGATTGCCGGCATGCATGTGATGATACTGGTGCTCTCCAGGGATTTAGGCAGTGCGGTGATCTTTTTTATAGGTTATATTTTTATTGTGTTTATAGCAACAAGAAACTATCTATATCTGATGTTCGGAGCAGTGGGGGGATGTGCTGCATCCTGGGCTGCCTATCAGCTGTTCGCCCATGTCAGGACAAGGGTATTGGCATGGCAGGATCCCTGGACTTATATAGACAATCAAGGTTATGCTATCACCCAGTCATTGTTTGCCATCGGAAGTGGAAGCTGGTTTGGCATGGGACTCATGCAGGGGAATCCGGATGATATACCGTATGTGATGGAAGATTTCATTTTTTCCTCTATCTGTGAGGAACTGGGGGTCATATTTGGCATTTGTGTCGTGCTGGTTACAATGGGAATGTTTCTGATGATGATGCAGATCGCTTTGAAGATTCATGACCATTTTTACCGGATTATTGTATATGGGGTGGGCGTTATGTATATTTTCCAGATTTTTCTCACCGTGGGTGGTGGTATCAAGCTGATTCCACTTACAGGTGTGACTCTGCCCTTTATCAGCTACGGCGGCAGTTCTGTAATGGTATCCATGATCATGTTCTTTATTGTTCAGGGAATTTATATCCGGCTAAAACAGGAGGGAACAAGGCATAATGACAGTAAGAAGCAAAAATCAAAAGTCTCAAAAACAGGGAAGCAAAACCGATAGCTGCGAACCGATTTGGATAAGCAGCGCTCTTTTTGTATTCATTTTTTCTGTTTTGATTGGCTATCTGGCATATTTTACAGCCACCGGTCAGCAGGATATGATCAACAACAGCTACAATTCCCGACAGGAACTTTTGCTTTCTCAAAACTACCGCGGCACCATCTACTCAAGGGACGGTGATATTTTGGCAGAGACGGTGCTTGACGCTGCTCAGAATGAGACAAGAACTTATCCCTATGGCAGCCTTTTTTCTCATGTAATAGGGTATTCCACACATGGAAGGACAGGAGTGGAGGCCCTGGCAAATTATTATCTTATCAATACCAATATACCGTTAAGCGGCAAGGTAGCCAACGATATGGCAGGTGTAAAAAATCCCGGTGATAATGTGTATACTACACTGGATGTTGAACTTCAGGAGACAGCCGACAGTCTATTAGGGATTTACAAGGGGGCTGTCATTGTGTCAGAAGTACAGACCGGCAAGGTGCTGGCTATGGTGTCACACCCGGATTTTGACCCCAATGAGATTGCAGATATCTGGGATACCCTGCTTAAAGATTCGGAGAGTTCCATACTGGTAAACCGGGCAACCCAGGGTTTGTATCCGCCCGGTTCCACTTTTAAGATCGTGACTGCATTAGAATACATTCGGCAGAATCCGGAAACCTACGATCAGTACTCCTTTAACTGCCCCGGGTTTTACAGCTATGGAGGAAGTCGCATCAACTGTTATCATGGGAGTAATCATGGCAATGTAAATTTCATGAGTTCCTTTGCCAAATCCTGCAACGCATCCTTTGCCAACATTGGCATGAGTCTGGACAGGGATAAATTGCAGGACACTTTGGACGAGCTCCTGTTTGGCAGAGAACTTCCCGTAACAATTCGTTACGCGGAAAGTAGCGTGCATATTTCGGAGAATATCTCGGACAATGAAATGATGCAGACGTCTATCGGTCAGGGTAAAACGCTGATCACGCCCATTCACCTGCACCTGATCACAAGCGCTATCGCAAATGACGGAATTCTTATGAAACCCATCTTTATGGAGCGGGTGGAAAATGACGGGGGAAGCGTGATTAAAGCATTCAAGCCCCAAACTTACGGTAGGCTTATGAGTGAAAATGAAGCTGCTATACTCAGGGAGATGATGACGGCAGTTGTTGAGAAAGGAACGGCTTCGAAGCTTAGCGGACGGGATTACACTGCAGCCGGAAAGACAGGCTCTGCAGAGTACAACAATATGAATGACGACAGCCATGCCTGGTTCACAGGGTTTGCCCCGGCGGAAGCTCCTGAAGTCTGTGTAACTATCATTGTTGAGGGGGCCGGCAGCGGAGGCGATTATGCAGTCCCCATGGCAAGAAGATTATTTGACTGTTATTTTAAAGAAAAAACTGAAGATTAATAATTTTCCTTGCGTATCTTGTCCAATTAAGCTATACTGTTCCTAGTTGTTCTTTTTCACACCAGTCAGGAGGAATTGCAATGATAGAAGCAACAAGCTGTGGTGGTGTGGTAATATTTCGTGGAAAGATTCTGCTTTTGTACAAAAATATAAAAAACAAGTACGAAGGATGGGTCTTGCCGAAGGGCACGGTAGAACAGGACGAGGACTACAAAGACACCGCGCTGCGTGAGGTGCTGGAGGAATCCGGCGCGAAGGCTACTATTATCAAGTACATCGGAAAAAGCGAATACAGCTTTGTTGTTCCCGAGGACACCGTAAATAAGGAAGTTCACTGGTACCTGATGATGGCAGACAGTTATTACAGCAAACCACAAAGAGAAGAATTTTTTATGGATTCAGGGTATTACAAGTACCACGAGGCATATCACCTGTTGAAATTTAATAATGAAAAACAGATATTGGAAAAAGCCTACGAGGAATACCAGGAATTAAAGAAAAGCAATTTATGGGGAAGCCGGAAGTACTACTAAAGTACTCCCGGCTTTTCATCTTACATCATCTTAACAATTTCAAGCTCCGGATGTTCTCTCAGATCAAGTGTTTCTTGTTTTGCGTTCTTAAGAACGGGACGGGAGAGCTTTGTGGCATGAATATGGGATACTTCCCAAACTGAATCGTCATTCAGGCAGACGGAAGATCCAATTTGGGCATCAGCAATATGTATCATCAACGGAATTAGTAATTCCTTGTCATATTGGGCTACATTCTTTTCAAAATTGCCCATGATCTGCAATGGGGTGAGAGCATTTCTATGAGGTCTGGGGGAAGCCATGGCGATATAAGTATCGATAATAGCAATGTAACGGGCAAAAATGCTAATTTCATCACCCTTTGCATGTTTGGGGTAGCCGCTGCCATCCATACGCTCGTGATGCATAAGAACAGCATCCTGAATATGACTGGAAAGCCCGGTATTTCCCAGCATGGCCCAGCCGATAGAAGGATGCTTTTTCACTACATCGAATTCCTCCTGGGATAATTTACCCGGCCTCCAAAGTACATCGTAGGGAAGTTTGAGCTTACCGATATCATAATAGAATCCAGATAGAATAAGCTCTTCCCGGTCTTCCTCCGACATAGCAGTCCATTCGGCGAACACACCGGCCAAAAGCGCAGAGTTCAGAGAATGATTAAAGGTCAGTTCATCCTCATTGGGCATAAGGTTATAAAGGTAGTCCAACAGAATGGCACCGTTTGAATAGGTTGATCGCAGGTCACTGTAAATCTCCATAAGCGCCTGTGCCGGAATCTGCTTTCCGGAAGTAGCAAAATCCATCATCAATTTTTTGTATTTGTAAAGATTCTGGGCATGCTTTTGTTCAAAAATTTTAAAATCATGAGAATATCTAAGCCTTTCGTAATGTGTGGTGGCAAAGTCCACGTCCTCCATTACAGTAACAATCATGATATTATAGCGCTTAAGTCTCTCAATGTTGGCCTGAGATAAAACAGTACCTTCGCTGAAAAGAATCTTTTCCTGCCATCGCACATCCTCCCCAAGTGTCATACCTGGTTTTAATTCCATTCTGGCAACAGCTTTCATTTGCTTGCAACCTCCCCTTCTGAAACATAATCATATTGCATGATTAGAAATTTTCCCCACATACATAAGTATAAAAGATTTTGTCGAATTGTCAACTATCATCCGCTCAACAGTTTTTTGGTTACAAATTGAAATTAATATGATATACTTATTCAGACAGGAAATAATCCATACCGTGATGCGGAGGCTTCAGAGTACCTATGGCAATTTTGCTAGAGTATCATCCAAAGCTGTATCTGGGCGATAGTATCAGCGAAAAAAAACTGGATAGGATTAAGAAAAAGTTGGAGAACAAGCCCCTGACCACGGGCGTTTTTCTGATTACCATGTCACGGAATTCCTATGATCAGCTGGATATCTTTTCAGCCAGGCTGCTGGTGCAGAGATATTACGCAAAAAATCCGCCCTATGTGGTAGGAATTGCAGGAAACTATGAGGAAGCGGTTGAAATGGTGGAACAGCTTGTTCAAGAATGTCTGAAAGCCCGGGGGGACTGTGCGCTGAAGGAGTACTTGCGATGTTAGACGTGATTTTACAGATATTGTCCGTCCTGGGCATCATATTGCTGGTTCTCCTTGCTGTGCTTATAACAGTGTTACTGCTGGTGCTTTTTTTCCCTGTTTTGTACCGTGTGCGGGGCAGGAAAGATACGGAACATATTGAGCTTGCTGCCAGAGCAGACTGGCTTTTTGGACTGCTGAGACTGCGGTATGCCTATCCTGAACCGGGAAAACTAACTGTAAAGGTATTGTGGATTACAATCTTTGACAGTTCAAGAAGAGAAGAAAGTGAAGAGAGAGAAGAAAAAGAAGGGAAAGAAGGGAAAGAAGAAAGAGAAGAAAATAAAGAAGAGGAATCAAAAGAGACTCCGACGGTAGTGACATCTTCGGAAATCGCTGATACGGAAGAAGAACCGGTGCCAAAAACCTTTGAACAAACAGAAGGAAAACAGAACGAAAAAGAAACGGATGACCAGGATTCGAAAGCCATTGATGAGTCAAAACAAAAAAAATTTATAAAGATTTCCGAAAAAATTGCAAAGTTAAAGTACACAATCTTGACCATATATGATAAAATAAAAAAGATGTGGCAAAATATATCCTATTACATGGAACTTTTGAATGATAAAGACACGAAACTGCTTCTTTCGCACGCAAAGATCAGGCTCTGTAAGATCATAAAAAGTATACGCCCAAGAAGATTAGAAGCTGATATAGTTTTTGGGACAGGAGCGCCGGATACCACAGGATATGCTTACGGTGTGTATGGTATGTTAATGCCGTTTCTTGGTTCGTATGTGGTAGTGACGCCGGATTTTCAGCAGGCGGTGCTGGAGGGAAACTTTCAGGCATCAGGTCATGTTACTCTTGCCGTGCTGTTATGGCAGGCGATAAGAATAGCCATGGATAAAAAACTTTGGCAGCTTTTGAATAAACTAAAACGACAAGGTACAACGCAGGATAAGAAAGCAGAAGATAGTTAAGGACATAGACATTAATAAATGTGAGTCGCTTGAATGCGGCAGATTGGAGGAGATATGGCAGACAGGGAAAACCAGTTTCAGGGCGTGGTAGAGGCACTTCTTCAGGGCATGGATACCGTGCTTTCTACAAAGACTGTAGTTGGTCAGGCAACACAGGTGGGAGATACCATAATTTTGCCTCTGGTTGATGTGAGCTTTGGTGTTGGAGCAGGTGCTGGTTCAAACGGAGAAAAGCATTCCTCATCAGGCGCGGGAGGTTTGGGCGGCAAGATGACCCCCAGCGCCGTGATCGTCATAAAAGACGGTTACACAAAGCTTGTAAATATAAAGAATCAGGATGCAGTAACCAAGGTTCTGGATATGATTCCGGATCTAGTGGATAAATTTACAAAACCAAAGAGCAAGGACGAGATGTCCGACGATGAAGTGGTTGACATTGCATTTCCTGAGAATACGGAAAAATCAGGAAAATGATTCAAAAAAGAGTGATTGTTTGCATATATTGAGAGTAAGATAAGTCTTTCAGGGTGTTATGAAAAAGATTATAGGACTCGCCTGCTTTTTTATAGCGATTGGCATGCTGATCATGCTGATTACCCACAATCGTCTGGTGGGCCTGATTATCATTGCTCTGTTATTATTTTTGGGATATAATTGTTTTTGCAGCGACTAGCGTGGAATTATTTCCGCGCATTTTGTGGCGTTTTAGACAGATGATCGGAAGGTTGATTCAAATGATTGATTGGGAAGAGATTAACAGAGCAGAAGAAATGGACGAACTCAAGGAAGCTAAGATCTGGCTTTTTCAGGAGAACATTCGGTTAGAGAATGCGCGCAAGGAGCTTGCGATCTCTCAGGAACGTTTTATGAATGAAAGCGGACAACTGCGCAAGGAACTGGAGGAGTTGCACCATCGCACAGTTCAGGAGCGGAAGCGCCTGAAGGAAGAGAATCTGTTTTTTGAGAAAAAACTGGCAATTCTTCAGGACGGTTTTCGTAAGTTGGATGAGGACAAGCGTGATTTCGAACGTCAGAGAAGGGCATTGGAGGAGCGGACAAGACATGCCGTTCAGGATGAGCCTAAGGGTCTGGTAATGGAGGAGTCTGTGCGCCTGCTATTCCGCGGAGCGAACAATCCATTAGCTCTCCGTAAGCGGTATAAAGACTTGGTGAAGATATTTCACCCGGACAACCTATTCGGAGACGAAGAATTGGCTCAAAGTATTAACAGGGAGTATCTGCGGCGGAAGGGCAGAGAAGAGTAACACGATAGTATATCGGATACAAATTTCATGAAAAATGGAAACTTTGTTGAATCAAAGCGCCAAAAGAAGATATAAAGCATAAAAAAGAGTAGGATAAATGCCTACTCTTTTAATGATTAGTGTTCATGTGTTTTTTCATCAGCGACAAACTTAAGCTCTTTCAACCCTGCCGGACTTTAAGCATCTGGTGCACACATGCATTCTTTTGGAACCGCCGTTTACTTTGCATTTAACGTTCTTTACGTTAGAGTTCCAAATCGCATTGCTTCTTCTATGAGAATGGCTTACATTATTACCAAAATGAACACCCTTTCCGCAAACATCACACTTAGCCATCTTGACACCTCCTCGACACCTTCATTTTCTTTAAATAAACCGGCAATTCGCCCGCAACATTGATATACTAACAGAAATATGCAGAAAAAGCAAGCAAAAAAAAATCTTTTTTTATTTTTTGCTTTTAATGTTTCCTTTTTATGGGAAAGATGATAAGATAGATTACAGTTCAGGCACGGCTTTGCGAATGGCGCGTCCTGAACGTCATTCGCAAAGCAATCCAACTTTGCGAATGAAAAATCATTAGAAAGGAAAGATATTGCTATGAAAGGTTCTTCTATGAATACCCATATGGGAAATATAGTTATTGACAATGATGTGATTGCCCAGTATGCAGGCAGCGTTGCCGTAGAATGCTTTGGTATCGTTGGAATGGCAGGTGTCAGCGTCAAAGACGGCCTCGTCAGACTTCTTAAACGTGACAGCATAACCAGAGGAATCAGTGTGGGCCTGGTCAATAATAAGCTTGTTCTGGATTTTCATGTCATTGTTTCTTACGGAGTCAGTATTCTGGCGGTGGCAGACAATCTTGTCAGCAGTGTGAAGTACAAGGTAGAGGAGTTTACCGGCATTGAAATTGAAAAAATTAACATCTATGTAGATGGTGTCAGAGTGATTGATTAAGGAGGATATGTCGTGGGATTACAACAAATCGATGCTAAGATGCTTTCTAAGATGTTCTTGGCCGGTGCAAAAAATCTGGAAAATAAAAAAGAGTGGATCAACGAACTGAACGTTTTTCCCGTTCCCGATGGCGATACAGGTACCAACATGACCATGACGATTATGTCCGCTGCAAAAGAGGTGGTTGCTCTTGGGGAAAATCCAAGCATGGAAGCCGTATGTAAGGCTATTTCCAGCGGTTCTCTGAGAGGCGCAAGGGGCAATTCGGGCGTGATTTTATCCCAGATATTCCGGGGATTTACCAAACGTCTTAAGAGCGAACAGATACTCACTGTTCCCGTAATGGCGGAGTCTTTTGAGAAAGCAGTTGAAACAGCTTATAAAGCTGTCATGAAGCCCAAGGAAGGTACCATTCTCACCGTAGCCAGGGGCATTGCAGAGAAGGGCCGCGAACTGGTGGACGACGGTGTTGAGGATATGGAGACATATCTTAATGCCGTGATAGAACATGCTAAGTATGTTCTGAGCCAAACACCCGAGATGCTTCCAGTATTAAAGCAGGCTGGCGTAGTGGATTCCGGTGGACAGGGATTAGTTGAGGTAATTACCGGATTCTATGACGCTTATCTGGGCAAGGAACTTACATTGGATTTTGACGCTGCTGCAGGGCAGAGCGTCAGCAGGAAGTCCTCCAGGGAAGCCCAGGCAGAGGCGGAAATCAAGTTTGGCTATTGTACGGAATTTATTATTATGCTGAACAAGACTTTCAATGTCAAGAGTGAGATGGATTTCAAGGCATATTTGGAGTCCATCGGAGATTCCATTGTATGCGTGGCTGATGACGATGTGGTCAAGGTGCACGTACATACCAATGATCCAGGATTGGCCATCCAGAAGGCATTGAAGTACGGCGCACTTTCCAATATAAAAATAGATAATATGCGCCTGGAGCATCAGGAGAAGCTCTTTAAAATGGCAGAAAAGGAAAACGCAGAAAAAGAAAAGAAAGAACCTGAGCCGACTACCCCGGCGGAACCGCCTAAGGATTTTGGCTTTATAGCTGTTTCCGCAGGCAAGGGCATGAGCGAAATTTTTAAGAGTCTGGGCGTAGATTATATCATTGAAGGCGGTCAGACCATGAATCCCAGCACTGCTGATATTCTGGATGCAGTGGATAAGGTGAATGCAAAGACTGTATTCATTCTGCCCAACAACAAGAATATTATTCTTGCGGCAAACCAGGCGGCTGAGCTGACCACGGAGAAAGATTTGCTGGTGATTCCCACCAAGACCATTCCTCAAGGCATCACTGCTGTTATTAACTTTGTTCCAGAATTGTCTGCTGACGAAAATGAAGAAACTATGATTCAGGAGATCAGCACAGTAAGGAGCGGCGAAGTAACCTATGCAGTCCGTGATACAATGATCGATGACAAAGAGATCAAAAAAGATGATTATATGGGCATTGGCGACAAGGGACTTCTGGCAGTGGGACAGAGTCTGGAACAAGTTGCGGAGGAAACCATTGATGGGTTGATGCGTGATGATGCTGAACTGATCAGCATCTATTATGGAGAAGATATAAAGCAAGAGGATGCAGAAGCATTCAGCGAAAAGATTTCTGAGAAGTATGGCAGTTGTGATGTGGAACTGCAATATGGCGGCCAGCCCATCTACTACTATGTGATGTCGGTGGAATAGGATAGAATGGTCTATTTTTTGAAATGATATGAAAACGGTGTGATAGTGTCGGCCGGGAAATCACAGGAGGCTCTTTTTCTAAATTCTTTGCTTACGAAAAAGAGCCTCCTGCACTTTCCCGGCCGCTGTTTCCACATATTTTCATTTTTGAGTATGAGGTACTGGAACATGGACAGAAATACATCCATTTTGGAGTTGAAGGGCGTAGGAGAGAAATCTCAGAAGCTCTTTGCAAAACTGGATATCCGAACGGTTGGAGACTTGCTTGCCCATTCTCCCAGGGATTATGAAGTTTTTGAGGAGCCTGTCAAGATCGCACAGGCAGCTACGGGAGCTGTCTGTGCTGTTTATGCAGCAGTTACCGGGATTCCCAATGAGCGCAAAGTACGGAAGCTTCACATTCTCAATGTAAGTATTTCTGACGGTTCCGGAACGATGCAGCTGACCTTTTTTAACATGCCTTTCCTGAAAAAGGTGTTAAAACAGGGCGGCTATTATCTTTTTCGCGGTACCGTTCAAAGCCGTGGCATCACAAAAATCATGGAGCAACCCAAGCTTTTCTCTATCGAGGAATACCGAAAACAAACCAATAAACTGATCCCCAAGTATTCGCTGACAAAAGGATTGACAAATCAAGCGATTCAGAAAGCAGTAAAACAAGCGCTGAACCATTGTTCCTTTGAAGAGGAATATTATGACAGCAACATTCTTAAGTCCTGTGCTCTCATACCGGAGAGGGAAGCAGTGGAAACCATCCATTTCCCATCTGATCGGGAAGCGCTGCTTAAGGCGAGGCACAGACTTGTGTTTGACGAGTTTTTCTCATTTATGTATCTGCTTAGGCGCAATAAGCAGATAGGGGAGGGGCTGGAAAACGGTTATCAGATGTTTGAAACCGCGGATACAGTGCGCTTTCTGGAACAGCTCCCATTTCCGCTGACAAAAGCGCAGGCAAAGGTCTGGCAGGAGATTCGAAACGATATGGGGAGTTCTGTGTGCATGAACCGCTTGATTCAGGGTGATGTTGGATCTGGCAAGACTATTCTTGCAGTGCTGGCGCTGTTGATGACAGCAGCCAACGGCTATCAGGGAGCGCTTATGGCACCCACGGAAGTGTTGGCTGTACAGCACTTTGAGACTATTCAGGGCTATGTGCAAAAGTATCATATCTGCTTTCAACCCGTTCTGCTTGTGGGCTCTATGACAGCCAAGGAGAAACGGGAGGCATATGCAAGAATTGTCGCCGGCGAGGCAAATCTGATCATTGGTACACACGCGCTGATACAGGAGAAGGTGCAATATAAGTCGCTGGCTCTGGTGGTCACGGACGAACAGCACCGTTTCGGCGTCCGTCAGAGAGAACATCTGGCGGAAAAAGGTGAAAGTCCTCATATTCTGGTCATGAGCGCAACGCCAATTCCCAGGACACTTGCCATTATCCTATATGGCGACCTGCATATCTCTGTAGTGGACGAGCTGCCCCAGGGAAGACTGCCCATTAAAAACTGTGTTGTAAATACTTCATATCGGCCAACCGCCTATAAATTCATTGCCGGTCAGGTAGCAGAAGGCCGACAGGTCTATGTGATTTGCCCCCAGGTGGAGGAAGGCGAGATGGAAGATCTGGAAAATGTGGTGGATTACACGGAGAAGCTAAAGAGCGCTCTACCTCCAAGTGTTCAGGTGTCATATTTACATGGAAAGATGCGTCCTGCGGATAAAAATCGAATTATGGAGGAGTTTTCAGCTCATTCCATTGATGTACTGGTGTCAACCACTGTTATTGAGGTTGGTATCAACGTACCCAACGCCACGGTGATGATGGTGGAGAATTCGGAGCGGTTCGGCTTGGCCCAGCTCCATCAGTTGAGAGGCCGTGTAGGGCGGGGCGAGCATCAGAGCTACTGTATTTTTGTGTGTACCAAAGAAGATCAGGAGACCATGGAGCGGCTCCAGATCTTAAATAAATCAAACGACGGCTTCTATATTGCCTCTGAGGATCTTAAGCTAAGAGGCCCCGGCGACTTGTTCGGTGTGCGTCAGAGCGGCGAATTCGCCTTTCGGATGGGCGATATCTACACGGATGCAGCTGTCCTCAAGCAGGCATCTGATGCTATTGATCAGCTGATGGCACAGGATCCGGAGCTTGTTCAAAACGAGCATCAAGCCTTGAAACGTCACCTTTTGGATACAGCCGCAAATACAGTTGACTTTCGCTCCATTTAACGTTAAAATGGTCATAAGTTTTTTCTCAATACATAGGGATTTTGGAAAGGTTGGATAAAAATGTCTAAAGTAGCAATTGTGACAGACAGCAACAGCGGTATCACTCAGGCTGCGGGCAAGGAGATGGGAGTGTTTGTGCTTCCCATGCCCTTTATGATAGGTGATGAGACCTTTTATGAGGATATCAGCCTGACTCAGGAGGAGTTTTATTTAAGACTTGCCGCCGGTGCCAACATCAGCACCAGCCAGCCTTCACCGGAGTCGGTGTTAGAACTGTGGGATAAGGTTTTGAGTGAGTATGACGAGCTGGTTCACATACCCATGAGCAGCGGTCTGTCCGGTTCCTGTCAGAGTGCCATCATGCTGTCGGAGGATTACGACGGAAAGGTACAGGTGGTGAATAACCAGCGTATTTCCGTGACACAGCGACAGTCCTGCCTGGATGCTCTTGCCTTGGCGGAAAAGGGCATGAGTGCAAAAGAGATTAAAGAATTTCTTGAGGCAGATAAATTTAACAGCAGTATTTATATCATGCTGGATACCCTGTATTATCTGAAAAAAGGAGGACGTATTACACCTGCGGCAGCGGCTTTGGGAACAATTCTTAAGTTGAAGCCTGTGCTTCAGATACAGGGCGAGAAGCTGGACGCCTTTGCCAAGGCACGAACAACAGCTCAAGGTAAGTCCATCATGATAAGCGCTATTAAGAGCGATATTGAGAACCGTTTTGGCGGTCTCACTGAAGATAAGCATATATGGCTTGAAATAGCACATACAGCCAACCAGGAGGCAGCAGAGGCATACAAGCAGGAGATCCTGGAGGTATTTCCCGGCTACGATATTCATATTGATCCGCTTTCCTTAAGCGTAGCCTGCCATATCGGCCCCGGTGCGCTGGCATTTGCGTGCAGTAGGAAGATTCCGGAGAGGATGTAGGATTAAACGAAAGGATCATTATGAAGAAAAAATTAATTTTATTTGCGATACTTATATTAGTCATGTTTGGAACAAGCGGCTGTATGGAAAATTACGGAGTGGCACGGGGAAGCATGAAATCATATCTCAAAGATAAGTATAATGCCAAGTTTACTTATGTTTCCGCAGGTCGCCTTGGTTGGCCGGCTAAAGACGTATATACTGTTTTTAAGGATGAAGACGGCAATGAGTTAAAAATTCATTCTTATGTCGGTGATTCTATATTTACAAAGAAATACAGCGATAATTACTATTCTGTAATTTATGATAAACAAGTGCAAGACCAGCTTCAGCTTCAGATGGACTCACAGTATAAAATATTTATAAGCACTAAAAGAGAATTTACCATCGGAAAGGAAAAGTATGACAATGCTGAAGATTATATGAGAGATTGCTTATATGTATACATAGCAATTTGTACAACAGAAGACCCCGACTTTGATAAAATCTATGAATTATTATTGAATGAAATGAGTGACGTAAATATGTCAGTTAGTGTTTATACTTTAACGGAGGAAGGATTCGACACTGTTTCCGAATACCCTGATTATGTCAAATATGGGATCAAACAATCGGATATTATTTACAGGGATTCATTTGTGATAAAAGAAAATGAGGTACAAGATATTAACAGGGAGTCATTTGTGATAAAAGAAAATGATGTACAAGATATTAACTGAAAATCAGTCTGTTGTTGAAACAGAAATGGCAGGACGTTTCCAGCACGGAAGCGTCCTTTTCATATTTTATAACTTTTGGGCACAATACGAATAATTGGTCTCGTCATGAAAAAGATGTAGATATTTTACAAGATATGTGCAAGATATAGTAGTTTTTACTTGTACAAAGCACAAAATGTATGATATAATATGCTTAATTATGTAAAGTTTTTCCATAAGAGCAAGGAGTGTTTACCCAAAATGGCTAATACAAATAATTACGACGCTTCCAGTATTATGGTCCTGGAGGGGTTGGAGGCTGTGCGGAAGCGGCCCGGAATGTACATTGGCAGCGTATCCACAAAGGGGTTGAACCATCTGATCTACGAGATAGTTGATAACTCTGTGGACGAGCATTTGGCAGGCTTCTGTGACACTATTACCGTGACATTGGAAGCCGATGGTTCAGCCACTATATCCGACAACGGCAGAGGTATTCCCGTGGGAATGCATGAAAAGGGAATCAGCGCAGAACGGCTGGTATTCACCACCCTTCATGCCGGCGGTAAATTTGACAACGGCGCCTATAAGACCAGCGGAGGACTGCACGGTGTGGGTTCTTCGGTGGTAAATGCCCTGTCTACCAGATTGACTGTAACGGTCAAGACGGGCGGTTTTATATATGAGGACAGCTATGAGAGAGGAAACCCTACAGTGGAACTGGAAAAGGGTCTTTTGCCGGTGAAGGGTAAGACCCGGGAAACCGGCACTACCATCAACTTCCTGCCCGATGATACTATCTTTGACAGAACCAGGTTCAAGGAGGACGACGTAAAGAGCCGTCTCCATGAGACTGCTTACTTAAACCCCAATTTGACAATCATCTTTAAGGATCTTCGCAAAGAGGAGCCTGAAACTGTCACATACCACGAACCCGAAGGAATCACAGGATTTATAAAGGACATGAACAAATCCCAGGAGTCGATTCACGATGTGATTTATTTCTCCGGGGAGAGCGAGGGTATCTCAGTAGAGGTGGCATTCCAGTATATTAATGAGTTCCATGAAAATGTATTGGGTTTCTGTAACAATATTTATAACTCCGAGGGCGGCACTCATCTGACGGGCTTTAAGACCATGTTCACAAATGTGATCAATACTTACGCCAGAGATCTTGGAATCCTGAAGGAGAAGGACGTGAACTTTACCGGCGCTGATGTGCGTAACGGCATGACTGCCGTGGTGTCTATCAAGCATCCGGACCCAAGGTTTGAGGGCCAGACCAAGACGAAACTGGACAACCAGGACGCGGCAAAGGTAGTCAGCAAAATTACCGGAGACGAGGTTGTCAGATTCTTTGACAGAAATTTGGAGACCCTGAAAAATATTATTAGCTGCGCGGAAAAAGCGGCTAAAATCCGCAAGACGGAAGAAAGGGCAAAGACGAACCTCCTCACAAAGCAGAAGTTTTCTTTTGATTCCAACGGAAAGCTGGCAAACTGTGAGTCCAAGGATCCATCCAAGTGCGAAATCTTCATCGTAGAGGGTGATTCCGCAGGAGGCAGCGCAAAGATGGCCCGAAACAGGATGTACCAGGCGATTCTTCCTATCCGAGGAAAGATTCTGAACGTGGAGAAGGCAAGCATTGACAAGGTGCTGGCAAATGCGGAGATCAAGACCATGATCAACGCATTTGGTTGTGGTTTCTCCGAAGGATACGGAAATGACTTTGACATAAACAAGTTACGCTATGACAAGATTGTGATCATGGCCGATGCGGATGTGGACGGAGCCCATATATCCACGCTGCTTTTGACATTGTTTTATCGGTTTATGCCGGAATTGATCTTTGAAGGACATGTCTATATTGCCATGCCGCCTTTGTATAAGGCGATGCCTTCCAAGGGCGCGGAGGAGTATCTGTATGATGACAAGGCACTTGAAAAGTATAGAAAGACCCATAAAGGCGCCTTTACGCTTCAGAGATACAAGGGGCTTGGTGAGATGGATGCGGATCAGCTTTGGGAGACTACACTGAATCCGGAGACCAGACGGATGAAACTTGTGGAGATCGAGGATGCCAGAATGGCGTCGGAGATGACTGAACTTTTGATGGGAACAGAGGTTCCGCCCCGGAAGGAGTTTATATATAAACATGCTACGGATGCGGAGTTGGATATGCAAGCGTGATAGGGTAATTTAGTTCCATTTTACATTTGTATTGTAATATAATCGGAACTTGGTGGAGGTAAATATGCGTGATTGTATATTCTGCAAAATAATAGAAGGGTTTGTACCCTGCATGAAAATATATGAGGATGAACACACATATTCATTCATGGATATTGCAAAAGATGTTGACGGTCATATACTGGTTGTTCCCAAAATACATAAGAAAAATATATTGGATTGTGATGAAGAAACCTTAATAAATCTTATGAGGACAGTCAAAAGGATATCAAATCATTTGGTAGACAACTGCGGCTATGATGGTGTTAATATTCTCAACGCAAGTGACGAAAGTGCAGGTCAATCGGTTCCCCATTTCCACATTCATATTATTCCAAGGAGAAAGAATGATGGAATCGATGCATGGCCTAAGTTTGAGGGAGCAAAAGAGGAAATAACCGAAATCTGGGAAAAGATAAAGCTGTAAATTCTTATTTTATCGTAGGAACACTTTTTAAAGAGAGAAAATTTAAAGGAATATCAATATGGAAGACAACAGAATCATTAAAACCGAATATTCCGAGGAGATGCAGAAGGCGTTTATTGATTACGCCATGAGCGTTATCATCGCCAGGGCGCTGCCGGATGTAAGAGATGGGCTGAAACCGGTGCAGAGGCGCGTGCTGTATGATATGTATGAGCTGGGCATCCGATGGGACAGACCTTACAGGAAGAGCGCCCGTATCGTGGGTGACACCATGGGTAAATACCATCCCCACGGCGACAGCTCCATCTATGACTCGCTGGTGGTCATGAGTCAGGATTTCAAGAAGGGACTGCCCCTGATAGACGGACACGGTAACTTCGGAAATATCGAGGGAGACGGTGCCGCTGCCATGCGTTACACGGAAGCAAGGCTTCAGAAGGTAACACAGGAGGCTTTTCTGGGAGATTTGGACAAAGATGTGGTGGACTTTGCGCCCAACTTTGACGAGACTGAAAAAGAACCAGTGGTGCTGCCGGTGCGGATTCCCAATTTTCTTGTGAACGGTTCTGAGGGTATCGCCGTGGGTATGGCAACCAACACCCCTCCCCACAATTTAGGTGAAGTCATCGATGCCATGAAGGCATTTATGCTGAACGAAAGCATTACCACGAGAGAGCTGATGCGTTATTTGAAAGGTCCCGATTTCCCCACCGGAGGCATTGTCATCAATAAAGATGAATTGCCGGAGATCTACGAGACCGGTGTGGGCAAGATCAAGATCAGAGGCAAGGTGGAATTTGAACATGTCAAGGGCGGCAAGACCAACGTTGTGATCACAGAGATCCCATATACCATGATTGGCTCCGGAATCTCAAAATTCCTGTCCGACGTAGCAGCCCTTGTGGAGACCAAGAAAACCCAGGATGTGGTAGATATCTCCAATCAATCCTCAAAAGAAGGCATCCGTATCGTCATCGAGCTGAAAAAAGATGCCGATGCAGAGAATTTTGTGAACCTGCTTTACAAAAAGACCAGGCTGGAGGACACCTTCGGCGTGAACATGCTGGCTATCTGCGACGGCAGACCCGAGACCATGGGTCTGAAGCAGATCCTTAAGGCCAATGTGGACTTTCAGTATGAGATAGCCACCAGAAAATATACCAATCTCTTGGCAAAAGAAATGGAGCGCAAGGAAATTCAGGAAGGCTTGATCAAAGCCTGTAACGTCATCGATCTGATCATCGAGATTCTGCGGGGATCCAAGGATCGGAACATGGCGAAAGCCTGTCTGGTGGAAGGCAAAGTTGATGGAATCAAGTTCAAGACCAAGGAATCCAAGATTATGGCTACTCAGCTTATGTTCTCCGAGAAACAGGCTAACGCCATCCTTGAGATGCGGCTGTATAAGTTGATTGGATTGGAGATTGAAGCTCTGATCAACGAACATGAGGAGACCATGGCAAACATCTATCGCTATGAGGATATTCTGGAGCGAAGAGATTCCATGGCACAGGTCATTATTAATGAGCTGGATGAATATAAAAAAGAGTACGGAAGAAAACGCCGCACTGCCATTGAGAATGCCGAGGAGGCTGTGTACAGGGAGAAGGAAATCGAGGAGACAGATGTCTGTATTCTTGTGGATCGCTTCGGCTACATCAAGACTATAGACACTGCAACCTACGAGCGCAATAAGGAAGCGGCGGATGCTGAGAACCGCTTTGTATTCTACTGTAAGAACACGGGAAGGGTCTGTGTATTTACCGATACGGGGCAGCTTCATACCATCAAGGTCATGGATATTCCCTTCGGCAAATTCCGTGACAAGGGAACACCTTTGGACAATATCAGCAATTATAATTCCGAGAAGGAACAGATTGTCTATATTACCAGCCAGACAGAGCTGAACCTGAGGCAGGTAGTGTTTGTCACCGCCCAGTCCATGATGAAATTGGTGGACGGAGGCGAATTCGACGTATCAAAACGAACTGTGGCTGCTACAAAACTGGCGGACGGCGATTCCGTCGTCAGCGTCGTAACTCTTCTGGAACAGAGAAATATTGTTCTTCAGACAAAGGATGGCTTTTTCCTGAAGTTTTCCCTAGAGGAGATTCCCGAGAAAAAGAAGGGTGCCATTGGCGTCCGAGGAATGAAGCTGGGGACGAAGGATGCTGTTGAGAATGTATATTATACCATGGTGCTGGACAATTCGGAGATCGAATATAAAGGCAAGATAATTGTCTTGAATGATTTAAAGAGTGGAAGGCGTGACAGCAAGGGAACAAAGATTCGTGTATAACAGCATAGTTACATCAGGATTGATTCGAATACGAAAGAATCCTTTGGGAATGCTACAAAGCCAGTAAAACACAATAAACTTGTAAGAACACGGCAAAAACTGTCAGAATGTGGCAGAAGGGAGACAGCATGAGGGTAATTGCAGGAACGGCCAGAAGCCTGCCGTTAAAGACACCTGAGGGTCTTGACACCAGACCTACCACAGACAGAATCAAGGAGACCCTTTTCAACATATTGCAGGGGGATGTACAGGGGAGTGTATTTGTAGACCTTTTCAGCGGCAGCGGCGCTATAGGCATTGAGGCTTTGAGCCGGGGCGCCCGGAAAGCTTACTTTGTGGAGACAGCTTCCAGAGCTTTAGACTGTATACAGCAAAATCTTACATTTACGAAACTGCAGAACCGTGCTATATTAATAAAGCAGGAAGCCTGCAGCGCTTTGTCAAGTATTGTCGAGGAGGCTGTGGACATTATCTTTATGGATCCACCATACGATAAGGGACATGAAAAATCCGTTCTTGCAGTGTTGCAGAATAAGGCGTATGTGACAAAGGATACCCTGATTATTATAGAGGCCTCGCTGGACACGGATTTTTCCTGGCTTGAGGAACTGGGATTTCTATTGGAAAAAGAAAAAAGGTATAAGACAAATAAGCATATGTTTATTCGAAAGGCATGGTGAAAGATGAAAAGAGCGGTTTATCCCGGAAGTTTTGATCCTGTTACATATGGACACCTGGATATTATCAGGCGTGCCTCAGAAATATTTGATGAACTGATTGTAAGTGTTTTGAATAATAAAGAGAAAACTCCGTTGTTTTCTGTGGAAGAACGTGTTAAGATACTTAAGGAGGCTACTAAGGATATTCCCAATGTACATGTGGAAAGTTTTAGCGGATTGCTGATCAATTACGCCGCTGAAAATAATCTGCACATAGCGGTCAGGGGATTGCGGGCTATCACCGATTTTGAGTATGAGCTTCAGATTGCTCAGACGAACCGCAAGCTTTCTAATGAGAAACTGGATACGATGTTCCTTACGACCAGTCTGGAATATGCATACCTCAGTTCTTCCAGTGTAAAGGAAATTGCAAGCTTTGGCGGCGATATCAGTCAATGCGTGCCCGACTTTGTGGCGGATTTGATTTATGAAAAGTATCAGATAAAAAGATAAAGGAGTGATCACCTATGAGCAGCAGAATAGAGCAGTTAATAGACGAGTTAGAAGAATACATCGAGAGTTGTAAGCCAAAGTTCATGTCAAATTCAGAGATTATTGTCAATAAAGATGAAATCGACGAGCTGCTTCGTGAGCTGCGTATGAAGACTCCGGATGAGATTAAGCGCTATCAAAAGATTATCAGCAACAAAGAGGCTATTTTAAACGATGCCAGAGCTAAGGCAGAAGCGCTGATCAATGAGGCGACAATACATACTAACGAATTGATCAGTGAACATGAGATCATGCAGCAAGCCTATGCTCAGGCTAACGAGGTGGTTACTCAGGCGGCACAACAGGCCCAGGATATTTTGGACAAAGCCACCATGGAAGCCAATGAGCTGCGTATGCAGGCAGCTCAGTATACGGAGGATCGGCTGGCTGAGCTGGAGAGTATTATCCTGTCATCTATTCAGTCTGCCACCGCAAATTACAGTACGCTGATAAACTCATTGAACCAGTATAAAGACGTAATCCAGTCTAACCGCCGAGCCCTGTATCCTTCGGAAGAAGATATTGTTGAATCGCTACCGCTGGAGACTTCTGCGGACGGAAGCGGACTGGATGTGATCCAATGAGCAGAAAAACCGGTTTTCGCAAGGGAGCCGGTTTTTTTACACTGATGACAACTCTCCTGATATTTTTGCTGCCGATTCAGCCCGTACAGGCAGCGGAGAGGCTGCAGGATGTTGGAGATAAGGTGGTTATTGTCATAGATCCCGGTCACGGTGGCGAGAATCTGGGTACGACTGAAAACGGCCACGAGGAAAAACTCATGACCATGACTACGGCGCTTGCCATGTACGAAGAACTCTTGCTTTATGATGATGTGGAGGTCTATCTGACAAGGACTGAAGATGTGGAGAAGGATATCAAACTTGAGGACCGCGCCGCATTTGCAGCATCTGTGGAGGCGGATTTTCTTTTCAGCATCCACTATAACGCATCGGAAAACCATGATTTTTTCGGATCAGAGGTATGGGTATCAGCTTTTGCTCCTTTCAATGGCTATGGCTATCAGTTCGGCAATGAATTGCTAAGTGACATGAGGAACATAGGTCTGTTTATTCGAGGCGTCAAAACACGGCTTGGAAATAGTGGGAACAATTATTATGGTATTATCCGATATTCAGAGGCTGTGGGCGTTCCGGCTGTGATCATTGAACACTGCCATGTGGATGAGTCAAGGGATGAGGGCTACTGTGATAACGATGAGAAACTTAAGGAGTTCGGCCGCATGGATGCCACGGCAGTGGCCCGGTATTTCGGCTTGAAAAGCTCTGTACTTGGGGTGGATTACTCGAACTACTCCCTGGCAGAATCAAACGACACCATGCCGGTGAGCTTCACAGTCCGCGATAGCACCGCACCGGAAGTGTGCCAGATCGAGTTTGTTGAAACCGACTATGATACAGGCCTTTTAAGCCTGAAAGTAACGGCCGCGGATTATGATACGCCTCTTTTGTATTATACATACAGCCTGGACGGAGGTCAGACCTTTCTGCCAAGGGAGCCCTGGCCCGGGAGTGATGCACTGACTGGCCGCTATTCGGATACCTTTACCCTAAATCTTACGATTCCAACTGATACCACACCAAATGTGATTTTGCGTGCTTATAACATGTATGATATGTACACGGAGAGTAATACATATATAAGCCCGCAAGTATATCACTATCCGGATTCCGAAGAGATAGTGGAGGTTCTGGCGCCTGTTCAGGATACGGAAGATTCAGAAAACGCCCCTGACAGTGATATAGATACAATTCCTATCGAAAACAATGATGTTAGTGAAAATAATGTTTCTGATAACCAAGAGGAAAGAGAAGTCAGTTTTCTCTCTTTTCTGGTAATCTGTCTTGTGGTAGTATTTGTTTTTTTCATCATTCTATTGATTTCTCAGGCCATAGCAGGTCTCAATCGACGCAGATATAAGCGTTAGAGCAGAAACGTTGAGGGCGACAGCAGAAACCAGCACATATAGAATCCGGCATTCAGCAGTGTCAGAATGACTTTGTGGGAAATATAATCTGCCAATGAAAGATCTGTGTTTTTAATACAGCTATATGTCTGGGCAATGCAGGAAAGTCCTCCAAAAGACAGTACAAGCAGGCTGTACAGCGGCAGACTTGTCTGTAGAAGACCAAGACCGCCCGTAATCTCCAGAATAGGGCCAAGAAGTTCCACAGGCCTGCCAAGAATTACATGTGGGATAAGGTTCATGATATTGAACAGAATCATATACCCGCCCAATATCAAGATGCTCTGTATGGAGGCTTGCACGGACTGTTCTGTCGCATTTAAAATCCGAAGCCAGAGGGAATTTCCCTTGGATTTTCCCTTCTGAGGAAGTTCGCAGCTGTGAAGCTCATGTCTGTGAAGTGCAAAGTTATGAAGCTCGCAACTATGAAGCTCATTTTTGTGAAGTTCCGTTTGGTTCTGCCTCTTGATATATGCCTTGATTACGGAGGATGATGCTATCTTATTTGAAAATGTGACACCAATGTCATTGTAGACAGTATAACGCAGCACAAGCCCATATAGCAGTGGAATTCCGTACATGCCAAAAAGATATGGGAATACCAGACGACGACTCAGCAGTGGAAGTACAAAACTGCAAAAATACACAGGACCTATGTTGTTACAGAAAGCCAAGAGGTATTGGGCTTCCCGGGCAGTGAGAAGGTTTCGTTCCCGAAGGTCTGCCGTTACTCTGGCACCCATGGGAAAACCACAGAGAAAGCCCAACAACATGCAGTAACACACATTTTTCCGTACCCTGTATAAAGGTCCCACTGCAGGATAAACTGCCATGGACATTTTTTCCGTTAAATTCAACCGCACCATGATGCCGGAGAGAATCATAAAAGGAAGCAGTGAGGGAATCATCTTATGCAGCCACAATTCCAGCCCAAGCTCCGCATAGGTGAGACTCTGAGCGGAATGAGTCAGGATACATCCGGTGAGAAGCAGGAAGAATAACGTAAGAAGTTTCATAGTAACCCTGAAAAATTTCTTTGTCAAAATATATGAGGCATATGTAAGTTTATGCGTTTGGACAAATTTCTATGTGACAGGAATATAGGCACCAGAAGTCAGGTGAAGACCTATATACGGAAAGGCCTGGTCACCGTGAACGGTAAGATTGCGACGGCTGTAGACCTAAAAATTGACGAAGCCTCCGACATTGTGACTTACCAAGGCTGTCAATTGCATTCTCAGGGCTATGTCTATTATATGCTGAATAAGCCTCAGGGCGTGGTTTCAGCCACACAGGATAATACTGCAAAAACTGTAGTGGAACTTCTTAAGGACTGTAATTTGCCGAGACATGGCATTTTCCCTGTTGGCAGACTCGACAAAGATACGGAAGGTCTTTTGCTCCTTACAGACGACGGAGAGCTGGCACATCGGCTTCTTTCCCCAAAAAGACACGTGGACAAAACCTATCTTGTGACGGCAGAACACCCTATATCACCGGAGGATATTGAAAGACTTGAGCAGGGAGTGGACATCGGAGATGAGCAAATTACACGTCCGGCGAAAGTGGTGCCTGAGACGGATTTTATATTTTACCTGACCATCCATGAGGGTAGATATCATCAGATAAAGCGGATGCTTCAGGCAGTAAACAATCGAGTGGCAGCCCTGAAGCGTATAACTTTTGGCGGAATTACATTGGATGAGGGGCTTAAGCCCGGAGAGTACAGAGAACTGACAGAACAGGAGGTTGATAAACTGCATGAAGCATGAGATGCTGGATGGGATAGAGGCAGTGATCTTTGATCTGGATGGCTCGCTGGTGGATTCCATGTGGATGTGGAGGGCTATTGATATCGAGTACCTTGGCCGATTTGGAATTCCGCTTCCGGAGGATCTCCAGTCGAAGATCGAGGGCATGAGCTTCAACGAGACAGCAATATACTTTAAGGAGAATTTTCACATTCCGGATTCCCTTGACAGGATCAAGGATGACTGGAATAAGATGGCTTGGGATAAATATGCGAATGAAGTGCCTCTAAAGCCCGGAATACCGGAATTTCTGGAAAAATGCCGGACCAATGACATCAAGCTTGGCATTGCCACCAGCAATTCCAGGGAATTGGTCGAGAACATTGCTCTGGTGCATGGGCTCAAGGATTATTTTTCCTGCATTATGACCGGATGTGATGTGGGAAAAGGAAAACCTGCGCCGGATATTTATCTGGCTGTGGCAAAGGAACTTGGTGTAAATCCGGACAGATGCCTTGTATTTGAGGATATCATTCCCGGTATACAGGCAGGATTAAGCGCCGGGATGCGGGTCTGTGCCGTAGATGACGCTTACTCTGTTCCTCAGAGAGAGGCAAAACGCGGACTGGCAAACTATTACATTGAGGATTATTATGGATTATTCTTCTAAATTATTTAGCAGAAAGGATATTTGAGATGAATGTTATTGTAATCACCGGAGCGTCTTCCGGAATGGGAATGGAATTTGCCAGGCAGATGGATCTTGCTTTCAGCAATATCGACGAATTTTGGCTGGTGGCAAGAAGCCGCGACAAGCTGGCACAACTTGCCGGAGAACTGGTGCATAAGACAAGGGTTTTTGCCATGGATGTAACAGATAAAGCGGGAATGGACCGTTTAGAGGAGGCGTTGAAGGAGCAAAAAGCGATTGTCAGAATTTTAATCAACTGCGCGGGCTATGGCATTATGGGGTCTTTTGAAAATCTGGACAGATCGCAGACCCTTGGCATGGTGCGTTTAAACTGCGAGGCGCTGACGGACATGACCTATCGATTGCTTCCTTTTATGCGTCAGAACAGCCGCATCATCCAGCTGGCTTCCAGCGCTGCCTTTATTCCACAGCCGGACTTCGCAGTCTATGCCGCCAGTAAAGCCTATGTGCACAGCTTTTCTAGAGCGATTGGCGCAGAGCTTAAGGAACGTGGCATTTATGTGACCAGTGTATGCCCCGGTCCTGTTGATACCCCCTTCTTTGACATTGCAGAAAAAGACGGTAAGACCTTAGCGGTAAAGAAACTGACTATGGTAAAACCGGAGAAAGTAGTAGATTTAGCACTGCGGGATTCTTATTACAAACGCCCAGTTTCGGTCTGCTCCCTTCCTATCAAGACTTTTAACGTTGCCGCAAAGATAGTACCGCATGGCTTGATACTAAAAGGAATTAATATATTAAAAAATATGACTATCTAAAAAACTGATATATGAAAAACAGACTGACATCTGATGAGAGAAATGACATCTGACAGAAGGGTTGATATACCATGCAATTAGTACGAATGTTTTCAACTTCCAAGGTAAAGGGAACCAGAGATTACCTTAATACGCAAAAGAAGTATGAACTGCTAAGGACTTTCCTTTATTTCGCCATACCAATCACCTTGTTCATAGCGGGCATCATGCAGACTGAGGCTGGCATTTCTGAAGATTTAAAGGGTTTTTCTCTATTACTCGCCGGACTTGCCAATTCGGAGAGTAGAGTGAATCTGCTCAGTATTGTAGCAGTACTGGGATTGCTGCCTGCCAGCAAGAGTCTGGTGGGCGCGATCATGTTTCTGCGCTTCCACAGCTTTACCGGTGAGGTTGCAGATCAGGTACAAGCAGCCAGTCAGGAGCTTGAAACCCTTTATGACTGTGTTTTTACCTCTTACAAGAAGAACTTTGTGGTGGCTCACATGACGGTGCGCGGAAACACTGTGTGCGGTTATACGGAAAATGATAGATTTGAAGAAAACGAGTTTTATAAGCACATAGGAGATATCCTTAAATTGGACGGTCACAAGGAGGTCACAGTGAAGATCTTCACGGATCTGAAAAAATATACGGAACGTATGGGACAAATGGCTTCTCTGGAAGAGAATTCCGAGAAAACATCGGCTATTGTGGATACCCTTAAAAGCGTGATGCTGTAAACGGTCAATTCCCGATAGGCCTGTAAACTGTCTTAATGTATTCTCCTTTAAGCCAAGCTGTATAATGGGGGTACTATGCAATCAGTGATAATCAATAGTAATCAGGCCGGACAGCGGCTTGATAAATTTCTTCGCAAATATCTTCCGGAAGCCGGAACAGGTTTCCTGTACAAGATGTTACGAAAGAAAAACATTACTCTGAACGGGAAAAAGGCGGAAGGATCGGAGCTGTTATATCAGGGCGATCAGGTCAGTTTCTTTTTCTCTGATGAAACTTTTGCGAAATTTTCGGGCAGGAATGGCGTAAGTGTCGGCAGGATTGCCGGTGAAGACATTATTTCCTGTAACCGACAAGGATTCAGGGATGCATCGGAACTTGCGGAATACAACAGGGCTTACCGGGAACTTACAGGTATTGATGTGGTTTATGAAGACGAACATGTGCTGATTTTGAATAAACCTGTGGGAATCCTGACCCAGAAGGCCGAAGAAAAAGGTTCAAGCTTGAATGAGTGGATGATAGGATACCTGCTGTACAGTGTTCCGGACTTCGAGACCCAATTGGAAGGCTTTCGCCCCTCCGTATGTAACCGTCTGGATCGGAATACCTCCGGTCTTGTGCTCTGCGGCAAATCCCTTCCAGGACTTCAATTCTTGAGCCGATGTATTCGGGAGCGAAGCATCCGAAAGTTCTACCGGACTATCTGCCTTGGACAGCTGCGAGAACCTAAGCTGGTGAAGGGATACTTGCAGAAGGACGTTAACAGGAATCGTGTAAGTATTGTTCCTGTAGAATCGAAACAAAATATTTCGTCGGAACATGCAGGAGAGTACATCGAGACAGCTTACAGGCCTATTTGTGTGGGAGAAGAATACACCTTGCTGGAGGTGGAGTTAATTACCGGCAAACCTCACCAGATTCGCGCACATCTTGCCGGACTGGGGCATCCGATTATCGGCGATTTTAAGTACGGAAATACTGTGGTGAATAAAGAAATGCAACAGGCTTATGGTTTGAAGTATCAGATTCTGCATGCATTTCGCGTGGAATTCCCGGAAAAAGAAGAGATAAAGGGGAGTGCGGAGACCGCAAAGACTGCGGAAACAGCAGGCCTGAATCTCAGCGGTAAAACTTTCACAGTTCCCTGTCCAAAGCAGTTTCAGCAGCTTCAGATTAAGTTAGGGTTGTCAGATTAATTTTTGCATCTAATTCGAACGACTCAATATCGGTGACAAGTATAAAAAAGAGTATTAAGAAAAAGAATATCAGGATTAGAATATCAGAATCAGAATATCAGGATTAGAATATAAGGATCAGAAAAAATGGCAACATGGAATTCCCGCGGCCTTAGGGGCTCCACACTGGAGGACATGATAAACCGCACAAATGAAAAATACAGAGAATCAGGGCTGGCATTGATCCAGAAAGTGCCCACACCCATCACACCTATCAAGATGGACAAGCAACATCACCAGATTACTCTGGCCTATTTTGACCAAAAAAGCACCGTGGACTATATCGGCGCTGTTCAAGGATATCCTGTCTGTTTCGATGCAAAAGAGTGCGCTACAGACACTTTCGCCCTTCAGAACATCCATGAGCATCAGGTAACATTTATGCAGGACTTTGAAAAGCAGGGCGGAATCTCTTTTTTTCTAATCTATTACACCCATAAAGACATCCTCTATTATCTGCCCCTTGAAATGCTTCTGTATTTTTGGAACAGATCAAAAGAGGGCGGCAGAAAAAGCTTTCGTTATGAGGAGCTGAATCCCGAATATGTGCTGCCCAAGAAGCATGGTATTCTCGTTCCTTATCTGGATGTGCTTCAAAAAGATTTGGAGGATAGGGAATGAGATAATGATTCTTCCATAAATATAACAAAAATTATTCTTGACAAGGAGTATATGTTTTCGCTATACTACACCTAGTTTACTTCTCTGCCATGTTACCATGGTAGCACTTTAAAGTGATAAAGTAAAGAAAGAGAGCAAAGAGGAAAATGAGTAAGAGATTATTACATACCCCCGAGGGGGTGAGAGACATATATGGCAGAGAATACGCAAGGAAACTGCAGGTAGAAGAGAAGCTACAGGAGAGCATTCGTCTTTATGGCTACCAAGATATCCAGACGCCTACTTTTGAATTCTTTGACGTGTTTTCCAGAGAGATTGGCACCACGCCCAGTAAGGAGTTATACAAGTTCTTTGACAAAGAGGGAAATACCCTGGTACTGCGTCCGGATTTTACTCCTTCCATCGCGCGCTGTGCTGCTAAATACTTTGGTGAGAACTTAAAACCCCTACGATTTCATTATGTTGGTAACACATTCACGAACACCTCCAACCTACAGGGGAAATTGAAGGAGGTAACACAGATGGGCGCGGAGTTGGTAGGTGATCCTTCTGTGGAGGCAGATGCGGAGATGATCAGCCTGGTGATAAAAGCATTGCTGAACGCAGGTCTTCAGCGCTTTCAAATTAGCATCGGACAGGTGGAATACTTCAAGGGACTCTGTGAGGAGGCTGGTTTGGATGAGGAGACGGAATATGATCTGCGTTCTTGTATCTCCGGAAAGAATTACTTTGCAGCTCAGGAGCTTTTGATAGAAAGAGGCGTTAAAGAACCCTATCAGAGCAGGCTCTTAAAGGTGGCTGACATGTTTGGGGATATGTTCTCTCTGGAAGAAGCAAGAGAGATGGCAGAGAATGAGCGTTCTGTCGGTGCCATTCAACGGCTTGAGAAGATTTATGAAGTACTGAAGCTTTACGACGTTGCAGATTTTGTGTCTTTTGACCTTGGAATGCTAAGTAAATACAATTATTACACGGGTGTCATTTTCAGGGCTTATACATATGGTGTAGGTGACGCGGTCGTCAAGGGTGGAAGATATGATAATCTATTGAGGCAGTTCGGCAAAAATGCACCTGCGGTGGGATTTGCAATTGTGGTAGACAGTATACTTGAGGCACTGGCACGCCAGAAGGTTGAGATTAGCCTTCCAAAAGAACCTGAGGTCATTACTTACAGTCCTGAAACTTACCGGGAATGTCTGGCAGAGGCACAAAAGCTGCGAGAACAGGGAATCTCGGTCTCATTAATACCGGATGACAAGGTATAGGAATCGTACGAACCGGACAAGTGCCATAAGATGTAGGAGTGCCATAAGACGGAAAATGCCATAAGGCTGCTTGTTATGGAACTTAGAGAAAAAGATTGTGATAAGGGATTAAGAGAAATGAGTGAAGATAAATATATAAGTGAAGACAAATATTTAACCTTTGCCCTGGGCAAGGGAAGGCTGGCAAATAAAACACTGGAACTGTTTGAAGAGATCGGTATCACCTGTGAGGAAATGAAGGACAAGAACTCCCGAAAGCTGATTTTTGTAAATGAGGAATTTAAGTTCAAATTCTTTCTGGCAAAAGGTCCTGATGTGCCCACCTATGTAGAATATGGTGCTGCAGATATAGGAGTAGTTGGCAGGGATACCATTTTGGAGGAGAATCGGAATGTCTACGAAGTATTGGACTTAGGCTTTGGGAAATGCCGGATGTGCGTCTGCGGACCGGAATCCGCCAGAGAATTGCTTAAGCATCATGAACGCATCAGAGTCGCCAGCAAATATCCCAACATTGCCAAAGAATATTTTTACAACAAAAAGCATCAGACTGTTGATATCATTAAACTAAACGGCTCCGTGGAGCTGGGACCTCTGGTTGAGCTGTCGGATGTGATCGTGGATATTGTGGAGACCGGTTCCACGCTTCGGGAGAACGGACTGGGAGTTCTGGAGGAAATATGCTCGTTGTCCGCAAGGATGATCGTAAATCCGGTGAGCATGCAGATGGAGACTGAGCGTATCAAAAGCCTGGTGAATAATATCCAGAAAAAACTTCAAACGAAAATGATATCGTAAACATGGTGAAAAAAGTAGGAAGTAAAAAAGTTGAAAAAGATTTTAGATTTATGAAATATTGAAAAGAAAGAACATGGATTAAGATGTAAGGATTAAGGAGTAAGGATGGATGAAATATGATAATAAAGGCGTCATGCGCATAGTAGAACTGACCGGCGAGACAAAGCAGAGCATTCTTGATGATCTATTGAAAAGAAGCCCTAACAATTATTCCCAATATGAGGAAAAAGTAAATGAAATAATCGGAAAGGTAAAAACAGAAAGAGACCAGGCTCTGTTTGAATATACCTTAAAATTTGACAAATTTGTCCTGACAGAGGATAATATTAAAGTGACCGGACAGGAAATTGACGAGGCTTATAAAAAACTTGATCCCAAGCTGGTGGATGTCATTCGGAAATCAGCAGAAAACATCAGAACTTTCCACACAAAACAGCTGCGTAACAGTTGGTTTGATGCCCGTGAGGACGGTACGATTTTAGGCATGAAAATCACCCCCATTGCAAAGGCAGGTGTCTATGTGCCCGGCGGAAAAGCCGCCTATCCCTCCAGCGTATTGATGAACGTGATTCCTGCCAAAGTAGCGGGAGTAGGGGAGATCATCATGACGACCCCTCCGGGATCTGATGGCTCTGTAAATCCCGGCACACTGGTTGCTGCTGACATTGCTGGAGTGGATGCAATCTATAAGGTGGGCGGAGCTCAGGCCATCGCTGCTATGGCTTTTGGCACTCAGTCCATTCCCAAGGTTGACAAGATTACCGGCCCCGGCAATATATTTGTGGCTTTGGCCAAGAAAGCCGTATACGGTTATGTGAGTATTGATTCCATCGCCGGTCCCAGTGAAATACTGGTTCTGGCGGATGAGACGGCAAATCCCCGGTATGTGGCAGCGGATTTGCTTTCTCAGGCGGAGCACGACGAACTGGCAAGCGCCATTTTGATCACTACCTCCAGGCAGTTGGCGGAGCAAGTATCCGTACAGGTGGGAGAGTTTGTGGAACAGCTTTCCAGAACGGAAATAATGCGGAAATCCCTGGATAATTACGGTTATATCCTTGTTGCGGATAACATGAGAGATGCTATTGATGCAGTGAATGAGATTGCTTCCGAACACTTGGAGATTCTGACCGCAAATCCCTTCGAGGTTATGACAAAGATAAAGAATGCCGGAGCCATTTTCCTGGGTGAGTATGCCTCCGAGCCTCTGGGAGATTATTTTGCAGGCCCTAACCATATTCTGCCGACGAACGGCACTGCAAAGTTCTTCTCGCCGGTGAATGTGGATGACTTTATAAAAAAGACCAGCATCATATCATATTCCCGGGAAGCCCTTGAGAAGGTGCACAGGGATATTGAGAAATTTGCGGAGAGCGAGGGTCTGACGGCTCACGCGAACAGTATTAAGGTTCGTTTTGAATAAATTATTAATAATTGATTCAAAAAATGCCATAAACAGGCGGAATGAGAGGAATAAATGACAAACAGGATAGCAAAAATAACCCGGAAGACAAAAGAAACTGACATATCTGTCACGATTAATCTGGACGGCAGTGGAAATTCTGAGATTTCAACGGGTATAGGCTTTTTTGACCACATGTTGGAGGGATTTGCGAAGCACGGCTTTTTTGACTTAAAGTGCAATGTGAAGGGAGATCTTCAGGTGGATGGGCATCACACCGTTGAAGATGCGGGAATTGTACTGGGACAGGCCATTGCAAAGGCTGTTGGAGACAAGAAGGGCATCAGCAGATACGGCTTTTTTCTTCTGCCCATGGATGACGCTCTGGCTCTCTGTGCCGTGGATTTCTGCGGCAGACCGTACCTGAATTTCGACTGTAATTTCCCTACGGAGCGGGTGGGTGAACTGGACACAGAGCTGGTGCGGGAGTTCTTTTATGCAGTAAGCTACAGCGCAGGAATAAATCTTCACATAAAAATGCTGGATGGCATCAATTCCCATCACATGATCGAAGCTGCCTTTAAATCATTTGCTAAGGCTTTGGAACAGGCCGTGGGCTTTGACCCCAGAGTGACAGATGTATTGAGCACCAAGGGAACATTATAAAAGATTTAACATTTAGGCTTGACTTTTACATCAAAATGTATAGCTACCATCTTGCAACACGATTGTTCAATTCAAATGATATCAAAGATAGGATTTTTGAAAATTAATATCAATATAATGTTTATGAAATTTTTAATCATGGAAAAACTATATGAGGAAAACTTATGATAATCAAAAAATTCGTACCCTGTATCTATCTGTATAACGGTCATGCAGTAAAGAACCTGACGGACAAAAGCGTGGTGGAGACAGACCCTCTGAGGATGGTTCATCTTTACAATGAGAACAATGCCGACGAACTGATCGTGTTCGATATGTCCGAGGATGACGCAGAACATGATGCTGCACTGGAGATGATCAAGGAAATCTGCGCAATGGCAGAGATTGATGTGATCGGTGCAGGAAACATCAAGCGCATGGAGGATGTAAAAAAGCTGCTTTATGCCGGCTGTAAGCGCGCTATTTTAGACTATGAGATGGCAGGCAATATTGCAGCCACCGAAGAGATCTCCCTGAAATTCGGACGTGACAAGCTATTAGCTTCATACAATGACCCTGCGGTTATAACTGAGAATAAAGAACTTCTGGAAAAATATATATCGGGACTGGTACTGATGAATCCTCATCAGATCCGGGAGACACAGGAGATCATCGGCCTGCCTTTTTATGTACAGATCAACAATATCGCCCTCAACAAGCTGATGGAGATTTTCGCATACGATAATGTCTGCGGTGTTACTGGCAATGCCATCAATGACAACTACAAGGAAATCCTGGCGCTTAAGACTCTCTGCAAAGAAAACGGTATTCAGGTGGAGACCTTTGAGGCTGCTTTCAAATGGGAGGATTTTAAGAAAAACAGCGACGGCCATGTACCTGTAATCGTACAGGATTACCGCACCCGCGAAGTACTACAGATGGCTTACATGAATGAGGAGTCATATGACCAGACCATCCGCACAGGCAAGATGACTTATTTCAGCAGAAGCAGACAGGAATTGTGGGTTAAGGGAGAGACCAGCGGTCACTATCAGTATGTGAAAAGTCTTACAGCCGACTGCGACATGGACACCATCTTAGCCAAGGTATCACAGGTGGGCGCAGCCTGCCACACAGGCGCCAGAAGCTGTTTTTTTAACGAGATTACCAAGAAGGATTATCAGGAAGCCGAGAATCCCCTCCAGGTATTCCAGGAGGTCTACGACGTAATCAAGGATAGAAAGATACACCCCAGAGAAGGCTCCTATACCAATTATCTCTTTGACAAGGGCATCGACAAGATCCTGAAAAAGCTGGGCGAGGAAGCCACAGAGATTGTCATTGCCGCCAAGAACCCCGGTGCCGGCGAGGTCAAATACGAAATCAGCGATTTTCTGTACCACATGATGGTACTTATGGCAGAGAAAGACATTTCCTGGGAGGAGATTACAACAGAGTTGGCAAACAGGTAAAAAAGCAACGCTCCAGTCTTTGCCTGTGCATTAGTTGTAGGAAAGGAAGCGACGCAGAGCTTGCACGGATATTTGTCGAATGCTGCGAAGGTCTTTGATTACGTACGAATTAAAGCAATAAATAATAAACGAAAATGCAAAAAGAAGTTGTCGGTATACGGCAACTTCTTTTTAGTACGACTTGCGTCTAATATATTATCATATCTAAAAATAAAAGTCTAGTATTATTTTTTGTTTTTTATATACTTATATTTGTCACTCATAAACACCTCAGAAAGGAGAATCACATGAGAAAAGAACACATTCAGGGAACCTCCCGTCTGGATGAGGAGAAGCACCTGGAGGAGACACTTGCCGTAATCCGTGACAACATGGAGGAATACGGCCGCCAGGTCGGGAAAATGCAGGCCGACATCGATGAGATGTTGGAGCATTACCACGACAATGACGTAGAAGTGTACACGATCCTGAGCAACACCATCACCATGCACGATCACATGAAGCGTGCGCTTTTGAGGAATGAAAAGGCCTCGGACAAGCCCTATTTTGGCAGAATCGTCTTTCACGATCATGCTACAGACCGGGAAGAATCCCTCTACATCGGACGGGGCGGTATTTCCCGTGACACAACCCATCAACAAGTAGTGGATTGGCGTGCACCGGTGGCAACCGCCTATTATGAGAACGGGCTGGGAGAATGCTCGTACTCCGCACCGGACGGAGAACCTGTGGAAATTGATCTAAAACTGAAACGCACCTACGAAATTGTAAAGGGACAACTGCAGGATTATTTTGACAGCGAAGTGATTTCTAACGACGAGCTGCTCACAAAGTATCTGGCGAGAAACAAACAGGCCGTTCTGGGTGAGATTGTTGCCACCATACAGAAGGAGCAGAATGAGATCATCCGCCGCTCCCCTTACCACAACACCATAGTCCAGGGAGTGGCAGGCTCCGGTAAGACCACTGTTGCAATGCACAGAATATCCTTCATTCTTTACAACTATGCAGAACGATTCCGGCCGGAGGATTTCTATATTGTGGGAAGTAACAGGATTCTATTGAACTACATCACCGGAGTACTGCCAGATCTGGACGTGTACGGAGTGCGACAGATGACCATGGAGCAGTTGTTCGTCCGTCTGCTCTATGAGGACTGGGATGACAAGAAATATCGCATTAAAATGGGGATTTCGGCTTCTGACCGCGGGGATTCTGTCTCAGGAAACGGCGGAACGGTCTATGGTCGGAGTGAGCGGAAAGGAACCGCCGACTGGTTTAGGGAACTGCAAAAATTCTGTGATGACCTGGAGCGCGCATCCATCTCCACAGAATCCATCTACCTGAATCCGAAACAGTTCGTTGAAGGTATCCAGGACGGAAAGAATGGAGTTTACGACAGAAGTACCGGAAAAGATGCGTTGATTCAGCTTGTGGACGGTGAGGCGGTGGAAAGGTATATTTCACAGAATCCCACGATATCTATCCAAAGCAAGATCAACATGCTAAACGATCGGCTGATGATAAAAATACATGATGAATTCCTGGGAAAAGGAATCAAATATACGGAAGAGGAGAGAAAGGCCATTTTGAAGGCCTATCGAAACAGATACGGAAGTAAGGTCTGGAAGCAGTCAACCTATGAGCTGTATCGGGAATTTCTTTTGAAACAGACAGAGACTGGGATAGAAATTACTCTGCCCGATAAGGAATTCGACGTATATGACTTGGCTGCCCTTGCTTACATCTACAAGCGTACTAAAGAAACGGAGGTAATAAGCGAGGCACACCATATTGTCATTGACGAGGCACAGGACTTCGGAATGATGATTTATCATTGCCTGCATGCCTGCATTAATGGCTGTACCTACACGGTTATGGGTGATGTCTCTCAGAACATACATTTCGGAGTAGGACTGAATGACTGGGAACCTCTCAGAAATCTGATTCTTACAGATCCAATGGATCATTTCGACACTTTGAAAAAGAGCTACCGGAACACGGTGGAAATTTCCAACTTTGCCACAGAAATCCTCCACCACGGAAGGTTTTTCCATTATCCTGTGGAGCCCATTATCCGCCATGGAAAAGAAGTTCAGGTAGAACAGATTAACGAAAATACGTTTTATAAAAGAAGCGCTGAAATATGTCGTGACTGGCAGGAGAGAGGCCTTATGACGATAGCCTTGGTATGCAGGAATGCAAAGCAGGCGGAAATTGCAGCAAAAGCCCTTTCTCCCATGATCGACATTATGGAAACAGATTTGGAAAAAGCTGAATTTGGCAACGGTATCATGGTACTTCCGGTGGAATACACAAAAGGTTTGGAATTTGATGCAGTGCTGGTTCTTGACCCCACCAAGGAAGAGTATCCGGTTGATGACGGTCATGCAAAGCTACTCTATGTGGCTGCTACCAGGGCCCTGCATGAGCTCTGCATCCTTCACAGGGGAAATCTTACCGGACTGATTGCCGATCCTGTGCCTAAGGAAGATGGAGAAAGAAGCATTGATGAGCCCACGGTTTCAGAAACTTCATCGGGCGAAGAGAGTACAATATCTGCAAAAAACACCTCCGCCATTGCTGACGTAGCTGCGCCCGTCAGCGTCACCGCCACAGTTCCAGTGCCAAAGCAACGCCCAGTTCCAGCGCCAAAACAACGCCCGAGAGCCACAATAGTTCTCAAGTCCAATCCCACGCCTGAGACACCGGCTCACGTAAAGCCCATGACCTCATATGCCGCTCACCCCGTGCAGCCCATACCCGGTTCTGCCGGGAAACCAAAAGCAAGCACATCCTCAGACCTTCCGAAGTTCGGAGCAGAAGTGCCTTCAGAAAAACTTCGGCTCTCGGGCCATACCAAGATTGACCTGTCCGTCCGCTGGATCACAAAGAACCCCGACGGACTTTACCTGCATAGTCGTTATGGCATTTTGCGCCTGAGCCCAATAAACAGCAATATCATCCGCATTACCTTTGCCAAGGGCGGCAGCCTTGCAAAGGTGCGCCATCCTTTGATTGCAGTGGACAGACTGGAGCGCTTCTGGACTTACAAAGACGCCGGAGGAGTAGTGGAACTGGCAACAGACGAACTGTTGCTCAGAGCCGAAAAAACTTCCGGAAGCTTAAGTTTTTATAACCGCGACAAAAAACTTCTTCTGACGGAGCGCGACAGAGAGTGCCGACAGATAGAATACATCTCTCAGGAAACGACAAGATGCTGGATTATCCTGAATACTGCAAAAAAGGAACAGCTCTTCGCATTGGAGAATACAGGTACGGAACCCATCTCTCTAAACGGCGTTGCACGGTATATCAACGTTTCATGGAATGACAGTCTCCCTTTCCTGTTTTCCGACAGGGGCTGGGGGCTGCTGATTCCCACAGACGGGACTGTCATTTGCAATCCGGCCTCCCAGGGTACATGTCTCTGCGTGGAAGGCCAGGAGCAAATGGATATGTACTTTATCGCAGGTAACGATGTCGGGACAATGAAAAACGCTTGTAAATTCTTATATGGAAGGCTGTGAGACATCCGTTGCCCATGTCTCTATCACCTCTTCAAAGTCGGCCGAGATTGCCTGGAAGATTCTTTCAGCGGTGATCCCGGCCACACTTATGCCGTTTACATCCATGAAAATCACAAATCCCAAAAGTCCCGCCGCCAGAGCCAGACGCACACGGAAAAATGCGGGATTCTCCGGCACCGTGCCTTCCTCCTGCGGTGTTTCCAGCCCCTCCACAGGCCGACTGCTTCTTCCGTAAAGGATTTTCTCCCGGTTGGACATATCATACTGATTCTCATTATACCTGGAGCGTATCTGTTTCAACAGTTGCAATCTTTTCTCCGTACTAGCATCACTCATACCATCATACCCGTCCCAAAAGATTTACTATAAAATATGCAAAGCTAGGCTTTTTAGAACCTCCATGCGTCCTGTCATCCGCTGCTATTGCCATTTTTCTGTAGTAATTCAGGCTCCGTTGTGCTATACTATCCGTAAAAGGCGCAGCCTTCGAGGCTCTGCCTTTAGAAAGGAATTCGCCCAACCATGGAACACAACGGCAAGCAGATAAACGATCGTATCCTTGAAAATATTTCAAAAGTCATCGTGGGAAAGGAACAGACTGCAAGACTTCTTCTGACGGCGCTCTTGGCTGACGGCCACGTACTACTGGAGGATGTGCCCGGCACTGGCAAGACAAAGTTAGCGAAGACTTTAGCAAAGACTATTGACGCGGCCTTTTCCAGAATTCAGTTCACCCCCGACCTTCTTCCCAGCGATATCACGGGTCTTAACATCTATGACCGCCGTGAAAATGAATTTGTGTTGCGCAGAGGTCCCGTCTTCACCAATATTCTGCTGGCGGACGAGATCAATCGCGCCACTCCAAGGACACAGGCGGGACTTCTGGAGTGTATGGAAGAACATCAGGTCACCATCGACGGCGAAACGCTGCCCCTTGACAGTCCCTTCTTTGTCATTGCAACGCAAAATCCGGTAGAGACTGCCGGTACATTTCCCTTGCCGGAAGCCCAGCTTGACCGCTTTGTCATGAAGCTTTCCATGGGATTGCCCGACAGGGAACAGGAACTTGCAATTTTGGACCGTTACATGGAGATTGAGCCATTAGACAACCTTACAAGTGTGCTGACATTAGAAGAACTGGCTAAAGCGCGCAGAGAAGCAAACAAGATATTTGTTCACACCTGTGTAAGAGAGTACTTGATTGATGTGGTGTCCGCCACCAGATCGGGAGCACAGGTAATCATGGGCGCAAGCCCCAGGGGAAGCCTGGCTTTACTTCGCTGTGCCAAGGCATATGCCTTTCTGGACGGGAGAGGATATGTGACGCCGGACGATATTAAAGCTCTGGCTGTGCCTGTGCTGGCACACCGCATTGTGCTGGGATTCGGCTCCGGAGGCCCGGACAGGGCAACGGCTCTGATAGAACGCATCCTTTCCACCACACCTGTACCCACTGAGGATTTCACTGCATGATCAAGATATTGATAATCGGTATTCTGTTTTTTCTGCTCTACATGCTGCAGCTTAATGTGTACAAGCGTCTCTGGCACAAGAATCTGAACGTGAATCTCTCTTTTGCCAGAGACCATATTTTCCAAGGCGAGCAGGGCGAATTACAGGAGATTATAGAAAATAGAAAACACCTGCCCCTGGCTATGCTTAAGGTAAAATTTCAGACTGACAGAAACTTGGATTTCGGTTCCGCCAAAGGATCCCGCACCACAGATCAGTATTACCGCAATGACGTGTTTCGGATCGGTGGCGGTGAGAAAGTCACCCGCACCTTGAAATTTCAGGGCAAAAAGCGGGGATATTACACTATTGAGGGAGCGGACCTGGTGGCGGCAGATCTGCTTTTGACAGCCAGTTTCGTGACAGAAGCGCAAACTCAGACCGCCCTTTATGTCTATCCTATGCCCTACGACAGCGAGGAACTGCGCCGGTCTCTGATCAGACTGAGCGGTGAGATTCTCACAAGACAGCACCTTCTAGAAGATCCCTTTGAGTTCCGTGGCATCCGTGAATACCAGCCCTATGATAATATGCGCACCATCAACTGGAAAGCCACAGCTAGGACGGGCGACCTGAAAGTCAACCGCAAGAACTATACTTCCTTAAAATACGTCCGCATCTTTTTTAATATTCAGGATGACGGCATTCTAAAGAAAGAAGACTGTGTGGAAGCCTGCCTCAGCATTGTGGCCGGAATCAGCAGCGGTTTCTTGAGCCAGGGCCTCCAGGTTTCCTGTCAGGGAAACGGAATGGATCTTGTGACAGAAAGCTATGTGACCGTTCCTGCAAGAGGCGGTGAGGGTCAGATAGATAATATCTATCGAGCGCTGGCAAGAATTGATTTGGATAAGACACCGGTAAATTTTACTGAAACCTTCCGGGAAAAGATTCTCCTTCAGTCAGGTGACATGATCACCTGTTTTGTTGCGCCGAACCAGTATGATGACTTTCTTGAACTTCTCAGGGAATACCGGGACAGCGGCAGGGATTATCGCTGGTTTTATCCGGTGTCCGGGAACAGTGATCCGGAGTTGCCCGGAGACCTAAAAAGCCATATCCAGATCATTCATATCTAAACACCCATGAAGGGAAAGAGAACAGCATATATGAGATTCAGAAAACTTGACCTATTGCACGAATTTCTTGCAGAACAGATGAACCATTGGCTGCTGTTTCCGGCAGTTCTTATGGTCATGGGCTTGTCAGGCGCTTACTTGCGGCGCGGCACGCCTAACATATTGTTATGGGTACTGTGCGGACTTTTGCCTCCCTTATTTTTTCTTGTGAGAGATAGGGTCAGGCATTTTTTCCCCTTTCTGCTGCTGCATATAGCAGTGGCTGCTCCGGCTTTTCTTTTCCCTTTTAGAAACTCTATTGAGCGTTTTATTTGTGCTGCTTGCAGCATAGGATACTTGCTCCATTCCTTTTATGTCCGCATGAAGGGAAAAAGTCCTTACACAGCTTCTTTTCATCCCGGTGTGGGCATCATCCTGGCTATTATCTCTATCATACTGCAGCATTATCAGGGGGAGAAAGGTTGGGATATTTACTATGTGATTTCCCTGGCAGCTTCACTTGCGATATATGCCTTGGTCATGTACATCCAACAATACAAGGATTTTCTTGCAATCAATGAGAGCAGTACGGGATTTCTGCCCGCTGCGGAAATGTTCCGTTCGGGATTTCTGTTAGTACTTTTCTATGTAATCCCGGGTGCCTTCTTGTTGATCCTCTGTGCAAGCATTGGTGATTTGGAGAATTTCTGGGCTGCAGTCAAAAACAGGTTGATTTTATTGTTGCGCAGTTTGTTCACCCGTTTCAATCAGGAGGGTCAGTTGGCAGACCCCTTACCCGATACGGAAATGCCTTTGGAAGAGTTTACGCCTCAGATAATGGATGCTTCAAAAACCTGGATGATATGGCGTGTTCTGGAAATAATTGCTTTTGTTGTTATGTCTCTGGCACTGGTGATTTTCCTGGTATGGGCAACAATTGCTGTGATACAGTTTATTCGCAGCCGATTTGCTCATGGCTTTCGCCATAAAAAGAATGTCCGGGATGATGAGGAGGATATTGATTTTCGGGAAAAATGTGAGATGGAATCAATCCCGTTTCGAAGACGCCGCTTGACGGAGTTTTTAAGCCCCGCCCAACGGATCAGAAGATTATATAAGAAAAGGCTGCTTGCCGATGTGCAGTTCCTGGCGGACGGCAACCTGCAAAGACTCGGCCTGCTCACCCCCAAGGAATGCGGGGAACGCCTGGAGGAGCAGCAGATGGCGCGAATTTATGAACAGGTACGGTATTCTGATAAAGAAGCCACCCATGACACACTGCGGCAGATGAAAAACTCACTGCAGCAAAAGAATTGATTTTTTGATATGGGGCTTAATTTCTCTAAAGATATCATTTCTCCAAAGGAGACTCATTATGTTTGACAAACTTGCACTCTCAGACGATATATTATTAAAGATTGAAAAGCCGGAGCGCTATATTGGTCACGAGGTCAATTCCGTGGTCAAGGATTTAAGCGCGGTTCGCGTGCGTTTTGCCATGTGTTTTCCCGACGTCTATGAAATCGGCATGTCACATTTGGGCATTCAGATTCTCTATGATATGTTCAATTCCATGCCCGATGTTTGGTGTGAGAGAGTTTATTCTCCCTGGGTGGATCTGGACGCCATTATGAGAGAACAGAAGATTCCGTTGTTCGCCCTGGAATCCCAGGATCCTATAAAGAATTTTGACTTTCTTGGCATCACCATCCAGTACGAAATGTGCTATACCAATATCCTTCAGGTGTTGGATCTGGCTCAGATTCCTTTAAACGCCGCTGACCGGGGAGAGGATTGCCCTATTGTGATCGGCGGTGGACCCTGTACCTACAACCCGGAGCCGCTGGCGGACTTTTTCGATATCTTTTACATAGGCGAGGGAGAGACCCAGTATGAAAATCTATTAAACCTCTACAAGGAATGTAAGGATAAAGGTCTGGGAAGAAAAGAGTTCCTTCGCAGGACAGCCAAGGAGATACCCGGCATGTATGTGCCCTGTTTTTATGAGGCTTCGTACAATGAGGACGGTACGTTGAAAAGCTTTGCACCTACAGAAAATGACATCCCTGTCATCATCCGCAAGGAGATTGTTTCAGACATGTCAGATGCCTGTTACCCCATGAAGCCCGTGGTGCCATTTATCAAGATTACACAGGACAGAGTAGTACTGGAAATTCAGCGGGGTTGTATCCGCGGATGCCGCTTCTGTCAGGCCGGGCAGCTCTATCGGCCCATTCGTGAGCGGGATGTGGACACCCTGAAACAATATGCTCTAGAAATGCTGAAAAACACCGGTCAGGAGGAAATCTCGCTGAGTTCCTTAAGCTCCAGCGACTACTCAAAGCTTCCTGAGCTGGTGAATTTCCTAATTGAGGAGTGCTCCAGACAACACACCAATATTTCACTGCCTTCTCTGCGTATTGATGCCTTTTCCCTGGATGTGATGAGCAAGGTTCAGGATGTGAAAAAATCCAGTCTCACCTTTGCTCCGGAAGCGGGCAGTCAGAGGCTTAGAAACGTGATAAATAAGGGGTTGACGGAGGATGTGATCCTGAAAGGAGCGGCACTTGCCTTTGAGGGCGGCTGGACCAGGGTAAAGCTTTATTTCATGCTGGGATTGCCCACGGAGACGGAAGAAGACATCCGGGGCATCGCGGATCTTTCCAATAAGATTGCCGCTGTGTTTTTTGAGACTGTTCCCAAGGAGAAGCGGGTAAACGGTAAAGTCCAGATTGTGGCAAGCACTTCCTTTTTTGTGCCGAAACCCTTTACTCCCTTCCAGTGGGCTGGGCAGTGCACGAAGGAGGAGTTTCTCCACAAGGCCTACCTGACCAGGACTGCCATATCTGAGCAGCTGAATCAAAAGAGCATCAAGTATAACTGGCATGAAGCTGATGCCAGCGTTATGGAAGGAGTGCTGGCAAGGGGCGACAGAAGGCTGTGTCAGGTAATCAGGAAGGTTTATGAGAAGGGCAGTTTTTACGATGCCTGGAGCGAATATTACGACAATGCCAGATGGCTGGAAACCATGGCTGAGTGTGGTTTGACACCGGAATTTTATACTCACAGAGAGCGGCCAACGGATGAGCATTTACCATGGGATTTCATTGACTGCGGAGTCAGTAAGGAGTTTTTGAAGCGGGAATGGGAGAGGGCGAAGCGGGAGGAGGTCTCTGAGAACTGTAAAGTGAAATGCCAGGGGTGCGGTGCGGCAGGATTTGGGTGCGGGATTTGTGTTGTGCCGCGAGTAGAAAGAGTTGCTATGGATGCAGGGTGTTGATTTTATCTGAGAGTTACGGCAACGTGCGGCGGCATGCCTATGTGCACGCGGCAACGCTCCGCTGAACTAACTGCCAACTTTAGTGGGCATGTCGGCATAAGTGCGCCGCTGAATTGTGCTCATAGGCATGCCCGCCGCGCGTTGCCTGTATGCTGAATTTCATGAAATATAGAGGTCGGATTATTGCTATACTTATTCTGACAGCTCAAACAGAAAAATGTATTATTCCTTATTAGCAGTAAGGGATATTATCCATAAATACATTGTAGCAAGTAGGAAGGATTATAGAACGGCATGAAGCTTCGTATAAAATTTAAAAAATATGGCCCGGTGCGATTTATAGGGCATTTGGATGTGATGCGTTTTTTCCAGAAGGCAATACGTCGGGCGGGGATTGATGTGACGTACAGTACGGGGTTTAGTCCTCACCAGATCATGTCTTTTGCTGCGCCTTTGGGAGTTGGGCTTACCAGCAATGGGGAGTATATGGATATTCAGGTAAATTCGCTTCCGGCACCTGGGAATGGACTTACAGCTTGTCAGGTGTTGGTGGAGCAGTTGAATTCTGCAAGTGTAAAGGGGTTGGATGTGGTATCGGCCAGGGTACTGCCGGAGACAGCGGGTAATGCCATGGCGAGTGTGGCGGCAGCTTCCTATACTGTTAGATTCCGTGAGGGCAGGGAGCCACGTATGCTTAGAGATATTGCAAGTTTTTCGGAATCTTCAGCAGCTTCAGAAGATTTCGTAACTTCAGTAGCCTCAGTGGTTTCAGAAGTTCCAGATACTTCGTTATGCAGGAAATCCATACGGGATGCTGTCAGATCCTTCTTGGAGAGGGATGATATTCTGATTACTAAGGAGACGAAGAAGGGAACAAGGGAGGTAAATCTTCGTCCGGGTATCTATGAACTCACCTGGGAGAAGGATGCCTTTTATATGCTGGTGGATGCCTCCAGTGCAGGAAATATCAAGCCCATACAGGTGATTACCGCGTTGCTTGCAGACTGCGGAGAAACACTGCAGGAGAATGCCCTGTTGATCACACGGGAAGACTTGTTCACGGATAATAATGTCATGGAGAACGATGTGACGGAGGGTGATACCAGGAATTTTATCTCCCTGGGAGAGATTGGCTGGGAGCATGTTGACGTCGCAAGCGGAGGTGTTAGATGAGCCGCAATATTCCCGCAAAGCACTCTGTCACTATCACGGATAATGAGCGCGGTCTGCGGGATACCGAGAGTGGAAAACTGATTTTTACCGAGTACAGAGGCCGTAGGTGCGCCTTGCTTCTGAGGGGCGGAAGGCTCACTGCGGCTTCCTTCCTTACAGATACCGACGTAAACGCTATTGGCGCTATTTACATCGGTAAAATAAAAAATATTGCAAGAAATATAGATGCCTGTTTTGTGGAAATAGGAGAAGGTCAAATCTGCTTTCTTCCCCTGAAGAAGGCCGCCACCCCTTTCCTGACAAACCGCACCTACGACGGCCGTCTGTTGGAAGGGGACGAACTGCTGGTACAAATAGAGCGGGATGCCCAAAAGACTAAGCAGCCTTCCGTTACTGCTAATATCTCCATATCCAACGATTATTTTGCCCTTATGCTGGGGTCCACCCGTTTGGGCTTTTCTGCAAAGCTGGAGCGGAATAGAAAGGAGGCTCTCGTAAGGCTTTTCACAGAAAAGGCAATACTGCGCGACGGCTGTCTGATGAATGATCCGTCAGCCCTGTTGAACATGAACAGCAGAGAGGAGCTTTTAGCCTGGAAACAGTCCGGCATAGACCTTCCTCCCGTTGGTGCCATCGCAAGAACCCGACTGGGTGAGGAACAAGTCAATGCAGACATTGTCCTGAATAATTTCTTCCAGCTTACAGAACAAATGTGTCATCTGCTGCAAACAGCCCTTACCAGAAGTTGCTATACATGTCTGCTGACAGCTCCTGCACCATGGGAGGCTGTTATTAATAGCTTAGCTTTTCCGGAGGAATACCGGGAAATTGTCACCGATAGCCCTGAACTGTATCAGGAGCTGGATGCCTATTGTCATGCGCACCTGCCGGAGAAGGAACTACGCCTGTATCAGGACAACCATCTTTCCCTTGCAAATCTCTATTCCTTGGAAACACGCCTTGATACGGCCTTAAAGCCAAGGGTATGGCTGAAATCAGGAGGATACCTGGTCATCGAGCCCACGGAAGCTTTGACTGTCATCGACGTGAACTCTGGCAAGAATGATACAGGCCGGAATGCGACAGAAGCTCTGCGAAAACTAAACCACGAGGCTGCCGAAGAGATTGCCCTTCAACTCAGACTTCGAAATCTTTCCGGTATCATTCTGGTTGATTTTATCAACATGGCAAACCAGAAGAGCGGAATAGAGCTCTTAGAGCATCTGCGTGAGCTGGTTCGTTTCGATAGGGTCAAGACCACCGTAGTGGACATCACGCCACTTGGCCTCGTAGAAATCACCCGCAAGAAAACAAGCCCGCCCCTGGCGGAACAATTTGATTGATATGCCTAACTAAGAACCATTAAAATGAGAAAATATATTACTTTAGCAAGCTTGCAGACAAGCTCCAGCGCGGAGTAGAGAGTACAGAAAAATAATTGTTATGATAGTTACCTACACGAAAGGCAAGAACATGGAATGTATCAGATTTGAAAAGGTAAGAGACGGAAAATATTTAAAGAATTACGAGATAACCTACCTGAACAGGCAGGGTAAAGAAAAGAAATACGAGATTGTGAGCCGCCGGGAGCTGAGCGGTGTGGAAGATCTGGGTGCAAAGCCCAGTGGCGTCTCCATCGTGGCGACCTGTCAGGACAAACTGCTGTTGCTCCACGAATTTCGCATGGGTGTGAACCGTAGTATCTACAATCTCTGCGCTGGAATGCTGGAGCCAGGTGAAACGCTAGAAGACTGCATCGCCAGAGAGCTGATGGAAGAGACCGGTATGCGGTTGATCCGCATCAAAAAAATCCTTCCGCCATCCTTTGCCGCGGTTGCCATCTCCGATACCACTACATATATCGCCTTTGCAGAGGTGGAAGGCGAACCCTGCAGCAGCGGAAACTCTGCCAATGAAGAGATCCAAGCCGACCTTTACAGCCAGGAACAAGTAAAAGCACTGCTTGAGACCGCAGAATTCAGTTCACGAGCCCAGATGGCAGCTTATTATTTTACAGAAATTAATGATTTTTTCTGACCATTTAATGGTTTTAAATGATTAGATAGATAAATATAACACTCTATATTATGATCGACAATAATAAATTATCTAATAATGCTTGATTGAAAATTGGGAACAGGTATGCTACTGGGGAGATAGATGCAACTATGCGCAAAACAACAGTTTAACGAATAGTTGGCTCGGTAACAATATATATTATTGAAATAATTTGCCTAATTTCATTGCATATAATAGGCTGTAATATGCTTATTAGTAAGTATTTAATGCTAAAATTTTATTCTATAATGTCCAAAAATTCATCCATCATTGTATCAGTATCCATATACCATGCCTTTTTTTCAGAGCTTGTAAGGTATGCGTTGTCTGAATTAATATATGGTTGATAAATTCGAGTGATTGCCACTGGTTTTTTCAAGATATCATTAACTTTTTCCAAGGGTGCTTCATATTTTATACATAATTCGTCTGATAATTTATTTTGATGAAAAAACCACTCTATATAATCTTTAGAAAAATTCTTATATTCCGGTAATGTAATTGAATTAAATTCTTGCTCAGAAAAAATATGTTTAGCGAGTATAAGCAATCCATATGCATTTTGACATTGTATTTTCATATATGCTGCAATATTCATTTTATTATAACTTTCACATACATTTTGTAAGTTTTTGGATAATCCGGAAACATCGTGTTCCATAATCGCCAATAAACAGGAAATCACTGAGCGTTCCCACATTGGTTGCTTTGATTTAGCATATTTTTCTGCTTTTGCTGTTACTTTGTCCTTCGCATATGGCGCATTATCCTCATTATTATATAACAGACAAAGCAGTATATTAATTCCATTGACATTCATCGCATAACCATTTGATGAAAGCGGCAATTCCTTTGGAAGTATTCTATAAATATTATCTATTTCTGTACATGACAACAAATCTAACAAAGGCCATAGCCTATTACAATGGTCACAACCGCTGGAACTACATGGCAGAAGCTTAACTTTCGCTGCGTGATAAAATACACTCTTTAATGTAGCAAAATCATTTCCTTTTAATGCGTCCACAATTTGATTCTCATACACAGCCTGTAAGTATGTATGGTTTGCATAAATAGCATATAAAATCTTCTTAATGTATGTCGGACTGTTTTCACCGTATTTCTCTTTTGTATTTTCGCTGCATTCAAGTATTTTATTCATGTATTTATCAATTTCTGCATTTAACAAGAATGATTTCCTCCTAAGTTCCATGAACATTTAATTTCAAGAACAAGGGATCAAAGTGAATTTGACCTTTGATCCCTTTTCACACGTACTAATTAATCTATATTATTTATTTGTGCTCTCCCTATCACTACTCTCCTGTCACTCTTCTGGTTGATCTTTCTTGGTTACAGTTCCTGTACTTCTAGGAGCGCCTTTGGAGCCTTGGGCATCTGCTTGAGTACTTGCCACCTTACCTGCCAGGAATCCGGACAGCACAGCTTGAAGATCTACACCGGTAGCCTCCTTGAGACCGTCTGTGATCTGTACAACGGTTCCCATCACGTCCTTCATCAGCTTCGCTGAATTGCCATCTCCGTACATGGTAATTCGATCCACACTTGATAAGGGTTCAGCAGCATTCTTAACCACCTCAGGAAGGGCTTTAAAGTACATTTCCAGCACTGCAGCTTCACCCATCTTCTGCATGGCTTCAGCTTTCTTCTCAATACCTTCAGCCTCTGCCACAGCCTTTGCACGGATAGCTTCAGCCTCTGCAAGACCTCTGGTACGGATACCGTCTGCTTCCTGTTCCATGGTATATCTCTTCGCTTCAGCCTGAGCCCTCATAGCCTCAGCTTCCTTCTCAGTCTCAAATTTTTTAGCTTCAGCCTCACGCTGGCGCTCATAGAGGATAGCATCTGCCTGTTGCTGTTTCGCAAACTTGTCAGCCTCAGCCTTCTTCTTCACCTGAGCGTCAAGAGCCTGCTCCATAACTTCAGCTTCACGCTGCTTTAAGAGGATTTCTTTCTCCTGTTTTGCAATATTGGCATTAGCTGTGGTAATTTCTACCGTTTTACGCTGTTCCTCTTCCTGTATACGGTAAGCAGCATCTGCCTCAGCATTCTTGATATCAGCTTCCTTCTTCAATTCTGCACGTTGAATTGCCAGTTCATTCTGTTTCTTAGCAATTTCAGACTCTGCGTTCACTTCGGCTTCGTTTGCTTCACGTTTTGCATAAGCCTGTGCCTTTGCGATTTCCTTCTCGCTTTCTGCTCTGGAGATAGCCGCGTTTTTCTGAATCTTTACGATGTTATCCACACCCAGGTTTTCGATGACACCGTTGCCATCAACGAAATTCTGCACATTGAAGCTTATGATGTCTAGACCCATTGCTGCCAGATCCGGCTCTGCGTTCTCCTTCACCAGAAAAGCAAACTTCTGTCGGTCGGAAACCATCTCCTCCAGAGCCATCTTGCCGACGATCTCACGGACGTTACCTTCAAGCACTTCCCTCGCCACCCGGCCGATGTACTCGGCATTCTTGTTCAGAAAGTTCTGAGCAGCCAGCTTCAAACGTTCTTCATTATCGCTGATCTTAACGTTCACTGTGGCATCCACATTGATGTTTATGTAGTCCGCTGTGGGAACGGCATTGGATGTCTTCACATCAATTGGAATCAGCTGAAGGTTCAGTTCATCCTTTCTCTCAAGGAAAGGTATCTTGATACCGGCCTTACCGATTAAAACCTTGGGATTTTTCCTCAGACCCGAGATGATGATGGCAGTATCAGGAGATGCCTTCACATAGCCTGTCAAAAAGATCAGGATGAGAATCAGCACAACTACTGCCACAACAATGCCAACAATAGCCATTTCGTCTAACATTTCTTTTTCCTCCGTTTTTTAATAATATTTATGAACCAATTTGTGAAAAAATATCTTCTGAATCCAGTAGTATTGTGAAGGGACCGTCATTCACAAGGGAGACCTTCATGTCTGCACCGAAGCATCCCTCTTCCACCACCGGAACCTCCCTGCGGCATTGCTCCAATATGTACTGATAAAGGTCATTTGCCATACCGGGTTCCCCGGCATTGATAAATGAGGGGCGATTTCCCTTCCTACAGTCTGCATAGAGAGTAAACTGGGAAATAATCAACAGCTGTCCCTCAATTGTCTTCAGATCCAAGTTGGTCTTTCCATTCTCATCCTCAAAGATACGCAGACTGATCATTTTTTTTACCATTTTATCTGCCACTGCTCTGGTGTCCGATTGTGCAATGCCAACAAGTACCAAAAAACCACTGCCAATTCGTCCTATCTCTTCACCATCAACAGAAACAGCTGCCTCTTTCACCCTTTGTATCACAAATCTCATTATTTTGTATCCTTTGAATCATTCTTTTCAGCGTCAGTCAAGGCTTTTCCAGAGTGCCCGAAAGCGTCATCTCCTGCATTCTCAGAAGTATTCTCAAGCTTTTTGGAGCGTTTCCAACGTTTGTTCTTCTCCGCAAGCTTTTTCACAACAGATTCTGAAAGCTGTTCATGATCATGAAAGCCCTCGTCATCCACATATTCCAATTTTTCATACTTATCAGTATCTATGGACAATTCTTTTTTGACCAACGCAGTGTTCACGAGAGATTTAATAGCTGCATAAATCACCGCAAAAATAGGTACACCAACAATCATGCCCACAACCCCGAAAAGGCCTCCAAAGAAGGTAATGGCAAAAATCACCCAAAAACTGGTGAGGCCTGTAGAACTGCCAAGAATCTTAGGCCCAAGAATATTGCCGTCAAATTGCTGAAGCACTAAGATAAATATCAGGAAGTAAACACAGTTCAGTGGATGTAGAGGATCTACAATCAATACCAGAATCGCACTGGGTATGGCACCCAAATACGGTCCAAAAAAGGGAATCACATTCGTTACACCAATTATGATACTGATCAATGCACCATAAGGCGTGCGCATCAATGTTACGCCAATAAAGCAAAGAAGCCCAATAATGATGGAATCGGCAATTTTTCCTCCAAGAAAACCTATGAAGGTTTTATGGGTAAAGCGGAAATTACTGATAATAATATTTGCCGTATCACGTTCAAACAAGGCATAAGTAATCTTTTTTGCCTGGGCCTTAAACTTCTCCTTGCTTATCATCACATAGATAGAGATAATAAAGCCGATAATGAAATTCCATAATACGCCCAGAATATTTGTGGCAGTGTTAGTAACCGTCCGGAGCCAGATTCTTGCATTGGCAGGAAGCTGCTTGATCAACTCATCCAACTGTTCTGAGTATTGATTGACTGTTTGAAGCGCATAATTCCTTACATCAGGGTTGTCATCCAATAGACGGTTGATCCAGCTCATGACATTCCCTGTATATCGGTCGAAATTGTTGATAATATTCTGGATACTAGGTACCAGCTGGGATATCAGCATATAAAACAGCATATAGATTAAGCCAAGAAAAACAAATGCTGTCAGGAATACGCTAATCCCTCGAACAATAGAATCACGGCGCTTTGTTTTTTTGATCCCACATTTCTCGCATATAGGAATAATAATTCTTCTCTCAATATAATTGAGTACAGGTGACAACAAATAGGCCATAGCAAGGCCGACCACCACCGGCATCAAAATGTTGGTAAGCCTATTCAGTCCTGCCAGGATATTATTGCTGTGAAATACAAAATAATAAAAGAGAATTGCCGCTGCAATCACTAAAAAGGCTGTCACACCCCAGCGGACATATTTGTTGTTTAGTTTAAACTTCATTTGCTTATCCCCCCCAATTCTCCTCTTTATGTCTTTACATATATCATACTATCAATAAGCCAACATAACAAGCAAATTTTGGTTATTTCTAATGTAAAAATGTGTTTATTTACACCCGATCAATTGCACATCCACTCCAGTTCAACATCTGATACAAAAAGTATTCCTTCCTCCCATATTCCAACTTTTATAAATGGTTATATTTTCAAGTAAAAGTTTATCCTGGCGGAATAAAAATATAATTTCTATTGTCATTATTTTACAAAAATACTAAAATAGAGATAGTACAATCTGGTGCATAATCAATTGAGAAAGGATGGGCAACTCCTTGGCAATTATAAATTCAAACAATTATCATGATGAACAGAATAAGCAGAATATTCTGAAGATGCGTGCTGTGTTGGAAACTCTTCCCTCTTTCTGCAGAACCTATTTTCGTGGCATTGAGGAGTATACATCCGCTCGCACGAGACTGGCTTATGCCTATGATATCCGGCTCTTTTTTGAATTTCTACACGAAAAAAATCCAATTTGTTCAAAACTTGAAATCATAGACTACCCTCTCTCTATCCTGGATCAACTGACCCGTATTGACATTGAAGAGTATCTGGAATATATGTCTCTTTATCAAAAAGACGGTAGAGAGATCACTAACGATGAACGTGGAAAAGCCCGAAAGCTGGCAGCACTTCGCAGCTTCTACAACTATTTCTATCAGAATGAGATGATAACAAAAAATCCGGCATCCCTGGTTCCCCTTCCTAAACAGCACGAAAAGGCAATTATCCGACTTGAGCCTAATGAGGTTGCCATTCTTCTGGATCAGGTGGAAGATGGAACAAAATTGACTAAAAAGGAACTGGAGTACCACAAGAAAACTAAAATCCGCGACATAGCCTTGCTGACGCTGCTCTTAGGCACGGGAATCCGTGTATCCGAGTGTGTTGGTCTGGATGTGTCAGACGTGAATTTTGACGTTGGCGGAATTAAGGTAAGACGCAAAGGCGGATATGAAGCAATCATCTATTTTGGTGAAGAAGTAGAAACAGCACTGTTGGACTATCTTGAACAGAGAGAATTGGTCATACCGGCTGAAGGTCATGAGGATGCGCTTTTCCTGTCGCTCCAGAATCGGCGTATTGCCGTGCGTTCCGTAGAAAACCTTGTGAAAAAATATACTTCCCGAGTGACTCCTCTTAAGAAAATTACGCCTCACAAGCTGAGGAGTACCTATGGCACTACTCTCTATCAGGAATCAGGGGACATATATCTGGTTGCAGATGTTTTAGGTCATAAAGATGTTAATACCACTCGTAAGCATTATGCAGCACAGGCGGATGAACGCCGCAGAAAAGCTGCAAAATATGTGCGTCTACGGGAAGACACGGAACAATAGAGCAAGATGTTTGTTGCTTATCGCACATATTACTCTTATCGAACATACTCCTGGGAGTAATAAGGAAGAATCAACATCTGCCCTGCAGTTATGGCATTTTCGTCAGCCAGATGGTTGATACTGCATACTTCTGCAATATAGCTTTCACGGCTGTCATAGTGTACTCCGTCCACATACTCTTCTGCCAGCACCCACAGAGACTCTCCTGCCTCCACAGTAACGCTGGTGTAATATTTGAAACCGTCATTTGCACTGGAATTGATTGAGCCGTAAGACACAGAGCAGATAAGAATCATTCCCACGGCTGCAAGCAATGCTATAAATGCTGAAAGACACTTTCTTCTGCGCTCTCTTTGAAGACGCAGCATTCTGGCGTATCTCTTTGCTTCTCTCTCATTCATCTCATATTGGTTTCTCTGTGTTCTCATTCTTTCATTCCTTTCCTAATCAACTATCTTATTAACACTCGGTTTGCAATGATATCAACTATCTTTCTGACGCCCCAGTTCACAATCATATGTTCGAGAACATCTGTTCTGATTGTATGTTAACACAAGAACATCTGTTTGTCAACATAAAAATCGAACATATTTTTGGAATATATGTTTGCTTTTTTTAAAGGACTATGTTAAAATTATGGAAAGAAACATAAATATTCAGGGGAATAACTTTAAAACCCCTTTTGCGCCAAAAAAGGCAGAATGGGAGGCAATATATGGGATTTGGTAAGATCACACCAAAGCAGCAGGAAATTCTCAATTATATTAAGGATGAAATATTGCGCAAAGGCTATCCGCCTACAGTTCGAGAAATCTGTGAGACTGTCAACCTGAAGTCCACATCTTCTGTTCACTCTCATTTGGAAACTCTTGAAAAGAACGGCTATATACGCCGTGACCCAACCAAGCCAAGAGCTATTGAAATTTGTGACGACAATTTTCAGATGGTACGTACGGAGATGGTGAGTCTGCCCATAGTTGGAAATGTAGCCGCCGGACAGCCCATTCTGGCTGAAGAAAACATTCAGGATTACTTTCCTGTTCCAGCAGACGTTGTTCCCAGAGGCGAATCTTTTATTTTGAATGTGAGAGGCGATTCCATGATAAATGCCGGAATCTTCAACGGAGACCGAGTCTTTGTCAACGTATGCTCCACTGCAAATAACGGCGAGATTGTTGTTGCTTTAATTGATGACTCTGCAACAGTAAAAACATTTTATAAAGAAAACGGTCATATCCGCCTGCAGCCAGAGAATGATACTATGGATCCCATTATCGTAGATGACTGTCAAATACTTGGTAAAGTATTCGGTGTATTCCGTTTCTATCGTTGACATAGAGACAAACCCTATATTTCACAACCTATATTTCCAAAAATTTAATATAGTGATGTTTTTATGACAAAAAATTACGGATATTCCTTTATTCGCCAGCAGCCGACGTGCTGATTACAGCAAAATCAAAGGGAATGTCCGTGTTTTTTTGGTAATACTACATTTTAGCCCCTGTATAAAATAAAATATTTTGCAGAAATTAATACAGCCGGTCCTGTAAAAGCCGTGTGGAAACTTTAGAATGAAAGGTCAAACAGCCGCTAAAGCGGCAGAAATGAGGGAAAATATGGGAAATAAATTTTTGGACAGTACTGCGCTGACCATCGCAATCATCGGTGCTATCAACTGGGCGCTGATTGGTCTGTTCCGCTTTGACCTGGTGGCTTATATCTTCGGAAACATGTCATGGTTTTCCAGGATTGTCTACACACTTGTAGGTATCTGCGGACTCTATCTGATCAGCTTCTTTATGCACCTGGCTGACAGACACAACGAGACCACAGTATAGCGAATTGGCAGCATAAACTGCATACAATAGAAAATACGCTCCGCGAATCTTCTATTGTTAAGAACGAAAAAGAAAGTTCCAAGACAACGCTCTTGAAACTTTCTTTTTTTACCCCAACAGTTCACGCGTCGATACATACGTAAAAAGCTTATGCTTGCATAAAAGCTTTTTTACGTATGTATCGACGAAGTGAGTGCCACTCTATGAGCCAGAGGGTGTTTACACCCCTCTTTAGGAGCTGCAACGCAGCGGGAAGCGCCGGAGGCGCGTTTTGCGAATGGCGTGTCGTGAACGTCACTTTTATTAGTTCTTTCAAAAGATTACAAATCCTTCACATCAATCTGTTTCCCATCCCTCCAGATACGCTCCAGGTCATACAACAGCCGGTTTTCCTTGTCAAAAATGTGAACGATCACATCACCAAAATCAAGCAAAATCCAATTTGCTGTGTCATACCCTTCAATTTGGCGTACCGGACAGCCCGCTCTGCCGAGTTTTTCCTCCACATAATCACTAAGTGCCTGTATCTGGCTCTGATTCCCGCCTCCGGCTATGATAAAGTAATCCGCCAGCACAGATACCTGGCTGATATCAATCACCCGGATATCCTCGGCTTTCTTATCTTCCAAAGCCGAAATTGCCAGCTTTGTCATCTCCAATGATTTATTATCCATAAAATTCCACCTTTCCAAAATAACAGTAATCTTTAGACCATCTTATGTTCGGATGTTTTCTGCTCCACGTATGCTTTGTAATAGTTCCATGTCTCCACTGTCCTGGAATCGATTGTCCATCCGTTCGATTTCAAGTGTGAAAGTGTTCCTTCCAGAATCTGCAACAATGCCTTATCCAAATCCTGAAAGGCTAATTCCCTCAATTCCCCCAAATAGGGTGCACGATTTCTTCCCGGCTCTATATAGTCTGCTACAAATACAATTTTTTCAAGCAGACTCATGTCTTCTCTTCCCATGGTGTGATAAAGAATGGCATTTATTACATCTTGATTGCGGATACCATACTTATTTTCTGCCAGAAAGCCACCAACTTTGCCATGGAGCAGAAACGGAAGCTGACGCTCAGTTTCCGTCACCGGAATGCCCTGTTTTTCACAGATATTAAGCAATTTCTCATCTGACATGCACTTGGCGCAGTCGTGTAAAAGCCCTGCCAATACAGCATCCTGTACGTTTGCTCCATAGCGCATGGCCAGGGCAGCTGCCGTGTATTCTACGCCCAAAGTGTGTTCATAACGCTTAGCATTCTGCGCTTTCCGAATAGCTTTTCGCAGCTTTTTCAAGGACAGTTTTTTTACTTTCCCCTCACTCATGATACAACCCCATATGCTGAATATATTGAAGCACCTTGTCCGGAACCATATAGCGCACGCTCTCTCCACAACTTAGACGCCTTCGTATCTCCGTGGAAGAAATGGATATTTGAAGAAACGGCATCAGCTGTATTTCACCGCCATAACGCGCAAGAAGTTCTGTCCGCTTTTCTTCTAATTTCTGAATCGAGACATCTCCCCGCACCGCCGCCAGTATAGTACAGCCAGCCAAAAGACGTTCAGGGCATTTCCAATTCTCCATGGTAAAGAGACAGTCTGCACCCTCGATAAAGTAAAACTGATGCTCCGGATACAGTTCATGCAGCTCCTCTACGGTTTCATAACTATATGTGTAGCCCCCTCTTTTAATCTCCAGGTCCAGGCATTTCAGTCTGTCGTTCCCATCTATGGCCAGCCTGACCATATGCAGCCGCTCATTTCCCGGCAGTATACTCCTGTCAGCCTTCATATAGGACTGACCTGTAGGTATGAGCCATACCTGTTCCAGTCCTGCGGCATCTGCAGCCCACTCTGCCAGCATCAAGTGAGCTATATGGATTGGATCGAAAGTACCTCCCATGATACCAATCTTGCTCATAAAAATACTCCTTTAGTTGGGCAGCTGTATCTTGGGCTTGTCCTTGTCAGGCTTGTACAGCACAAATTTCTTTCCGATCACCTGCACTACCTGAGAATGGGTACGGTCTGCAACCGTCTGGGCAATCTCCCTGGGGTCATCCAGACAGTTTTTCAGCACAGCAACCTTAATCAGCTCATTGTTGTTAAAAAACTCACCGATAGCTTCCGTAAGTTCTGGAGTCAAACTTGACTTACCCACCTGAAAAACGGGATCCAGCTTACTTGCAAGACTCTTTAAATATGCTCTCTGCTTGCTTGTCATTATCTTTTACCTCACTTTTACCCCTTAACAAACTTTATACCCTGTTAATTTATAACCTGTTAACTTGCTGGGGTATTTGACTGTCACACATTCTGCCTACACCATTCAGCAGTTTATTTCTTATTTGTAATAATCAAAAGACAAACCATACATACGGACTGTGTCTCCGTCCTGAATCCCCAGTGCTTCCAATTCTTCCAGGATACCTGTGTCCTTCAGGAAATTCTGGAAAAAAGTAAACCCTTTCTCGCTGTCCAGATTGGTGTAACCAAGCATTTTCTCAATTCTCGGTCCCTCCACCACATACACATCTTCATCGGCGTCATACTCAACAGTATATGGTTCATCAGAGTTTCCAAAAGCATTCCGATCCGGGAAGTATTCTCGCTCAAATACTGTGACTTCCTGACTTAAGTTCTCCAACATCTCATTTACCTTGTAAAGAAGCTCCTTTACACCCTCTCCGCTGACCGCTGAGATGGGATAAACAGGCACTCCCTTTGGCTCAAACTCCGCCTTGATGGCCTCCACAGGGCTTTCCTGAACGTCATAGATGGCATCTATCTTGTTTGCGGCGATTACCTGAGGTCTCTTTGCAATATCGGGATTATATGCTTCCAGCTCCCTGTTGATGGCATAAATATCCTGAATGGGATCGCGACCTTCCGTGCCGGCAGCATCCACAATGTGAATGATTACCTTGGTACGTTCAATATGCCGCAGGAATTCATGACCCAGTCCCACGCCCTCCGATGCTCCCTCAATGAGCCCCGGGATATCGGCAATCACAAAGCCCTTCGTTCCCTCCAGATCCACCACGCCCAGATTGGGGTTCAATGTAGTGAAATGATAGTTGGCAATCTTTGGACGTGCGTTGGTAACTCTTGCAAGAAAGGTGGATTTCCCCACATTGGGAAAGCCTACCAGGCCTACATCAGCGATGACCTTCAGCTCCAGAAAAAGCTCCAGTTCTTGCGCAGGCTGTCCGGGCTGGGCGTATTTAGGCGCCTGCATGGTACTGGTGGCATAATGCTGGTTGCCGTTTCCGCCTTTACCGCCGGTGAGTAGCAAAACTCTGCGATTCTCTCCCGACATATCGGTTATGACCTGACCGCTCTGAGCTTCTCGGATCACTGTTCCCTGAGGAACCTTGATCACTATGTCCTCACCGTCTTTTCCTCGGCAGTTTCGCTTGCCGCCCGGCTCACCGTCTCCGGCCTTATATTTACGTGTGTTTCTGAAGTCAATGAGAGTATTCAGCCCCTCGTCCACTTCAAAAATTACATCACCGCCTCTGCCGCCGTCACCGCCGTCCGGTCCGCCTGCAGGAACATACTTTTCACGCCGGAAGGAGACATGCCCGTCTCCCCCTTTCCCGCTTCTCACAAATATCCTGGCTCTGTCCGCAAACATCCCTACCAACCTCTCTTTAATTCACACATCCCGTCATGCCGCCTATGACAGCACAAACAATCACCGAAAAGTATCGCTGTCCTTGCTTTTCACACTTTTCACACTGAGAAAAGGCTCCAGGCAGCGCCTGAAGCCTTGAATCACTCGTAAGCTTATTTCTCTACAGGATACACAGAAGCCTGCTTCCTGTCGCGGCCCTTTCTCTCAAAACGAAGAACACCGTCAACCAATGCAAACAGGGTATCATCTCCGCCGATGCCAACATTGACACCGGGATGGATCTTGGTACCGCGCTGTCTGT
>JAFLRO010000010.1 GCA_022511425.1 Acetatifactor sp.
ATAATAATAACCGCTCTCTTTATCATATATGATATACGGGCCTTCAATGGACTTATGTCCGCCGCCCAACAGTCTCTTGCCAAAATAGGGATCCACCATTTTTTCCGGATCCGCCTGCGGATGAATCACTTCACCGGTAGCCGGATCCAGCTCCAGCAGGAAAATACCGCCGGACCAGGAACCGTATACCATCCACAATCTGTCGTCCTCATCATAAAAAACAGTGGGGTCGATAGCATTGGGCCAGGAAGCAAAATTATATTCCCTGCCGGACTTGGTGGTATAATTTTCCAGGGCATACTCCTCACTCACATAATCCAGAACATCCGTAGCCGCCAGCGTATCCGAGGTAAACCCGGAATAGATCAACGCTCTCTGCCACTCGTAAGGACCCTCCACTGTCTCAGAGACACCGTAGCAAAGATTCGACGCATTCCAGGTGGATGTGGTGCAATAATACATATAATAAAGCCCTGTGGTCTTATTATAGATCACATCCGGCGCCCATACATGATAGCCCCCGTCATCCGTTGGAATCAAGCTATCCGCACTTCCCGCGTAATCAAATACATGAAGACCTTCTGCAAACAGATCTCCATATACCGTATTAGAAGAATTATAGCCATTTCCCAATCGCGTCCAGGAGCGCAGATCCGTGCTGTAAGCTCCATCCATATGGGAACCGAAAATGTAATAGGTTCCGTCTGCTTTTATGATGGAAGGATCATGTACGGAGACTCTTGCATTCACAGTGCCGGTCGCAATCCCATCATAGTTCACTGCAAAATCGCTGTCCACTTTCTCCGAAAAAATAATATTTCTCAATAAAAAGACCGTAACAGTTGCAATAGCCAGTATTACTACGATACCTGCAATAATAAATAACTGTTTGTTCTTTTTCACAATATCTCCTTCCTGCGTTACCTTGCTAACTCTTAACACCTATTACTCCATCTCGCGCCATACTTAATCGATTGTCTTGCTGCCCCAGACTGTCACCTGATCACTCAGCCCCACTGCCGTAAATACCTGCGTTTTAATTGTGCTAAACTCTAGCTGCATGGAAAGAGTCACGCCGCTATATTCCTTACCGTTCAGGATTAATGTAATATAAGAGGTTCCTTCCTCAATAGACCAACTTCCTTCATAGGCGCCGGTAATCTGTCCATCCTCAGTCAGAGTAATGAATACGGGCTTTTTAGTCTCCAGATTCTTATAGTCAATATCCAGTTCATGCAGGATCACTTCATAATCACCTGCCACCGAAGCCGCTGCTGTGCCCCCATCTGCAAGCGCTTCTCCCGTGGTCTGATAGGGAGCTGCTACGATCCAGCCTTCCTTTGTGGTAAAAAGCTGATGTACCTTCACATAATGCCCCTCGGTGCCATTGTCGGTACGAGTGTGGAATACAATGTATGCCCGGCCATCCTCGTCAACAAATGCGGAATTGTGTCCCTGAGCCACCAGACCGCTGTTAAAAACACGCCACTTGTAGCCGCCAAACAGGCGCACGCCCACGGACTGGTTATAATTGAACTCATACTTGTCATAAAATGCGGAATTTCCCAACAGATCCACATATTCCCCATCCGGTTTTTCCGAACGGAATATCCGGACATTATAACCGCCAGCGGCTTCTAAATTTCCATAAGAGATGAAGAGATAATAATAATCCCCTATTTTCTGGATATAGGATGCCTCGCCGGACACATAAGCGCCGCCGGCAATCTTCTTTCCAAAATATGCATCGGAGTGCTCATTTGTCTCATAAGTCACATTGTAATCACGCAGGCCCGTCTCCTCATCCAGCTCCAGCATAAAGATACCGCCTGACCAGGAGCCATAGCTCATCCATAGATTTCCCTCACTGTCATAGAACACACAGGGATCGATGCAGTTTGGCCACATGTCGCCCCACTTTCTGTTGGCAATACCGTTGGTCACATATCTCTCCGGAATCTGATCTGTACCCAGTACCTGGGGCGCATCTGTCTCACCGAAATTCTCCTGGACAAAACCACCGTAGACGATAGAACCCTCATAGGAATACGGGCCACCCACTTTATCCGCTGTCAGCAGTACAATATTGGACTTCCAATCATCCCCGTTGGCACTGAGATACATGCAGTACTTGCCCATGATAGGATTATACACAATATCCGGAGCCCACAGATAATCGTTCCAGTTACCTGCCGTCTCATCCTTGTTCCAGGCTCTGACCTGATCCTTGACCTCTTGGGAGAGTGCCTGGAAAGTAGCATCCATGCTGGTCCAGTTGTAAAGATCCTTCGTCGATCCCCCTGTCAGGAAAGAACCGATGATATAATAAGTGCCGTCAAAATCTCTGAAAATAGAAGGATCATGACAGGTAATTCTCTGGTAAGTCAGTCTGCTTTCCGTAGGAATCACCTGAAGCTGCTGTGTCATGGGGATATTCATGGTAGCACGTACTATGACTTCCTGACCCGCATATGTGATCCGCAGATAAGGGCTCATGTCCACAGTCTCATCCGCCGCCTGTACCGAAGACGGCAGGACTCCGCCTGCCAGGATTGCCGCCAGCACCAGCGCTGCTGCCTTGGTTCCGCCTTTCTTTTTCCGAAGCAGCGACAGAATTACCACAACTACTGCTGCCAACACTACAACACCCACAACAATACCCACAATCAAACCTAATGAGCCGGATCTCGGAAATAATTCCGGATCTCCCACCATAATACCGCTGATAGAAGCACTTTCCCCGTAAGCAATGGCGGGCATGGTATCTGGCATGGAATCCTCTGCAGCAGGGATCAATCCTTCTGTGTTTTTGTAAATCAGGGTAAACTGATTAGTATTCCAGCTGTATCTGTTGTTTTCCACAGTGATAGTGTAATGAATCTCTTCCCCTGCCTTATACTCAGACTTATCCGTCTGCAACGTGACTGTAACGCCATTTTCCGATGTGCTGTAGACTGCCTCCTCCGCTTTTACCGGACAGGAATACAATATCATCATAAAGCAAAGCATCGGCAATATCAGCAGCTTTTTTAATCTTTTCATTTTTCCTCTCATTCTGCCGTCCTGCACGGCTAAACATAAACAATCAGTGCTACAATGTAGGGTTCAAAGGCATCTTTAATCTATTTGCAGAAAGTTTTTGCAAAGAAAGGGGCGATATTATGGTTTTAAGTATCATTTTGTGAAAATTCCCATCTGACAATGTCCAAAACACACATCCGGAAGCACTGTTTTCCTATCCAGTACACCCGCATCTACATTTTGATATTTAGATCTTAACTTCTTTTTAAAAAACACTCCGGATTCCGTATATTTCCGTAACCCGGAGTGTTTTCTCAGATCAGATACACCGCCGTCTTATTGTGATATATCTGACGCACTTATTTCACAAATTTTATTACATCCATTTGCGGTTAGTCCTGAATGTCAATCAAAGAGTGATCTACACCCAAACTGAAGGCCAAATCGCCACTAATGGGGATATTCTTGTAGTTCTGGAAATGAGTGGTGGTGCCATCTGCGGAAACGATCTGGCACTCTACATCAGCGGTGTCACCGTTGTTGGTAACGGATATGGTAACAGTAGCGCCCTGTATGTCAGCTACCATAGTATCCCAATTCCAATCGCTTTCAACAGTCCAGCCCAACACATCCAGCCTATCGGAATTTACCTGCTCGCCATTAATCATACTCCAGCCCCAGTTATCAGCACGAAGTACTGCATACTCAACACAGTCAGCAGACTTTTCAAGAGGGCTGACAGCCTCACTCTGCAGAACAACGATAAAGTTGTTATAGTTAGCAGCCTCAGCACCGTGCCAGTTTATAAAGGTCTTGGAAACGGTCTCGCCGGAGGGAACTGCATATCCATCACTAAATACAGACCACCAACCGGTAGTGAAATCCTCCGCGCCAACCTGCGTACCAGTTATAGTAACTACAGGATCCTTAGGCTCTTCCTCTACAGGAGTTCCTTCGGGAGCTTTGGATTCAACATTAGGATTACCAAGCTGATACAGGGACAGAACCTGACCAGGTGTCAGAGCGCTGTCAAATACATAGAACTCATCTACAAATCCCTTGTAAATAACATCCCAGTAGTTAATACCGAACCAAGCCTCAAACTTGAAGTCGCCGGGTTGCATGAAGCCGGGAGCCAGACAGAAATCATAACCCCACTGCTCATCAATAACGGTCTGGCTGTCGTACCTCATAACACCGTCAAGATAAACCTGTGCACGGGTAAATTCAACTCCAGCAGCGGTCAAACCCTCCTGCTTTTCACCGGTAGCAACGACAGTGATCATTGCCCATTCTCTTTTGCCGTGAACTTCATTATCAAAAATCTGCATCCATGCGTCGCAAGCTGTGCCATCCTGAGCATTGTATCTCGCGTTACGGTTCCATACAACAGGGAAGATATTACTACCACCGTCACCCCAATCACTCTGTGTTATATTCATCCAAGCTACATCATTTGCTTTACCAACATTATAGCCCATCTGCAGCGTAGGACCAAACTGTCCCAATCTGTCTGCATTCATCCAGAAAGATATGGTATAAGCATCAGTATTAGTAGGTTCAAAATTCAGATTCAGACCATGCTTTCCGTCCAGATAAAGCGCCTGACCTACAGGACCGTCAGCATAACCCAGCGTATCGGCGGAATCAACAATACCATGAATAGCGCCGTCATTGTCACCAGGCGCATTCTCAGCGCGCTCTACTATCGTGTAAGCTTCATCAGCACCTTCATCAAAGGTATAATGCACATAAGGATCAGGAATTGTTTCAGGTGTAACCTCTACGGCATCATTTCCGTCTACACCATCATTTACTTCACTGTTAGGCTGCTCGCTGCTGCCATCGTTACCACCACATGCTGCAAGAGAAGCAACCATTGCAGCTGCGAGCAGTACGCTCAAGAATTTCTTTTTCATATTTTCCTCTCTTTCTGCCGCTTTCAGCGGCTTTGGATCAGGGAGCGGAGCATCCTGCCCCCTGATCAATTATTTCCTTGAATTGAATCTATAGAAACCCTTGTGCTGTTTTAATCCGGCACAAAGGCATCTACCACTGCCTGATACTTAGCCAGCTCTTCCTCGGACAGGATATCATATCCGCTGGGTCCGAAGTAAGCGATCATAGCCTCCGCATGATAGTAATTCGCCTGCTCAGTCGCTCTCTCCACGTAGTCTGCTGCCTTGCCGGTACCGGCATCTACCAGATTATGGATACCTGTACCGCCAACCTTATTAAAGTACTGGTCACAGAAATTCCAGTAGCCGGCAATGTTGTACCAGCCATAAGGCACAGGTCTGGTCACACTTGCAAAGAAGTCGTCCCAGTAGGTCTTGTTCTCTTCATAATGATAGAACAACTGCTTGTAACGATCCCAAATACTTGTCTCCAAGGTCAGAGGCATAGGCATACCTGCATTCCTTAGAGATACCTCTGCAGTATTTTTGATTTCAGGATCCTCATAAATGCTTAGTCTTGCATTCCACCCATCTACGCCAAAGGTCATAAACTTCAGTAACAGATAAGCCTCATATTTATACTTACAGGAACTGGAAACACCTGCCATGAACATCTGGCCAATCACGTTGTGCTCTTTTTCATCAACTACGTTAGGAGTTACATAGGGAACAATGTCAAGACCATACTGATCCTGATATCCATCCGCACCCCAAAGGTTTGGGAAGGTCCAGAAACCCTCAGAGAACACTGCAACATGCCCAGTGTTACCAAACCATGCCTCAAAATCACCGGCCCATTCCTCCGCTTCCAGAGTATTCTGCTGAGGAGCAACATAACCTGCCAGCTTCAGTTCAGAGAACTCCTGCTCGCCAACTGCCCAGTAGGACAGATCAAAATCCTCTCCGTTGAAACCGAACTCTCCCTTGATGGCGCGCTCTTCAGGAGAGCAAGCAGCAATACCATACAGGGAATCCAGTCTGTTGTAGTAACCAAGGCCATAATACTGCATCTCACCTGCGGAGCCGGGCTGTGTAGCATCCTTGATCAGCTGGATCATTTCCGCCCAGGTCCAGTCAGTTCTGGGCATCTTCAGATTCAGCTTTTTGATTACGTTCTGGTCGATAAAGATTGCGCTGGGTGCATAGTTTGTAGGTACTGCAAATCTTGCATTGGTGTCGAAGCATCCCAGACCATACTCGTTGATGGTAGGCAGCAGATTTTTAGTCTCAGGATCCGCATCATAGTACTCGGAAATATCCGCCCAGTACATATTTGCCAGCGCTGTATCGGAATCCGTACTGGAAAATACATCAGGGAAATTTCCCGCGGTAGCCGCTGCGGACAGATCTGCGCTCATATCATCGATCAGACGAACCTCGACCTTGATATTGGGATAAAGATCTGTGAACTTTTCCGCCATCAGCTTCATAGTGGTCTCATCTTCAAAATGCCAGTAAGTGAGGGTAATCTCATCGGTGGTCACGCCGTTCTCATCCACATTTCCGGACGGCCCCCCCGAAGTTCCGCCACCACAGGCAGCGAGAGACGCTGTCATTGTCAACGCAAGCAGCGCACTTAGAATTTTCTTTTTCATCTCTTTTCCTCCTTTTTTATCTCTAACCCGGCACCGTGCCGATCTTAGATTCTGTCAGTCAATTCATGTGAAAAATCGCCGTCCAAAGAGGGGCATAAACACCCTCTTGTGATTCTTCTGTGTGAGACATAGAAGTTCTTTGCGAAACAGTCTCTACTGTGAGCATTATAACTTCTTCTCACACTATTCGCCAGTAATACCGGTCCTGTCGATACTCTCCACAAAATATCTCTGCAGGAAGAAGTACATGATCATCAGCGGCAGGACACTTAACATGGTGGCAGCCAATCTTATGGTCTCGTTCAGGTCGGTAGCCATGGTGCCGGTGCCGGTGGCTCTGGTGTCGTTATAGTTGCTGGCAAAGTTCTTAAGCTGAATCACCAGATTCGTCCAGTCACTGTGGGTGGTAAGTCCTCTCACATACAGCTCCGTCAGATAGGACTCGTTCCAGTACCACACAAAGGAAAATAGGAATACGGTAAGGATTGCCGGTGCAGCAGAGGGAACCGCAATCCGTACAAAGGACTTAAAGTATCCCGCACCGTCAATCTTTGCCGCCTCTATCAGCACTTTTGGCACCTGTTTAAAGAACTGATAGAAAATCAGGATAAAGATTGGTGCATTCAGCCCGTTTCCGAAAAGAGCCGGCAGGATAAATGCCCATATAGTTCCCAATATCTTTATATTGTTGTACAGCACATAGGTAGGAATCATTGTTACCTGGCTGGGCAAAATATAGGAAAAGATCAACAAACCCATAAGGATAGTCTTACCTTTAAAGTTAAAGCTTGCAAAGCCGTAACCGATTACCATACAGACCGCTACATTACAGAGAGTGGGCAGACCCGCTATCAAAATTCCCTTGCCAAGGGATGCCCAGAAATCCATACTCCTTGCAGCGTCAATGTAATTGCTGAGAAACAGTGTACTAGGAATCCACTTGATGGAAGAGTCCAGCAAGTCATCTCTGTTCATGAAGCTGGTACTTATCATGTATAGGATTGGATACAGGTATATAAATCCGATACAAATCAACAAGGCATATACAACAATCTGCTTGCCGACACCTTCTTTTTCTCTGGTGCCAAACACGAACCGTTGTAACTTTTCCTTGGTGAACTTCTTAGCGATAATCTCCTTCACCGCTGTAGGTCTTGTAGTTGCGCTTTTTACGTGCGCGCTCGAGCTTTTTGACATTGCGGGCTCCCCTCCTTTCTATTCTCTTTACCAATCTGGCTTCTTTCTTCATCTGGCGCTTTCTGCGCTTCACCTGTCTGTCATAGATGTCTTTCTTGGAACCTAAGAACAGGAAGAAAATCAGTACCACCAGCGCCTCTATCAACGAGTACATCCAAGCCATTGCCGACGCATAGCCATAACCCTTCTCTTTTGTGCCGGAGAACATGGCTGACTGTATCATAGTAATCAAGCTGTTCTGCTCGTTGCTAGACAGGAAAATCACGGTGTAGACTGCATTCAACAGAATCATGGGCTTGACAGTAGGCAATGTGATCTTCCAGAAACATTCCCACTTGGAGCCGCCGTCAATCTTGGCAGCTTCATAAAGGGATGCGTCAATCTTTTGCAACGCTGACAGGAAGATCAATATCTGCACTCCGGAATACCAGAGTATCATGATCATACTGGAAAAGAGATCTCCGATGGATTCCGCCAAGCTGTATGGCAGGAAGGTGTCAAGAGCCGACACAATGGACTGGACGTTCATGGCCGGAATCGTAGCAGCACCCTCATCCACCAGCATGTTCATCACAGGTCCGCTGACAATGATTACCGGCAGGAAGAACACCAGACGGAAGAAACCTTTCAGCCTGATCTTGCCGTTCAACATAATTGCAATCATCAGGGCAAACACCACGATGATAGGCACTTCCAGGATAGTCTGCCACAGATAGGTCACGATCTGCTGAGGAAATTCGGGATTCTCCAGCCAAATTTGGGTGAAGTTACCTGTTCCTACATAATTGAATTTTGTCTCCAGCGGTGTGATTCTGATATTGAACCACATGTAGTAGAAAGACTGGCAGAGAGGATAGAGCATGAATAACAGCACGCCTATGAGCCAGGGCAAAATGAAGAGATAGCCCGCAATGGCATCTTTCCTTTCAAGTTTTCCAATCTTACCTTTTGGGTTTTTGGTTTTCTTTTCTTTACTCATTTACTCAACCACCTTATAGGACATTCCTTCGAGGGTGTGACCGTCTGCACTCTGCTCAGAATTACTGTAGTTAATGTAGATCTTCACACCGTTGTCATAGGTTACGACCCTAATACCGTTCTCTCTGATTTCGTGCCCTGTAATGAACGCGCCTGCCACCTTTTCGTTTACCGCTCCAAGTTCTTTTGAATATTCGATGATGGTGTCACGGTATACACTGTACTCGGAGCTGTAAATATCACTGGAGTTGGTATAAATCAGGTCAGCGGAGCTCTCCTTGGTAATGTAAAAGGAAGGATAGGTTCCTGCCTCTACCATCTTTAAGAAGAATTCCTGCTTGTTGGCCTCAAAATTAACATAGTCTGAATAAACCGGAATCACACCCTTCAGTACCATTGACATGAAGGGAATGCTCTCGTCCTCATATATGTAACTGGAGGTGTAGAGCGGCATATCCAGAAATGCGTCCGTATATTTCCACAGGTACGCGTAAGGAGTTTCCAGCACAAGGTTCGTACTGCTATCCAGAGCACTGAACATTTGATCGTAGCTGTCCGCACATTCATACCGCGTGTAAGTTTTTCCACTGTAAGTATAGCTGAACAGGGTGTTGCTGACACCGGCAATCGCTATGTTGTTTACACTCTTTTTCGCAGCGCTGCCCACAAACTTAGTCAGTAAGGTATTCGTTCTGGCAGGCGTGAGGAAATTGAACTCCTCATACACATCCTTATAAGTATCTTCAACATATTTTCTCTTGTTGATCTGTTTGATCACGTTAAAGGTCGCGTTATTTTCATCCGGATTGATCCGCAGTGCATCTTCATATAAGTAGAACTGAATATTCTTTTCAGCAGCCTCCTTGAAAAGCTTTGTAAGTTCTGAGGTTCCGCCTATCTTACTGTCCGCCTTGTAGGAAGTCACAGGCAGATTATAAATTCCGCCTTTCTGCCAACCCTTATAGGCGCTGAACATATTTGTCACACCTGCGGTTTCCAGATCTGAATAAATCTCACGGATATCATCCACTGTAGTCATGACTACAGCATTAGTGCCAATCACCCAGGCTTCCCGATCCGTTCCCAGGAAATCAACCCTGGTTCGATAGGAGTCCTCCTTCACGGTAAGTCCACCGTTATCTAACAGATAATTTCTGTAAGCTACAGCCATGCCGCTATAGTTGGCATTATTCCCTGAGAGGAACAGATAGTGCACCTGAAGGTTCGAGTGGCTTCTGTCGGATTCCAAAGCATCGAAGGAACCTACTGTAGTATTGTTACTGGTAGGCTGTTTATACAGCCTTCTCTCGATAAACCTTGCCGAAATACGGTTATAATCAATGTTAGAACCGTTGGGTGATGCCTCTATGGTAGCTCTCTCGGCTCCGTCTTCCACAACCGCCAGATATGCGATACCGTCTTCCGTGTAAGCCATACCGTACACAGGAGCCATCACGTCGTTGGCATTGTTCACCATCTTATAGCGATCCCAGAACAGGGTGACGACACCGCTGTCTACGAAGCCCACGTCCGTACCATAAATCATACTGGAGAAACCGCTCTTGAACCGTCCTTCCTTGTCATCCAGATAGATCAGAGCGCCGTTTCCGTCAGGGATGAACATATAGCCTTCTTTGCTGTCCAGGTAGGTAGCTCCGAGATAGGGATACATTGTAATGGTTCCAATGTAATAAGTTGTATCGTCCTCCCGGATGGATTCGTCGGGAATCCGTGTCACCACGCCGTCTTCTGTGAGTTCAACCTCCAAAGTCATTCCCAGCTTGTATTTGTTCCAGTAAACATCAGCGGAAAAACCGTTATTCGTATAGTTGATGGTCTTTGTCACATCGTCATTGATGAGATCTGCCTGGAGGTTATCGTTAGTGCCGTAAATCAACTGAAGTACCAACGCAGAACGCATCTGGCCCAGCCACAGATCATTGTTCTTTCCGTCATCGTAAGAGACTGCAGATTCCATGTACCTGCCTGTGGCCTTATCCTGCACTATGATGGAGAGATATTCTTCATTCATGTACAACGAGTAGCTGTCATTCTCTGCAATCAGCTTGTGTCCGTTCAGCTCCTGCGCTGCAGCCTGCACTGTCAGGGGAGCGGAAAGTACGCCTGGCAAGGTCAGAAGACACACTACCGACAGCAGAAGAGCAATCTTATTATTCCATTTTTGCTTCCACTTAGTTGCCAATCTTATACACCACCTCTCCGAATATGGACTGTACGAAATCAAACACCTGTGACCACAAAACATAAATGATGAATGCCAACAGCAGCGCAATCAGAATTGTAAACGCCGTGAGACCGATAATCTTAACAGTTTCTTTGATCGTATAATTGTTGATCTCCCGGATGGAGATAAACACCAGTATGGCGATCCACACAATCATGAACAGCTGTGCAAATTCTACAAAGAACACCTCATTGTCAGTCACCACATGGGAGAGCACGAAAATAATGGGAGTGAATACCAGGTAAGGAGCCAGGCTGTAAACGAAAGAACAGTAAATGTGCTTCAGTTTACCTTCGCCGTCGTTGATAGTACACATCAGGTAGTTACATCCCGTTACCAATACCAGCGCGATTATCACCAGGCCAATGTCAGAGACAATGTCATATGAGCCTTCTCTCACTGTTTTCAACAAGAATCCACAGAAATACTTGTTGATGATGAAGAAGAGAATAACAAGCGCCAGCATAACATTGGAACTGGCTATGGACACCTGTTCCTGTCTCTTGATGCCATAGCAGCCATCCAGCGGATGTCTCATAAAATAGAACATATACCGCAGTTCTTTTATAAGCTTTACCTCTCCTACCTTGGAAAGCCCAGCTCTCACAGGCTTCAAGATACCTTTTTTCTTATCCAGTGTCTTTATGATCTTACTGATAATCCAAATTGCCAGAACGATCAGAATCACCGCCACCAGATTTCTCTTTAGCCAGTTGTTGCGTATCTCCCAGAAGGCATCTGAATATCCTTCATAGTCCTTAGCCAACTTGGAATAAACAATGGCATTATCGTAATCCTCTTCCTGGATAAGCGCCCTGCCCATTGCCATGTTGGCATAATCGAACAGGTTGTTCATCTTCAAGACTTCTGTCAAAGGCTCTTTACTCTCTGTATAGCGCCCCTTGGAGAACAGATAGAGCGCCTCGTGCAGCAGACCGGTAAACTCTGTGGGTTCGTAGATCTGAATCCAGGCATTATCGGAATCAAGCACATAAATTTTGTCGTCACTGCCAATCTGAATAGCTTCCAACCTTGTGGAAAGGCCGATTCTCTGCTGACCGTCGTCACTGCCGCCGAACACGAAGAGCAGTTCACCTTCGTTGGTGTATTCATAGATATAACCCTGAGCAGATGCCACGAACACATTATCGTGATTACCTACCGCTACAGCTGCAGGCACATCTTCATAGGCATCCGCTGCGCCGTTGATCATATCCGTACCTGCGATATTCAGCCTCTTCAGAGTCTTTTCTTTCTCACCTCGGGTAACTGTATAGATCAGGCCTTTTTCATCAATTGCCATATTGTCAGGAGTAGAGGGGATATTAGCCTGGGATTTCGCCCTCTGGGCATCGGTCTGGATAGCCCTCCAAATAATGTTCCACAATGAAGGATCCGTGCCATTAGTACCAAAATATCCAAGGAAAGTACCGCCTTCCACCGGGCTGATCTGCACAATACCGTTGGTATTGGACTCGCAGATCACATACATCGTACCTGCTTCGTTCACTACGATCTTCAGGGGCAGGAAGTCCTGCGTGCTGCCGTACAGAGGATGTTCGGGTTTCCCATAGGTGTGAATCAGATTTCCCTTCTTGTCAAACAGGAAAACGCTTTTGGCATCTCTGTCCGCCACATAGCAGGTACCATCACCGGTCACATACAGACCACGAGGATTCACCAGAGTGCCCTCGCCAAAGGTCATCACCAGCTCACCCTCCATGTCGGATACCACCACTCGGGCATTGCCGCTATCCAGAATATAAATATAACCGTCATCCGTCAGCATGAAATCCGTGGGACCCACCAAGAACTCTTCGCCCACCTTGGTAATGGTGGCATAGGGCAGATAAGCCGTCTGGGTCTCTGTCACATAGCCATATCCGTCCACCGTGTAGGTACGGTAGGGAGAATCCGCGCTGACTTCTGTCGCCGGTAACACAGCCATTGCCGCCACAAGGAGGACTGCTGCCAATGAAAATAATAGTTTTTTGGACGTCTTTTTCATCAATTTACCTTTCTGTGAGCCTTCTACATTACGATTACGCGAAAAATGCCTGCTCTTGGCACTCTTCTCACACTTTACTTAATACCGGAATGCGCCATTGTGTTCATAACATTCTTCTGCAGGATACAGAACAGCACCAGGTTCGGCACGAACATAATCAGGGAAGCTGCTGCCGACATACCCTGTCCGGCTACGTTGTTTGTGGTAGAAACGCTGGTCAGCGTGTTCATATAAAATGCAAGTGTCTTTAGGCCATCATCGTTCACGTAGTAGTTGGAGGCTTCCATATTGGTCCAAACCTGCTGGAATACCAGGATGGCCGCAGTTGCAATAGCGGGCTTGATCAGGGGCAGTATCACTTTCGTGTAGATATGTATCTCTTTTGCCCCGTCCATATATGCCGCTTCAATCAGGGAATCGGGCACCTGATCCACAAACTGCTTCACCAAAAACAGCGCCACTGGCAGGGGAATCAGGGGAAGAATCTGCGCCCAGTAAGTGTTGGTCATACCCAACACATTTACCACCAGATAACGGGGAATCATCACTGCCACCGGCACAAACATCAGTGCCAACTGGTTGATCTGCATTGCGGTGTCACGACCCTTGTACTTCAGCTTAGAAAGCGAGTATGCAGCCGCTGTTGAGAAGACCAGAGAGGAAAACACCACTGCAATAGTAATCAGCAGGCTGTTAAATACGTACTTGGAAAGCGGTATTCCCGCTGACCTTGACGCCTTGAACAGATTTCGGAAATTGTCCAGGGTCGGGTGGGTCGTGATAAACTTGGGCGGGAACGCGAACAGCTCCTGCATGGGTTTAAACGCGTGGAATACGATAAATACAATGGGAAGTCCGGTCAGGATCACCAGTGGAAGCACTGCCAGCATGATCTTAATCTGACCCGGCTCAAATTTATTTGGATTAATTTTATGCCCTTTATATGCCATTTCTGCTCCTCCTAAACCCTTAATCCTCTCCGAACAGTCTCTTGGAAATCGTTGAGAATACCTGTACAATCAACAGTAGCGCTACGGAAACGGCTGCTGCATAACCCATCTCATATCGAATAAAGCCGTAGTCCTCAATGTGGTTCACAATCAGCTGTGCCGCATAACCCGGTGTGGGGTTGCCGGCCAGCATGGAAGCGATCTGTCCGTTCTGAAAAGCGCCTACAATCTGCATCACGGCTGCGAACAGCATCTGGGGTCTCATGCTGGGGATGGTCACATAAAGCATCTCCTGGAAACGGTTCTTTACACCATCGATTGCTGCCGCCTCGTAAAGGGATTCATCCGTGTTCAGGATTCCGGCAAGGATGGCCAGGAAACCCACACCCATGCTGCTCCAGAGTCCGATAATAATAACAATGGGCAGCAGATAATTTGCATTAACCAGCCAGATAATAGGTTCATTGATCACTCCGATATCCATGAGCCAGCTATTGAGATAACCGGTCTGGTCGCCAGTAAAGATGATCTTCCAAAGCACGGTCATCGCAATACCGGTGGTCATACTGGGTGAGTAAAGAATCAGCGCGAACACTGTCCGGGGTACTTTGGGCAAGTTCGCCAGAGCCCATGCCAGCAGGAATGCCAGCACATATCCGCCCACACCTACGATCAGCGCGTACTTGACGGTATTCGGCAATACGAACTGCATGAAAGTCTCATCCGCTGTGATCAGGTTGATATAGTTCAAAAATCCCACAAGCTTCGGGAACTGTATGGCATTGAAGTTGGTGAAGGAAAGGACTACTGCCAACAGTACCGGTGTCAGTATGAAAATGGTAAACAGCAGCGCATAGGGAAGAAGAAACAAATATCCCGCTTTGTTGGAATGCTCCCTACTGCCGATCTTGGTCTTTTTGCTCATTGCTACCTCTCATTCTTCTGCTTATCGCAGTTGTTACCTTTTCCTGATTTATGACTAACGGTTCAGGATCCGGTGTACCACATCCACAGAAGGCACCAGATACTCCTCGATCACATTGCCCTCGCTGTCGATATAGCCGAACTCCTCCAGCTTTCTCTCCGTCTCCCGATCCACCAGCTTCACCATGTCATCAATGCGCGATCTCAACGTTTTACCCTGTACCACAATGTCGTTGAAGGCATTGCTCAGTTCACGCTCCATCATATAGCTTCCCAGAAGTCTGGGTGCCTCCAGAATATTAGAGGCTTGTTCCATGATCACTTCCTTGTGAGCTGTGGGATAAGGCAGGTTGCCGAAGGCTTCCAAGTTCGCCGTGGGCCAGATATACTCGTCACCGTACATAATCTGGAGCATCTGTCCGAACTCTGCCTGGACCTCAGCACTGGACCACCAATCCATGAACTCCCATGCCTGCTGCTCCCTCTCATCGTTGGAGCTGAACATCACCGTGCTCTCAGCACCGCCGGAGCAGTACCGCAGTACCTCTCCGGTCTCCTCATCCAGCCGTCCGGGAATCAGTGCGATCTCCCAGGAGTTGGCGATCTCGGGTGCCGCGTTCAGGATCAGGTTATAAGAGTTAAAGTCTGCAATTCCGATGGGCAGGTCGCCGTTTCTAAAGTGCTGGTAGAAGTTGGGAACATCTACCGGCAGGTCATATATGGTAAACAACTCGGTCAGTGCTGTGATACCCTCGATGGAAGCCTCATCGTTCACAGTCAGATCCAGTGCGGTCTCACCGTAGAGCGATCCACCATACTGGAAGATGATGGGCGTAGTTCCGTGGAAGTTACGCATTGCCATCATGGATGCAGTGGGGTAGTAAACATTCAGGCCTCTCATCTGCAGGTCGGGCAGCATGGCAATCAAATCATCCAAAGTATTCGGTGCCTCCAGACCTAACTTCTCCAGAATATCTGACCGGTAGAACATGACATAGAAGTTCATGGTTTCCGGCAGAGAGTACAGGCCGTCCCCTATAACGGAGGATACCAGTATTCCTTCGTTGTATCTTCCGAACACTTCCTGGTAATTGTCAAATTTGGTTAAATCCACAAGAGCGCCGCGGATACCAAGCTCGAAGGGGATGGAGTAGTTGATGCCGGTGGCAATATCCGGCGTATCCCCGGAGGCATTTGCCAGCACCAGCTTGTTGGCATCCGTCATGAGGGAGAGATCCACCTCAATGCCCGTCTGTGCGGTAAATTGCTCGTCGATCATCTTCTGCATGATCTCCACGTACTGTCTGGGTCTGTTCACCCAGACCTGCAGATGGCTTTCGTCCGTGTTGCTTGCGGAATAAGATGTTCCAAAGAAGGAATTGGCAAACCTCTGGATGGAAAGCCAAATCCCCTGAAAGAAGCCAAGCTTCTTCGGCAGCTTTGCATCCTCCTGATATACATAGAGCCTATCTATGGAAAGATTGTTCCGATTGATCAGGTCAATAAAGTTTGCAATCTGAGTATTGATGGAGTTCTGGCTGGTGGACAGCTCATCCACACGGTAGATCAGCTCGTTGGGCTCATCACCCAGGGTCTTCAGCTGCTTTGCCGCTATAATCAGGTATGCGAATGCAGCCACATCCTCGGGATCATCCTCATCCACAAACTGTGTGCCAATCTCCGCCAGGTCATACAGCCGATCCACCCAGCCGTAAATCCTGGTCTGTACGTCAGGTATGTATCTGGTCAGCCGCAGGTCGCGGTATTTATCCTTGTTGGTACCGGCCACCTTGGTCACTTCCAGTGACAGGTCGTTGATACCGTTCATGATCATATCCACCTGCTCAAGTACATACCGCAGGTTATCTGCGCTGATGGTGGCGGAGATAGTGTGATAACCCTCTTCCAGATAAACACTCAGGTTGTTGCCGTCGTTGTCCTGAAGAGTGGTAGTGCGGTATTTAGTAGTGTATTCCGCCTGCCAATTCTGGAATGCAGTGTTGGGAATCTCTCCGTCAATTTCCCAGTCCAGGAACACAGGAAACTCGTTCTTATCGGACTGCCTGTAGTTCATGGCAAAGTAATAGTAGCCAGCCTTGTCAACGCGGAAAGACCACGTGATAGTCTGACCCGCTGTCTTAAAGGAAGCACTGTCCACGGTGTTAAGCACGGTCTCCGTAGCGCTCAAGGGATTTACTGCGGAGTCATACTCGCCGGTAGCATGAATGGAGGAATCATTGCGCAGATAGAAATCCTCACCCTCGATTGTAATCAGTTCGTTGCCTTCTGCCTTCTGGGAACCGGTATATTCCGGAACAGTTTGGGGCTTCTGTAAATAGAGGTTTCCAAGCAGGAATTTGCCTTCGCTGACTGTAATCACCAGCTCGTGGGTGCCTTGGGTCAGTTCTATGCTCAAGGGCCGGGAGTACCGGTAGCTGGCATCGGACAGGGATTTGTTCTCCCACTGAATCAGCTTATCCGGCATGGTAACAATCTCATTGCCGTAACGATCAACGGAAATCTCGCTGTCCTGTACCCATGTAGTCTCAAAGGAAAGGTTTCTGGCTTCATAAAAGGGATAGTCCCCATCCACCATCAGCGCAAACTCAATGGGGAGAATGGACTGATCGTAGGAAAGATAGTCAAAGCCCAGCCAGTACTGAGCCGTCTGGGGTACATTCACAGTCAGATGAAGCTCATCGCCCACCGACACATTGGCCACCTGATTTGCATATTCATAGTTATCTTGGGTCAAAAAACCTGAATCCCCCTGAGACAATACTTTGTCTATGGGTAAGGTCACAGTTTCCCCCGCATAGGCTGCCGATGTATAGCCTGAACTGACAATAGAGTAATTTGATGTCAGTCTCTCAATGCTGAAGGTCTCGCCCACAGCGCTTGTTCCTGTCTGCGCAGCGGGTTCTCCCTCTGCGCGAACTGTGGTATGATTTCCGAGGAACATCGGAACTGCCAGGCTGAGCGCCAGCCCTGCCGCTATGATTTGCCGATTCTTTTTCCGCAGCATACGGAACCTCCTTACTAAACCGGTTATAATTTCCTTGTACGGCCGGTTACACCGTTACCTCCAGATGCAGCACGCTGCACTTGGGAATGGTAAATACCAGCTTGTTGTCCTTGATCTTACAATCTGTGAAGCTCTCTGTGTGAACCTTGTTGGGCTCGTCGAAGGTGTTATGATCTCTCATGGCGCCTGTTACGATAGTTCCCTTTACATCCTTAAGCGCAGTCTCCGTGAATACACCCTCGATCTCATAGTCCTTCTCTACAGAAAGGTTGTTGATGGTAACGTGAATCTTTCCGTCCTTGCCCAGGGAAACTGACTCATTCAAGTTGGGTACCTTATTCTTACCCTCCAGGCCGATCTTTTCCGTCTCCACATAGCTGTCAAGAAGCTCTGCATCCTGATGGACTTTGTACATATTGAATACGTGGTAAGTAGGTGTCAACAACATCTTCTCGCCTTCGGTCAGGATCACTGCCTGAAGCACGTTCACCAGCTGTGCGATGTTGGCCATCTTCACTCTGTCGCAGTGCTTGTTGAAGATGTTTAGGTTGATACCTGCCACCAGCGCATCTCTCATGGTATTCTGCTGATACAGAAAGCCGGGATTGGTGCCGGGCTCACAGTCAAACCATGTACCCCACTCATCCACGATCAGACCGATCTTCTTATCCTTGTCGTACTGATCCATGATAGCACCGTGTTGATTGATCAGTTCTTCCATATAAAGAGTCTTTTTCAAGGTCTGATACCACATCTTCTCGTCGAAGTCCGTAGCACTTCCCTTATGCTCCCATCCGCCGGGATGTGTGTAATAATGAAGAGATAGGCCGTTCATAAAGCCGTGCGCATCTTTGCCGCCACCCTTGTGAGTGGTCTCAAGCACACCCTTGGTCCAGTTGTAGTCATTCACGTTGGCACCACAGGCAATCTTATAAATAGGCTTTTTGGAATCATAGGTACGCACATAGGTCTGATAATGGCGATACAAATTGCCGTAGTATTCAGGATTCATATTACCGCCGCAGCCCCAGTTCTCGTTGCCGACGCCAAAATAATCTACCCGGAAGGGCTCCTCATGTCCGTTCTGCTTTCTCAGCTCCGCCATGGGGGATACGCCCACAAAGGTCATGTACTCCACCCACTCGCTCATCTCGCGGACGCTGCCGCTTCCCACATTTCCGTTTATGTATGTCTTACAGCCCAGCTGCCTGCACAGCTCCATGAATTCATGTGTACCGAAGCTGTTGTCCTCCACAACGCCGCCCCAGTGGGTGTTGATCATTCTCTTGCGCTTCTCCTTGGGGCCGATGCCGTCCATCCAGTGGTATTCATCAGCAAAGCAGCCGCCCGGCCACCGCAGCACGGGAATCCGCATTTCCTTCAGCGCGTTCACCACATCGTTGCGCATACCGTTTGTATTGGGGATAGGAGAATTCTCCCCCACATAAAGGCCCTCATAGATACATCTGCCAAGATGCTCTGAAAAGTGACCCTGTAATTCTTTGTTGATATGACCCTTTTTGTTTTGTGGATTCACATAAAGCTTGAACATTGTTCTTCTCCTTCTATATTTATAGTAATGTATCTTGCTTAATTCCTCAACAAGTTTACTGATTTGAAAATGTGCAGGTTGCTAGAAAAAATGTCGTTTTTTGTTTTTAACTCATACACTTTAGACAACTGTTTTAGCATATATTTAAATACAAAGTGAATTTATCGGACAAAAATGCCTTTTTAGTCATTGTATTTAATTATTTGCTTAAGTTTTTCCATTTTCACTCAATCTTATTTTTAATTTACTATGGTTTTACCCCTATGTCAACTAACATTTTGCCTTTAGCTTACAAAATTGACCCTTGTCAATTTATGCAAAATGCACAAAAATTTGTAGCTTTTATTTCTTTTCAGCCAATTTCACAAAAAGCTTGAATAAATCCCCACTATTTTAACATTGACTTAACTATTCCTGACTGCGTATAATGGATTCGTGTATTGATACTACAACTATTTTGATTTATTCGAGCGACAGATTGGGGGAGAAACCATGCTGTACTTACATTCATTGGAAGATGCTGAGGAAATATTCAAGGCGCTGAGCGCACCGATGCGCCTGCGAATCATGGAATTAATATATAAGGAAGAACTGAGTATGAACGACCTGGCGAGAATGTTGGATCTGACCAACAGCGCCATCTCTCTGCATGTCAGCAAATTAGAGAGCGCCGGTCTTGTGACTATACGAACCACTTCCGGTAAACGAGGACTGATGAAGATCGTGCAGCCGGTCTATTCTCGAATGATTGTGGATATGGCTCCCCAATCCACCCCCAGACATTGCTACCAGGATGATATTGCCGTGGGACACTACATTTCTTGCGACGCCCATCCCACCTGCGGCCTTGCCACCACTTCCAACATTATCGGGGAACTGGACGATCCCAAAGTGTTCTCCTATCCGGAGCGGTTTCGGGCCGGTATCCTCTGGATGGGCTACGGCAGCATCTCATACGATCTGCCAAACCGCCTGAATGCCGGGCAAACTTTGCAGGAGCTCCAAATCTCTTTTGAGATTTCTTCGGAATGTCCCGAGGTCAATGAGGACTATCCCAGCGATATTTATTTTGAGATCAATGGGATACCCCTTGGAAACTGGGTGAGTCCCGGAGATTACGGCTCCCGTAGGGGAATCCTCTCACCCTTTTGGTGGCCGGAACCGTTGAACCAGTACGGATTATTAAAAACGTTGATCATTAATTCGGAAGGCACCTTTATAGACGGCACTCACCGGATTTCAAAGACGAAGATTGACGATCTTCATATTGATTATAACAGCTCTATTAATTTTACCCTGTCCGTGCCTAAAGAAACGGCAAACTGCGGGGGACTGACGCTGTTCGGAGAAGATTTTGGAGATTATAAGCAGAATATCCGGGTGAAAATGTATTATGATAAGCAATAAAAGGACGCTGAACTTCATTGCCAGCGTCTTAGGGATTCTCTCATATATTCTCCAACATCCATATGATAGATCCGGCTGAGCAGGGACAAATCCAGTTCCTCCACATTGGCGCAGGATCTGACAGCGCCCTGTTCCATCAGAAGCACTTTGTCCGCAAAGGACAGAGCAAGGTTGATATCGTGCAGCACGCCCACCACGCAGCGATTCTCTTTCTGCACCCAGCTCTTCACTGCTTCTACCAGCTCAACCTGATACTTCAGGTCCAGATGGTTTGTGGGCTCATCCAGCAGAAGCACAAGAGGATCCTGGGCAAAAATCCGCGCTAAGTATACTCTCTGGAGCTGCCCTCCGGAGAGCTCCGTGATCAGTCGGTCTTCCTGTTCAAGCATCCCCACCCGCTCCAGACTATCCCGGGCAATCTGCCTGTCCTCCTCACTTTCACTGTGAAAAGCGCCTCTCTTCTGATGAGCATATCGACCCAGCAGCACCGTCTCATAGACGGTATAAGCAAAGGGTGTAGCAGACAACTGGCTCATCAGCGCAACACTGCGAGCCCTCTGTCTGACGGACAGTCCTGAAATATCCTCCCTGCAGACCTTTACACTGCCTTCAATGGGAAGTATCCCCGCCAACCCCCGCAAAAGCGTGGTCTTTCCACAGCCGTTGGGCCCCAGAATACACAGCCGTCCGCCTTTATTAACTTCAAAGGAAACATCCTGTACCACAGGCTTTCCCCCATATCCACAGCTTATATGTTCTACCTGTAACATTTTCCTCACACATAGAATCTTTCATCATTTAAGATTCTCATCCTCTGTTGAATTTCTGTCTTCTGTTGAATATCTATCCTTCGTTGGATTTCTGTCTGCTGTCGGATTTTTATCCTTTTTAGTATTGCTGAATCCATTTTAATTCTCTTAATTTTTATTCTCGTTACGCCTTCTTCCGACCTGCAAAATATACATAAATAAAAAAGGGCGCACCAATCAATGCCGTGATGGAGCCGATGGGAATCTCCCTGGGCGCTGCCGCAACCCTGGCGGCCAAATCACAGAGTACCATAAAAGTACCGCCGAACAATGCAGCGGCCGGCAGCACCCTGCGGTGAGCGGAGCCAAAGAAACGCCTCACCACATGGGGCGCAATCAGATCCACAAAACCGATAATCCCTGCAAAAGCCACCGCCGTTCCCGTAAGCACCGCCACACCGCAGATCAGCACCCACTTGCTCCGCTTTAAGTTCACCCCCATTGCCTGGGCTTGTTCCTCCCCAAAGGTCATGATATCCATCTCCCTGGAATAACCCAGAAAGAGAACCATACAAAGAAGGGTAACGGGCAGCAGGATCCACACGCTGCTCCAGCTCCTGGAAGAAAAGCTTCCCAACTGCCAGAGGTTGATCCGCTGGGCATAAGTGGGAGAAATGGTAGCTAATAGGCTCATAACGGCATTACAAAAAAGTGAAATCACCATACCTGTAAGCACAATGGTGATATTGGACATCCTGCGGTCCAGCTTTGACGCCATTCCCATGGCAAAGATCACCGTAATCATACCGCATCCGAAACTCACTGCCGGTAGCAGGAACATCCCCAATACCCCTGCAGAAACCCCGGTGACCATTACCACTGCAGCTCCTAATCCTGCACCGGAAGAGATTCCCAGTCCATAGGGGGAGGCAAGGGGATTCTTCAGCACGGACTGCATTACTGTACCGCCAACAGCAAGCACTGCTCCCGTCAGAAAAGCCAGCAACACCCGGGGCAGACGCAGATCCATCACCAGTGCCGGGAAAACAGGATCCACGGATGCCGGCAGAGCCGCCCCAAAGAGGCGGCTCACCAAAATCGCTATAGTATCGGCAGGCGGGATATATACGCTGCCAATTCCGATTCCCAAAATTATGGAAAAAACTGCTGCTATCAGCAGCAATAACATTTTAATTTTCGTCTTCATTCTCCGTAGTACTCCGGGTAAACAGCCTCTGCCATCTGCTTCAGCGCTTTAACCACATTCTGGTTAGGCAAAGAAGAAGCATTATTGTCAATACAGTAGACTGCACCGTCCTGTACAGCAGTGAGAGCATCCCACCCGCTTCGGTCCTTGATCTCCTGGACGGGATTGTCTATGTAATTTACATTGGTCAAGATTACGTCAGGATTTGCAGCCACCACGGACTCCTCTCCCACACTGAGCCAGCCCGACTGGTCAGCCAATATGTTTTCCGCACCGATGAGTTCAATCAGCTCATTTAGGAAAACGTCCGTGCCAAAGCTGTACATGTAGGGTGCTGCAGAGATCTCAAAGTACACGGTTTTTTTCTCCGTGATAGTGGCTCCAATTTTCGCAATTCGGTCAATTGCCGCCTGCATGTCTTCAATCAGCTTTTCTCCCTGTTCCGTTTCGCCCAGCACTGCTGCCACAAAGGCAATGTCGCTCTGGATATCCGCAATACTGTCGCTTGTAGGAACACACACCACACAGACGCCGTTGTCAATCAACTGCTGATAAGGGGATTCCTGATCATAGAGAGACAGATTTGACACAAACAGCACATCCGGTGTCAGGGCAAGCAGCTGTTCCATGTCCGGACTTCCTGTATCCAGAACAGGTACATCATCGGGAATACCCTCCAGACCTACACTGTAAGTATCATAGGCCACAATCTGATTTCCGTGACCAAGTGCTGTCACCATCTCCGTCAGGGAAGGTGCCAGCACTGCGATGGAATCAATCCGATCCGGAATGATAATCTCGGCACCACTTGGATCCACTGTGGGATGGTCCGCCTGTCCAACCTCAGGCTCTGCTGCATTTCCGCAAGCCGCCAAGCCAAACACCAAAGCCCACGCGGCCAGCATTACTACTGGTTTGTTGAGTTTTTTCATTTTCTTTCCTCCTGTTTTCCTGCACATTGTGTGTTTAAGGCACACAAAAAACACCCTTCCATACACGTGCAGGGTGTTTTATGCCATAGAAAACAGGCACAAATTCATGCATCGTGAACTTGCGCAGGTCAGACTCAGCGATCTGGCTTAGTGCATAACGCACATCACAGTTGCGGGACAGTGCGGGATTCTCACCCGGCTTCTCTGAATGGATGTCTGGCCTTGTATATGAAAAAGGTATTAAGTTGTGCAATGTATTTTTATACAGCTTATCAACAAGTTCCTCTTAAATATTAGTCAAACAGCTTGTCAATAAAAGGAATAGGTATCGTCTTCTGCTTAAAAGCCAACAGGCCAAGAATCAAGAAGAGACATGCCTCAACGATATTGAGAGGTCTTGTGATGAGGCTGATAATGTTGGTGACAATGCTATAACTAAAATCTATATCAAACAAGTTGGTAAGAGTACCTACACATCCTAACATATCTGGAATAAATGCAATCACCCTCTGCAAAACATCAAAGCACAGTGCCAGGAAAATTGCCTTTCCGCAGGCCTTCTTCAGCCAGCTGCTATCCTCGCGCAACAGCACATAGCCTGCAAGTAGAATTGCAACCATATAACCGCTAAAGTAGGTAAGTAAAAATGCCAATGCTCCTACAAAACCAACAGATACGCCTAATTTCGTCTTTTCCATGACTTCCTCCTCATTTATCAAAAAATGATTTCTCATGCAGTTATACTCAAGCTTTATGGGAGCTCTGCACGGATTAAAAAGAAAAGTTTCCATAACTCATTATAGAGATATTGTCAAAAAAGTCAATATTTATTCAGTCACTTTTACTGCTCCTCCTCCAGCACATCAAAAGCCGTTCCGCAGGCCCAGGGACTGCCTACATCACAGCGGCCGTGGTGATACTGACGGGAGAGCACTTCCCCCTGACCCTCCACCACCTCCAGCTTCATCCTGCTTCCGCCGCCCTGCGCGTAGCCATCCAACAGCGCTATAATCTCATCCACGTCGGATGGCTGCGGGTTTTCGGTTGCGTTACTCTTTTTTCCTGTCTGTTCGTTCATAGTTACACCCTTTTCCTCATTTAGCGGGCATCCATTCATAATTTGAATGGTATATTTATCTTCTATCCTTTTACTAATTCAGTGTGTGTCCTTACACTCCGGATAAGGCAGCTTCTCCTGGCTGGAGGCAGTGGCTCTGGTCAGCATCAGTATTATTTCGCTGAAATATCTGGGGCTGACCTCTGACAGGAGACAGCGTTTTTTCTCATAATCCTTCTGATATTGATAACCTCCTTGAGCAGCTTCGCCGGAAGGATAGAAATAGATGCCATAGACGGTCACTTCCTCGAACTCATAGCCCACAGCCGCGCCGGAAAATTCCAGCTCTGCGCCGTTTGCACCGTCATTGCGGTAGTAAGTACAAAAGACACCTGCGTCTTCCACAGGACCCCTAAACCACCCTTGACCCAAAAGCTTACCGGATAGGGACAAGCCGTTCAACAACACCCCGCCGAACCGGCTCAGCTCTTTCTCTTTTTTCTCCTCCTCGGTAATGCGATACACAGGTCGATCTAACTGATCAAAGGGCTGCGTCACTTCGTAATCCGAGAGCTGCTCCTTCCATGCAGACAAAGTATCATTGTCCAGTTCCACCGGATGCACAAGCCCAATCTTTGCACCTTCTGACAGCTCATACTCTTCCTCATCCACGGTATTGAAGGTGCCGTCTTCCATGTAGCGGAAGGTATCCTTCAAAACAATTCCCCGTGCGGAGGCCGCGGTCGGACTTCCTGAATCCGAAGCCTGGACGCTTGACATCTGACTTCCCTGCTCATACACGCCCCATACCAGACCGATAGCAAACTGGTGCATAATAGGATTTCTCACGAACAACTCCTGCCACTTGTCCGCAGGCCACAGCCGCTCCGTGCTGAGAGCTTGTTCCAGACGCAGCTTCTGGTTGGTGACCACGGTCTTCAGCTGCTTCTTCATAAGCTTAAAGGCCTCGCTTGCTGCCTTTGCTTTCTCTTCGTCGTCCTGTTTGCCGGGTGACGGCAGATTTTTCAGCTTCTTACCGCTCTCATCAAAAATCTCCAGCTCCAATGCAGGGGTCAGTCTTACCCGGAAGCTCCTTGAGCCAAAGTCAAAATGACGCTCTTGATTCTCGTCAAAATCAAGACTGGGCACAATTCTATCCTCCAGCTCCGCTCTGGTGATTCCCAATTGCTCTGCCGCATAGGTCAAAGCCTCCCCGGCAGCAGCCTTTACCTGGCGGTTCTTGAACTTACGTGAAATCTGATCCACTAAAAGCAGTGCTGTGGAGGTGCCGTTCAATGCAAGGGCTTTGACTGCCTCTGCTGCAATGGCGCCTCTGGCAGCCTCCGGCCACACCTGAATCTGATGGTGCAGGGTGGGTACAATTGTGTCACCGCCGTGGATGGAGGCAGCATAGAGCACCCATTTTTTCTTTGCCTCTGCACCCAATTCCATCCATTTGTTAAATAACAGACCCATAAAAGCAGCCAGTTCCTTTGGATCCAGCTCTGCTGCCAAACGAGCCGCCTCCGGGCTCACACCGGGAACGTTCTTATCCGCATAGGCCACCAGAAGAGCGCACAGATAGTCTTCTGAAGCCTCCGTTCCGTCCAGCTTATGTACCTTGGTCAGCAAACAATCGTTTGCCCACTCCACTTTACGCTTCTTGCCGCCCTTTAACAGCTCTGCTGCCAGCTGCTCCGTTGACTGAGGTCCCGCACTGCCGGGCTGACCCGGACCATCCCCACTGACCTCCATGCCCAGAACGGACATAATCTGATCCTTAATCTTCTTGCTCTTCTCCGTCTCCAGCGCCTTCTCCAGCTGCTCTCTGTAAGCTTCCACGCCCCACTTGCCAAGGACTTGAACCGCCAACTCCCGCTCCTGGGATTTCTTCGATGCAAGCATGGCCGCAATCTCCGGCTCCCACTCCTTATGGCTCGCATAAACATTTACCAAAAGCTCCCGTACCTGTTTGGAACTGTCAGCAGCACAGGACAACAGCACCTCCTTAAATTCACTCCAATAAGCATCCAGGACTCGAATACACAGATACCGAACCAAGGCGGAACCTTTTACCGCATAATTGGTAAATTCCTCCGACCAGGCCTCCTTTTTCTCACGCAATGCCGTTGCACATTCATTCAGCACACTGGTTTTTTGGCTTTCTGAGTAATAATAATCGTGGATTGCTTCCATGAACTTGAGCTGATAATCAACAGGAACATGCTCCTGTTCAAGGATATCCAATATCGCCAGAATCTGCTTCTTATCCACCACTTTGTTATAGTTGTACAGAACGCCGCCCCCACTGTGAGGAAATACCGGCTTTGACGTACAGAAATTGGCTTTGCCGGTTATCGCCTCCAGCGCCACCACTCGATGGAACATAGCCACATCGCTGCCATCGCGCAGTTTTGCAATTTTATCATGATCATTCCATGTCATCAAAGCCCATTTATAATTCTGCCAATCGTCCACAAAGGGATCTAAATCCTTTATTTCTGCTCTCCCCAACAGATAAGCTGCGGCTTCTGTCTTTCCTGTCTGGAACCGTGATGTCAGCTCAGAGGCAAGCTTGGTGCGAAATTCCTCGTCGAAACTGGTATTCAGCTGTTGATACAGTGTAGGATTTCCCTTTTTGACCTCCTCCAACAGAAACTGATACTCTGTAGTTGACAGAGACGGCAGAAGGTTCTGAATTGCATCAGGATTTGTCTTTGCCATTCGCTGCATGGGCAGGATAACCCGATTGGAAATGCACCAGCGGCCATATTCCTCCGGTTTCACCGTAAGAGCCTTCTCCAACGGTTCAAGATGTTCTGACAACCAATCGCCGCCGCCCACATTTTTACAGGTATCCAATGTCTCTTTAAGGTTCACATACATAGCGAACCGTACAAACAAAAGAAAGCGGTCGGAATGCTCTATAGCCAAAAAGGCCGCTCCGGCAAGCAGACGAGTCAAATATGTGCCTGCAAGTCCTGCCTTTTGAAGAATCAGACTTATTTCTCCATCTATGGGCGCATCAGCATCTGCCTTCAACAGAAAGCTATTCAGTTTTTCCTTTTCTACATCCGTCAGCTTCTGACTGTCAGTGAGCATATTGGGTACGCTGGAGACCAGTGTATCCGACAGGTATGAGACAACATCAGAAACTCCCTCCTTCACCTCTTTTTCCGGCTTGGAAAGCAATGCTTTCAAGATACCGCCCTTCTCCGATGCGGAGGGTTTTACAGTATGCAGATAAATACTTGCAAGAAGGGTCTTGGCATTCCCTTTTTGATGATAGCAGAGATCCATGGCTTTATGATAGGCTTCCGGCTGTTCCTTGCAGGCTTTTACCATATCGCGCAGTATATTTCCCAGATAAAAACTTTGATTCCATACAATGAGCTCAGCCTGTATGGCTGCTTCCTGCTCCGGCGACAGGGCATCCTTTATTGACGTAGTTCTGGTTCCGCTTAAACTGCACATCCACTGGTTAAACATAACATACCTTGCTGTGGAACCGCCGACTTGAGCACAAAACCTGGTATAACGAACCAAATCTTCCGTCCGGCTGCGCTTTAATAAATGCTCCACGTAGTCAACGCATTTCTTCTTAGCCTCCTCACCCAGCAGTGAAAAATCCTGACGCTCAGCCTTTTCCAGCAGGCTTATATTTTCGGAATGCTCTATGTCCAGGTACTCGTCCGCCAGCTTCCGATTCGCTGACGACAGGTTCATAGCATCCAGTGCGCCCTGACACATCTGATAGTTTCTTTCATCGTTTAGATTCATGGTACTGCCCTCCTATATTGATCTTTACTTATATTTATTGGTCTTTATTTGTATTTTTTTTCATATTTTTATTTCATGACAGTAATGTCTCTATAATTTTTCTCAAAACTAAGTTCCTCTCATGGCCCCATAGCACTCCGCGCCCTGTCAAATGACAGCTTTTCCTCACAGGCTTCTAAATACCGGCTGATCCGGCCTATGGCGTCGATTACTGTCTCCGACTGAAAACTCATACCATGTCTTCTGCCCGCAAGCAAATCATGTATGGCAGTAAATTCCTCCGCCGCAAAGGACAGCCCCAGCTGCTTGCCATCTTCCGCCAACAGCGACAGCGCTGACAGGACATCTTCCTGAACGGAGAATAAACCGCTTGCAAACAGGTCGGATAATGTCTTGACAGCCTCCTGCTTGTACTGTTCCATAGTTTCAAAGAAGGTGTACGGATTTTCCTGAATATCTTCCGGCGAAGACGGATCCCGCATACTCATGTCTGCTGCTCCCTGCACCCCGCGGTAGAATTCGATGGGATACAGGCAAAGCCTTCCGTCCTCCAGATAAACCGCCCCCAGGAAAACCAGGCTTCTTCCCTCCTGCCGTTTCAATCGTTGCTCCAGTCTCTCCAGCATGGTAATGGTCAGCTGCTCCGCCTTTGTGTAGCGAAGAGAAATAAACAAGGTTCGCCCTTTTCGATCATGTATTCCCCAAGAAAATCGTTGGGAGACAAAATCAAAGGAAGGTTCCTCCCAGCCAAAGGCCTGCACTAACGCCAGCCGCTCCCGCCTCTTCTTCCCGGAGGAATCATCTCTTTCCCTTGTCTCATCCTCCGTGGCTTCCTCCTCAAACCCTTCATCGGCAAAATTCTGCTGCATGCCAAAAAAATCCTGCAACAGTTGTTCATAATCCTCGTAAATTACCTCCCGGATCTCCGTTGTTTCCAGATTCCGTGGACCCAACAGCTCTCCTTTGGTGTCCTGGCTCACTGACAGTCTTTCTCCGGTAGCTACTTTGGCATTTGTCAGCTCAAATTCCAGCTCTGCCAGCTGTTCTCTGTTGCATGTTAGCCCCCATGGGGCTGCTGTGGATTTTATGTAAGCGCCGGGCTTCTTCCGGGTTTCCTCGTAAAACACGGGTCTCGCATCCGTCCAGGTATACCACTTTTTCTGTGCTGTTTCCAGAAAATAGTAGATTTCTCCCTCATAGCCGGTCTTGCTGGAGAAAGAGCGGGCTCCCATACCCGTGAGATGAAGTTTCCCCACTGGTACATAATCACTGCGGAAGCTTCCTGCCAATGCCGTAAGCTCACTGTCCGTTTTTACGTCCAAAAGCTGCTGCGTCAGTTGGAAAAGTGTCATCAATTTGTTCATGAGCTCTTGGATACGAAAGGCTGCCGAGCGTTGAAAGTATTGCCTGTAATCTGATGCAGCTTCTCTGAGCCTGCTCTCAAAATCCGCCAGTTGGGCACGGTGACAAATAATGGCAAGCCGCTCTAAACTCTCCTCCACCTCCTGGGACTGTCTGGACAGCCCCATCTCAAACTGAGCCAGAATCTGTTCCCTGACCTTACCGGCAACTTCCTTCGCATGCTCCATGTCCACAGCAATCTCGGGTGCCTCCGCTGCTTCCAGGTCATTGAGGGTTATTTTCCCAACCTTCAACTGATACGTTAAAAGCGCCAGAGCCTTATGTCCGCAAAGTTCCTTGCTGTGACAGGTACAGGTGGAATATTCCAGAGGTGAAAGCAAACGCACCGTGACCTGTTCCCAGGGAATCTCCACCGTTACAATGGAGGTCTCAGCAAGCTCCGGCAGCTCTCCGGACTTCACATGGGAGAGAAAGGCCTGAAAACGTCTGCTGCCGCAGGCACGTTTCAGACGCTCCAGGGGGAGATTCACGAATTCCTCCCTGGGAGCTTGTGTGTTTTCCTCAAAATGGTGTACGGTTTCTCCAGGAATCTTTGTTGACTCTTCATTCGCTCTATTCTCTTGCCCTTTATCATTGCTGTGACTACGTTGAGCTGACAAGATATCCGGAGCATTTTGTTCTGAATGAACTCCCGGATCGGATTCCCCCTCCTGATCCATCTGGCTTTTCAGCCAGAGGATCGCTGTCACCACATGACGGCATATGCTGGAGGAAGGACAGCTGCAGCTGCTCTCTCCCAGAGGATTCCTGATCAGACAGCTCTCCGATTTGAGAGTCACTTGCGCTGTCTCATCCTGCCAGACCACAATCGGTGTCTCCTCCGCTAGATCTTTATAGGCCCGTTTCAATATTCCCTTGTTGCTAAGCCCAGTCAGATAATCGTCGTCCGCCTGCCTCAGGGCTGTCTGCAACTGTTCCATTTCATCCTCACATTCCGCCGCTTTTTCGGCTTATTAGCTTAATATCAGCCACTATTTCACATCAACCACATCAACCATTTCGAAGAGACCCCATACGTATCATACACGAAAACCTGAGATAGGAGTGCACTGTATGACAGGCATCGATGGCGAGGGAAACCCTGGCAGTCATCAGGAATTCATCACCTTGCCCATAAAATCTCCCAGAGCTTCCGGTGTCATGGCTCCCACATAGGCCCCCAAGTCAGCCAGCTTCTGAGCCATATTTCGGTCATAGACAGGGTTTGCCGCCATATCCAGCGACGTCAGGCAGATTAGCTTCGCACCGCTCTCAATAATGCTGCGGCTGACTCCCAGCAACTCCTGAGTACTTCCTCCTTCACAGAGGTCGGACACCAGCACCACCATGGTGCGGTGGGGATTTGTCATCAGCGTCTCACAATACCTTAACGCTCCGCCGATATAAGTGCCGCCGCCCAGCTGAATGCTCATCAGCGTGGCTACCGGATCCTCCAAATGGGCGCTCAGATCAACCACCTGGGTATCAAAAATTACCAGTTTGGTCTCCAACATAGGCATTTTCGCGAAAATTCCCGCCATGACCGCGCTATGAATCACAGAGTCCAGCATAGAGCCACTCTCGTCAACGGCAATGATCACCCTCCAGGTGCTATACTTCATGGTACGCTGGTTGAAATACACTTTTTCCAACATCAGGGTCTTTTGTTCCGTGTCATAATTTTTCAGATTCCTACGAATGGTCTTGCGGATATCCAGATTCCGGATGGAAGGGACGGAACTGGAGGCATTCCGGTCAATACGGCCAAGCAGAGAGCGCTTCAGCTCCTGCTCCAGCTTTCGGGAAATCTCCTCCGCCACCTTTTTCACAATCCGTCTGGCAGTATCTAAAACCTCTCCCTTCATCAGGTGTTTCAACTGTAAAATCGTCTTTAACAGCTCCTGATTCGGCTCTAATTTCTCCAGCACTTCTTTGTCGGTCAAAAGCTCCTTCATTCCATAGGTATCAAGGGCATGACGCTCCAAAATTTCCACCGTCTCCTTGGGAAACAGCTCACGGATACGGGTAATCCAGGTAGCAGCAGTCAGATGGCTCTGCTCCAGTCCGCCCTTTCTCCTCACATCCTCCCCCTGTTCCCTGTCATAGAGAAAATCCAACGCTTCTTCCAGATCCATGCAGGAAATACCGTTTTCCAAGCTGGCTCCCTGAGAAAAGGAAATCTGCCCTGAGGAATAGCCACCCAAGATCAGCCTCCAGCGATTCAGCTGTCTTAAATCTTTTTCTAGCTCCCCCATAGCTGCACCTCCTCCATCCTCTTTCTTCCGTATACATCAAGCTGCTGTCCATACTCAAACTCCAAAGGATTCACTTTTCTGCCGGATAGAAGAGCCTTCTTTCTCACTCCATGAAGTTCTGCGGCCTCGCCGGCGATTCGGTCTGTCTCAAGAGGCGTGAAATACCCAAAGGCCATGCGTAACTCCGGCAAAAGCATCATGAATTGCTCCACAGACAGATCTCCCAGCAGCTGGTCTATCATAACCAAAAAGTGTTCCCCTGTGAAGACCATATCCTTGGCTGTACAGAACAATCCGCGGAGAAAAGCTGCACTCTTTAGCTGCATCTCCCCTGTACCTGTCAGATACCCGGCTGCCACCTCCTGAATCCGAATACCAAAGCTGCTGTCACAACCGTAGATCAGTCCCATGACCGCACCCTCCAGTCCCGGTTGAATACCCTTTCGTTCCAAAAGTCGATGCAAAGTCTCAAGCAGTACTGGGCGAAATCGCTGAAAAACAGGCCGTCCGGTAATCTGATAAAGAGATAGGCAGCTGTCAATACATTGCTGTTCCTGCTCTTTTGGCACTTGAGCCATGGTGGGCAGCAATTGTACGATCTTTTGAAAGCAGTCCCCAATCAGCTGCTCCAGCTCTAACCAATCATCCACACGGTAGAGTTCCTGCAGCTCATAGAGCATACGCAGATGGGAAAACCCTTCCGACAGGGAGAAAAAGTCTCCGTCAGAGGCAAGGACTTGTTTTGCATGATCCCCTATATGGTTTTCTTCCTCCAGAAAACCCATCAGGAACCCTTCCGTCATCAATCGAGCCGCCTCTCGAAAACAGGTACTTTTCGCAAACTGACTAAGAAGCTGACTCCTGGCTGCCTCCTCCACAGTGGCACCGGAGGTTGATACATCCACCAACATCGCCAGGATGCGGCTGGAAAATTGATAGTCCCAGACCTCACGGATACGGCTCCTGTCACGTCGGTTGATCAGATCCGAACCTTTCTTTCGTTGTGCAAAGTCGGTCTTCAGAAAATTCATCCGGTAAAAGAACCGACTCAGCTCCAAATGTCTTTTCTTTGTAAATATCTCAAGAGTTACTTCCTGCTTGACCGATGACTGGAGTTTTAAGTGAAACCTTTGGCATTGCTCCTCGAAGTCGGATAAGATGGGCGGGCGCAAAGCATTGGAGGGCAGCTTGCCCACCTGCCTGCCCGTATTCAATTCCGCCAGGATTCGTAAGGGCAAATCCGTAGAAGGATTGCACTCCCCTTTGACGAAGGAAGATAATGCGGCATCCCGCAGCTCATAGAGTCCCGGTTCCCGTTTTCCCCGCAGCGTTGCCAGCCCCTGTGCCATGGAGAATGCACAGATGTCATCGTAGGAGGAAATATTTTCCTTTTTCTGACGTGCCTGCCTGCCCGCCGATACCAGCTGATGAAGCACGGCTGAGGTATAGGGATTTTCATCGGAAATCTGTTTCCACACCAACTCATAAAACCCCGGAGACTGCATTCCGCTGGCATAACCGTTCAATGCATCCGCTGCCTCCATGGAATATGCAAGGGGATAGACGCCCTGATCTTCCGGGGAAAGATTATGCAGTTTCACAGGATTCATTTCCCCATCCAAACCCAACAGCTCTTCAAGTCCCTTGGTGTGGAACCCGCCGGTGACTACCAAAATCCTCTTAAATTCCCGGGAAGCTTCTGCAATTTGCTCCGCCATATACCGCTCCCGCAAAAGACAGCCGTCCTCCTCCATCTCTTCCCGAGGCGTATGTTCTCTGGCAAGAGTGCAATAGGTATACATCCGATGGATGAACTCCCCCGTGTCCAGAGAAAGACCATCTATTTCAAAATATTTCTCCCAAAATTCTTCAAAGCTTCTAAGCCCTGTTTTCTCGCAAAGAAGCGCCAGATAACGACTTCGGCTTAAGAGATAATCATCGTTATAAGTCTGTTTTTCGCTTCTTTGGCGAAGCCCCTTATCCTCCGCTGTTCCCAGCAGAATCTCCCCGTAGGACAAATCGATGAATCTGGCCGGAATTCCACGCGATGCTGCCTCCCGCAAAGCCACCAACTCCGGAGAACAATTCAAAAAAGGATAATAACACTTATAATCATCTTTCTCCTCACTGAGAAGACCTTTTCTGTCCCTGTAAAAGTAATATAGCGCCACAGGTGTTATGGTCTCTGGATGAGTCAGAGTAGAAATCATCTCCTGGGCATTCTGCGGTCCCTCCACTAGCACGCAGTCCGGCTCATAGGACTCCACTGCTCGTTTTAAGTGAAACGCACATGCAGGGCTGTGGTGGCGCACCGGAAAAAACAGAATCGGATTCTCTTTTGAAATTACTGGAGATGCTTTCTCGCCTCGTAATACTGATTCCATAAGCTGCCTTCCTTTGCTCCCTTGTCACGCACCACAGTCTGGAAGTAGCTGCGCAGCTTTTCCAGATCATCCGCATTCTCCTTCTGGACAGCGCCTACCAGGTTCTGAACCAGGCAGCTCATATCCATTTGGGAATCCCCGTAGTAATAAGCATTCATCATAGTCTGATAATAGACTGACACTGCCTCCGCCGTGCTCATGACTGCTGCCGGACGGTCAATTCGATGCCCCAGGGAGGACATTCCTTCCCTGAGCTCATGATATGTAGATGCCAGAATTTCCGCCACATCCTCATCCACAGGCATGTCAATCTGATTAGCCAGCGCCAGTTCGCTTACCTCATTTACAATAATCTCCTTTTCCATGGCCACATCCCGCACCGGCATCACCGTCTCAAAGTTAAAACGACGCTTCAGAGCGCTGCTCATTTCATTGACACCTTTATCCCTTGTATTGGCAGTACCAATTACATTGAAGCCAGCCCTGGCAAACAAAAGCCCCTCATCCCCCAGTTCCGGTACGTTCAGCACCTTATCACTCAGAACGCTGATCAGACTGTCCTGGATTTCCGCCGGAGTTCTTGTTATCTCTTCAAACCGTACCAGGATTCCCTGTTCCATGCCCACATAGAGGGGAGATGGCACCAACGCTTCCCGCACCGGACCTTGTGCCAGCAGCAGGGCATAGTTCCAACTGTATTTAATCATATCTTCGGTAGTGCCAGCTGTCCCCTGGATAGTATTGGTGCTGTTTCCACTGATTGCGGCGGACAGAAGCTCCGACAGCATAGTCTTAGCCGTCCCCGGTTCTCCTACCAGCATTAATCCACGGTTTCCGGCCAAAGTAATAATACAGCGCTCCACCAGCGCATCGTTTCCAAGATATTTCTTTCGAATGACTACTTCCTCCCCATTCCACAAAATGGGCTTTCGGCTTCCCAGAATAAAAGTTCGCACCGCCTGGGGAGACAGCTTCCAGTTCAGCGGTCTTCTCCCGGTGTCCTGGGCAGCCAGAGCGTCCAACTCCTTCTTATAGCGAATCTCAACCGGCGGCTTGATTTCCCTGATTTGTTCCATATCCGTTTCCATACCTCCCTGCTTTACTCTATTTTATTCTGTCCTTTTTAATTATAATTTTTTTATATGTAGTTGTCCACCGAATCACAGAAAATAGAAACGCCACGATCTGTTAAAAACAGACCGCAGCGCTTTACACGTTCCCGAGCGGATTCGAACCGCTGGCCTTTCGCTTAGGAGGCGAACGCTCTATCCTGCTGAGCTACGGAAACATCTATTCAGAAGCTGTCAGACCATAGATACACCGAAAATCGTTGACCTTGGAACAGTAACAGCTTTGAATTAGTTAAATTGTATCGTCGGGAAAATTGATATGCCCCTGGAGCCAGATCACGCCTTTGAAGCGCCTGCCTACCTGCGGTTCCCCAAACAAGTCTATTATATTGATACAAACGTCAAATGTCAATTCATTACAACAAATTGTCAGGATATAAATTTTTTCACCCGTAATTGTATTAGTGGAAATACGCATCGCCACAATTTCTCCCAGCACCGAGTACTGGTCACACTCCACACCGTAGGGCATAAAGCAACTGTCCACCAGGCTGAAAAGATCTTCATTCTGGATTCTCCGGGAAATCGTGGTGTACATGTCCATATCTTCCAAAGTCAGCGTCTCAATAGCCTCCTCGTCTCCCTTTCTGGCCGCAGCCATCAGGTTGTTCCTATTGACGGAGGCCTGCTTGACCCGCTGCAGCTGCTCCTCGTCCTTTTGAATGGGCAGCAATACGGAGCCGCTGACGGACAAAGCGGATAAAGTCAGCGTAGTGCCCCGAATGGGCAGTTCTCCCATGGTTTGAGCTTTCACGTAGGGTATCCGGTTTTTCAGGTAAAAGATCAGGGAAATTCCCACTTTCACGTCATCACAGACCCCTGCATAAGACTCCTTGTCGGCATGGCGCTCTACGGACACATCTTCATAGGAAGTGATGCCGGTACCGGTCAGATAGGGATAGTAGTACTCATAGGTGAATTTCTCCTCCTCGTCAAACTCCCCGCACACTGCGACTCCTAAATTTGCGGCGAAATCCTTGCAAAATTCGCCAAGCAGTGTGTTCTCACGACCCATCGTGATGGCGCGCCTGTCTGAATTGATGACCACTTCTGTCAGAAGCTCCTGGAGTTTCCGCTTACTCTCAAATCGGCTGAAGCCGACAGCTCTCATATATCTATGCAAAAATTTCACCTTCTTTCTATAACCTATTTCTATGGTCTGTTTTATAACAGTTATGGTTCCACTACACTATTACTAAATCATTCACAGCAGTAAGTGCACAAAGTCAGGCATCACTTAACAGTGGGCAGAATCTTTTCCTTACCACCCATGTACGGACGCAGCGCCTGAGGGATATTGATGCTTCCATCAGCATTCACATTATTCTCCAAAAATGCAATCAGTCCTCTGGGTGTTGCCAGTACTGTGTTGTTTAATGTATGCACATAGTAAGTACCATTTTCACCTTTTGTGCGGATGCCAAGCCGTCTTGCTTGTGCATCACCCAATGTGGAGCAGGATCCCACCTCAAAGTACTTCTGCTGTCTGGGACTCCATGCCTCTACATCACAGGATTTCACCTTCAGGTCAGCCAGATCGCCGCTGCAGCACTCAAGGGTGCGCACGGGAATGTCCAGACTGCGGAAGAACTCTACCGTATAACTCCACATCTTGTCATACCACTCCATGGAATCCTCAGGTTTACAGAGCACGATCATCTCCTGCTTTTCAAACTGATGGACTCTGTACACGCCTCTCTCCTCAATGCCGTGGGAACCCACTTCCTTACGGAAACAAGGCGAGTAGGAAGTCATCGTCACGGGAAGGCTCTTCTCATTTACGATCTGACCCTTGAATTTTCCAATCATGGAATGCTCGGAGGTGCCAATCAGGAACAGATCCTCTCCTTCAATTTTATACATCATAGCGTCCATTTCCGCAAAACTCATGACCCCGTTCACAACACTACTTCGAATCATAAATGGCGGAATACAATAGGTAAAGCCCTTGTCAATCATGAAATCCCGGGCATAGCTGATCATGGCGGAATGGATCCGGGCAGCATCGCCCATCAGATAATAAAATCCGTTGCCACTGGTGCGGCCGGCGCTGTCTTTGTCAAGACCGCTTATGCTGTCCAGAATATCTGCGTGATAGGGAACCTCGAAATCAGGTACCACTGGATCTCCGTACTTCTCTATCTCCACATTCTCACTGTCATCCTTGCCGATGGGTACGGAAGGGTCAATGATGTTGGGAATGGCCATCATGATTTTGGTAATCTTCTCCTGAAGCTCCCCTTCCTGGGTCTCCAGCTCAGCCAATCGCTTGGCACCTGCGGCAACCTCAGCTTTTTTGGCCTCAGCCTCCTCCTTTTTTCCCTGACCCATCAGGGCTCCGATTTCCTTGGAAATCCTGTTTCTGGCGGCTCGCAGATCATCACCTTCTTGCTTTGCTTTTCTGCTCTCTGCGTCCAAAGCAATTACCTCATCCACCAGAGGAAGCTTTTCATACTGAAATTTTTTCTTGATGTTTTCCTTTACAACTTCAGGATTCTCCCTTAAAAACTTAATATCAATCATGCCGGTACCATGCCTTTCTTTATTTTGACCACTATATTCAGTTCAGCGTTTTCTCTATAAAAACATTGTGTATTTTGACAAGATCTTTAATGATCTCGCTTTCCACATCATTGCCATTCCTATCCTTCAAAATTCTGATAACCGGACGGTCCGGAAAAACTTTATTCTGAGACAGCACCACAGCCAAATCCCCTTCATTGGTCAGCACATGGGTACCCGCCGGATACACAGCTGTAAATCCCAGGAACACATCCACTATTTTACCATCAAACAGGATATTTTTACAACCTTTTAAATATTCCACAGCCTCGTAGACTTTTACCTGCTTACAGGCAATCCCGCAAATCATCGTGTCAAAGGTATCACACACATTCACAATCCTGCACTCAAAGGGAATATCTTTCTTGTGCAGCGGAAAACCTGAACCATCCAGACACTCATGGTGGTATAATATCACAGCTTTGCTCAGGTCTGAAATCCAAGACTCGTCTTTCAGTGATGAGTAGCCATAGACAGGATGTTTTTTATATTCCATCAACTCCTGCCTGTTCAGTGTACCCACATCCCGATTGTTGTAATCAATGGATATATATCTCATTCCTATATCATGCAACAGGCAGCCTACGCCAATATCATGAATTTTGCTAATCTCCACATCAAGCTTTAACGCTGTCAGAATCGCCAGAGAACAAATGCTGATAGAGTGCTGGTAAATATCTGCACTCCGCTCTTTTATATCAAATACTCTGTCCACTACCTGTTTTTCTTCCAAAATGGTAGTAATAATACTGTCCGCTGCTTCCCCCAGCTCTGCAAGCTCCTGATTATTGTGATAGGTATGCCTCTCAAGAATATCCTTTACAGTTTCCCGAATGGCCTCTTCTGTCTCTGAACGAAGAAGCGCAATCTCACTGACATCTGAATCCCCTGCTTTCACAAAGACTTCGGTAATACCCAGCTCATCCAGCTTATGTATGTAATCCTTTCGGATAGCGCTTCCTTGCGGCAAGATGATCTGGTAATCTTCATTCCTGATGTCTCTTGCCAATATTTCCCCGCCGGACAATTCATGAAGCTGTTTCCTTAGCATATAAGATTCTCACTCTCACTGTCATTCTCCCATGGCAATTGCCAGGGCCTCTGCTTCCTCTTTTCCCAGTTCAATGGAGCATTCTCCGCCCTTTATCTCTTTCGTATATGAGTAACAGCCCTCTACACTGTGCACCGAATTAAGAATAAATCCATTGTTGTTCTCATCCAAAAGTGCCAGGCTGAAACTCAGCTGTCCACCCATCTGGTTGAAGGCGTCATATTTCACAAGGCCCATCTTCTGGTAGGCTAATTCCAGCTTTTTATAAAGAGTACGAATGTCTTTTTTGTTTTTTTCCGCATTGGCCTTTAGAAACTTATTGTCCTCAAACAGGCCGGTTATCTCCTGTTCCAAACTGACTGCGTTCTTTCCCGAAAGAAATTTGTCCAGCCGCTTCTTTAGTTTATTGGCCTTGACTGTCTGTACAATTGACAGGATAATCAAAATCAGTACCAACACAACCAGCACTGCCAGTAAAAGTCCAATGTCAAGGGAACCAAGGCCTATTTGTTTTAAAAAGGTACTGTCATTATTTGTATTCATAACTCTCCTATGTATGTCAATAAAATCTGAATGTCAATTGTTTCCGATCATATCCAGTAATCTGTCCAAATCATCGTGATTGTAAAACTCAATCTCAATCTTTCCGGCACCCTCGCCCTTGGATGTAACAGTAACCTTGGTGCTCAGCTTTTGTTTCAGTTTTTCCTCAATATCCAGATAAATAGTCTGCATGGTCTTATCATCCAGCTTCTTAGGCTTTACAGGCTTGTGCAGGTTCTTCACCAGTTTCTCCACATCCCGGACACTGAGCTTTTCATCAAAGATCTGCTGCGCCAGGCTGTACTGTTCTTCCGGATCCTCCACCGCAAGCAATGCGCGGGCATGACCGGTGCTGATCATGTCATCGATGACCATCTGCTGAACTTCGTCGCTGAGCTTCAAAAGCCGGATGGAGTTAGTCACTGCAGCGCGGCTCTTGGAAACCCGCTCAGCTACCTCATCCTGCTTCAAATTGAATTCAGTCAGCAGGCGCTTATAAGCCTGAGCCTCCTCGATGGGGTTCAAGTCCTCGCGCTGAATATTCTCAATCAGGGAAATCTCCATGATCTCCTGCTCGGAGTAATCCCGGATAATCACAGGAATCTCCTTTAATCCCGCCAGCTTTGCCGCACGCCATCTGCGCTCGCCGGCAATAATCTCATAATGGTCTTTTCTGTCCTGAACCAGAATCGGCTGTAATAGACCAAACTGTTTGATGGAATCGGCCAATTCCTGTAAGGCATCCTCATCAAAGTTCTTGCGGGGCTGCTTTCTGTTAGGCTCCACAGAGGTGATCTTCACCAGAGTCTCCTTGCCGTCCTTTTCCTCAACAGCCTTATTTATTTCTTTCGTCTCTTTTTTCGCCTTGGCTTCTCCCACTGCATTTGGGATCAAAGAATCCAGGCCTTTTCCCAATCCTCTCGCCGCCATATTTCCTCTTTTCTGCTGCCGCCTGGCAGCCTTGCTCCGTCATTTACTGCTTGTCCGCTGCCCTTACTTGCTGGCGCTTCCAATGATTTCCTCCGCTAACTGCATATACGCCTCAGCACCCGCGGATTTTGCATCGTACTTGTTGATGGGCAGTCCGTAACTGGGCGCCTCCGCAAGCCGGATATTTCTGGGTATCAACGTGTTATAGACCTTTTGCTTCAAGTTTTGCTTTACATTGTCCACTACCTGCATGGACAAATTGGTACGGGAGTCATACATGGTAAACACCACGCCTTCCATCTCAAGCTCCGGATTCAGCCTTTCTTTCACCAGGTTTACGGTATGAATCAGCTGGCTCAGTCCCTCCAGGGCATAGTACTCACACTGGATAGGCACCAACACGCTGTCCGCGGTAGTCATGGCATTGATCGTCAGCATGTTCAGAGAAGGCGGACAGTCGATAATGATAAAATCGTACTCGTTCTTCACATAGTCCACTTCGTTCTTTAATATGTATTCCTTCCTCTCCACACCGATCAGCTCAATCTCTGTGGCCGCCAGGTTCACGTTGGCCGGCAGGACAGAGACATTCTCAATCACATTATTTAAAACGCAGTCACGGATGGGGCACTCTCCCAGGATCAGTTCGTAGATGGTATTGTCCAGTTCATTTTTTTCAATGCCAAAGCCACTGGTAGTATTCCCCTGGGGATCTGTATCAATCACCAGTACCTTTTTGCCTTTTTCAGCCAGACAGGCGGAAAGATTGATAGAAGTCGTGGTCTTTCCCACGCCGCCCTTCTGGTTTGCAATCGCTATGATTTTTCCCATATTTTTCACCTTTCGTTTGTTATGCTTTTCAATTATATCACTAAATACCCTATATATCTACATGAAAGTTCTTAAATTATATTTTCAAAAGTTTTTAATTTATATTTTCATTACGGTTCAGCCAGTTAATGCAAGGACTACCTACAGCCGGGAAACAGCTTATCCCAAAACATATTAATGTGAACCATAATGTGTCCGATGTTTCCCTCACCGGCATATTTTTCCATGTTGAAAAAGTCACAATCCGTATCCGACCAGTAGAGTTCATTTTCATCCCCATGGACAGCAACCGATTTGTTGAGCTTTCCAACATAAACTTCTACATAGCAATCATCGAGATGGTATGTGAAATCTATAAAATGTGTCAAACTGATATCTTCTGAGGTAATTGCGGTCTCTTCTTCCAACTCCCGGTAAGCGGCAGTCATACCATCTTCACCAGGTTCAATCTTTCCACCCACAAAATTTGACAGACCCTTGTAGGGGTCGTGACTCCGCCTGCACATTAGAATCTTGTCCTGCGTCTCATTATACACCACGATTACGTTATATCCCTTCATAGTTGCCCTCCCGGTACTATACTGCATTTTTTGAGGTATGGCATATATCGCTTTTTCTGTGTTTCTATCATTTCACTGGAATGAACGAACCTTTTAAATTCCGATTCATTCACCCATTTAAAAGACATTGTTTCGCCCTTCTGGAGTTTTATATCTTCTTTATTCCAATCAGTCACACAGAGAAAAGAATAAAAGATACATTGACTCTCTTCAGATATTATGCATCCTATCTCTTCAAACTCCTCCGCCTGAATACCGGTCTCTTCATACAGCTCCCTTTTAATGCATGTTATTTTGTCCTCGCCCTTCAAGGCACTTCCACCCGCTGTAGCTTCATAATATCCTGGATAATTTGGCTTGGAAAGATCCCTCTGCATCAGCAGATAATCTCCGTTCACATGTCGGACAAGAACTTCGCAGACCAAATGAAACTGACCCTTTGGTATTTCTCTGCCACGGATTAAGTCGGTACCCGACAAAGAACCGTCTCTGTAATATCCATCCCATATTTCCATAATGGTGCCTTTCTTGCAAATTAACTCAAAAATCAGTTATTTTCATTTTATTAGACCGCCATACAATAAATTTTGCAACATTTCTTGCATTCTTTATAGAATAATTACACACTTTTCAATCTGACTATATCTGGCAGCATATTAGTATCCTCCATAGCATCTGCCGAAAATTATACAGCTTGCAGCTGTTTCCTCCAATAAACTTTAATCTGTATGGTTATAATTGAGTTTTTCCTTTTCTATATCTTCCAAAGTAAATTCCGTCATCCACATATTTTTCTTTTTCAGACACCCACATCGGAAATTGATTTGTAGCCACTGCAGTTTGTCCATTTAACATTCCGGTGTGGAAAGATATATGTCTAAACTGCCTTAATACCAATTCCATTCTTGTATACCTGCAATTTTCAGGTTTTTCGTAAAGCATTTCATCTGTCAAAGAGTCAATATAATCCAGTGTTTTCTTTTCAATCTTATCTAAATAATCTAGAAGTTTTTCATCAGACAATACAACAGAACATGGATTAGCAGGATCATCCATTCCCTCAACATGAAAATCAGGTTCTTCATAGTCAAAGGGATTAATAAACCACTTGTCGGCAGAGTGTAAGGCATGGTATGCCCATCGCCAGCAGGGCGAACCACAGCATAGAGCATCCCTGTCATAAGTTTGTATGGAAGTCCTTATATTTAAAAAATTGGGTATTACCATATCTTTTATGACCATACATAGTTCGTTCATGAATTATTCCTCCTCAAATTACTGGTTATCTAACACTTTCCTTTATAGACTTGACTTGCTCATTTAACATCGCCACATCAACAACACCCTCACTGTCTATTGCAGTTGCTTCTACAGTAAAATCGCCTATATAACCTATCTTATTAATAAACTCAAAAAATCGTTCAAAATCAACCTTCCTTTTCCGATCGGAAGTGTACGTAGATTGCTCCAATCCATATACCCACCGGCATAATCATTTATATGATAATGACAAATATGGCCATCTTTCCATAACCAAGCATAGTCTGCCTCATACAGTAAATTCAATTGTTCGTGAAAAGCGGCCATCTTTGTATCAAACACAAAATAAATTTCTGGGTATTTCTCCTTAAGTTCGCGCAAATGCTTCATGGGATTTTCTACATTACAAACCACATTTTCAACCAATAAGTCAAGTCCGTATCTTAGAGCTATCACATTTAGATGTTGATATGCATTCAAATTACTTTCAAAATTAGAATCTGAAGCCAGTCCTCCCCATAAATGCAACACCATTTTTTCAGCACAGATACTGTTTTTTACAATATTTCTGTTTTGTGCAAATTTATTTTCCGCTGTTAACACTGGGAGATAACAGCAAATTACAGCCTGTCGAAAATAGCCAATTAGCAGAAAAAACATTAAAGTTTAGACATCTTAATGTAAATACATGCCCCAAAAATCATCAATTGAATCTACTTCAAAATATTCCTCTCCAGCAATACACTCAAACAAATATATTTTCCCATCACTTTTCATATAAATCGGATCACCGCATCCATTATCAGAAAACACACAGCCCTCAATTGGATATTCATTCATAAAAAATTGGGTATCTTCTATTATCCTTTCATACGGATACACAATCCAGCCAATCTCCATACTTTCTTTTGTTTTGGGATTCTCCATGATCTCCATTATCCCGTTGCTTTCGTGCAATAGATCAGATAATGGTTTGGGGATATCACTACACTCAATATCCAAAGCTGGATAAAGCTTGATATTGTTATTGCCGGATAATATATTAAGCATAATGAACCTCAGTCCCTTTCACAAATAAATAATGTATTAAATTCAGATTCTTACTAACGGTACAAATGTAAAAAAGTCATCAATTCTCAGCAAAAGCAGCAATACAGCAATCACACCATTCTTTGACTTTAATACCCACTTCCCGGGCATCCAAATTATCTACGCATAATATGTCAACATTTGGTTTTCCAAAAAACCATTCCCTTTTTAATGGCAATAGATATTTTAAGTAGTGCTCAAAAAAATTCCTTGATCGAGTATTATCCTTCTCTTTATAGCTTCTGAGTACTTCATCAGATGCATCAAGAAATAATATCCTTGTGGGCATACATTTTCTAACTGCTTCTAACTCAGGATGCAATGCGTTTTCTATCTCCCATCCCACACCGATACTTTTGGGATAATTGAGCGTATAAAATTCTATCTCTTCTGCTCCAAAATCCATAACACTACATGGAAACTTAACAGCTTCATTCCAACGTTCTACTTCCTTTTTTAACCATAACCTTTGTATCTCCAAATAATCGTCATACTTGCTTTTATCCAACTGGCGGCGATTTATTTGCTCTAATACATCATCATTTATTTCATAACTTATATTAATGTATGGTGCATTCATTTGTAAATACTTTACTGCTGTTGTTTTACCAACTGCCATACAACCCTGTAATGATAAAACCATTGCTGTCTCCTATAGGCTGCCAACGGCGACGCTTCATACGCCGCCGTTGATTAATTTGATCAGTTATTTTATTACTCTGCTTTTAAAATACCGTTCCTGGAATTCCACTTGCCTCATAATCTCTTCTTCACTAAAATCCATATTCTCAGGAGCTACAACCCATTTTTCCTCTACATCATCATCCCTATGAATAATAGCAATCACTTTTCCCGTAAATTCTTTAACAGCAGTATACACACCTAAAATATAAGCATCCTGCTCTTCCCCATCCGGAGCAATGATCCCCTCAATATAGCCGTAATTTATCGGATAATAAATATCCTTATGCGTTGGGTGGTAACTGCAAAGTGGCCGATCCACAATTACTTTGACAACTCTACCTATCATGACAACCTTCATCCAAGTATAAATGAGCCAAAATCAATCTCCATTACTAGATACCCATATCATGTCGAACTTCTCCCATAAAGGATTAAATTTTTATTCAACCAAGCTACAATCTTCCCAAAGAATCTCATAATACGAATTATTAAAATCCGGATTGTCAAAATCTTCTATGAAATTTGGATTTACAACATAAGCCGGTCCTATATGCGTATGTAATTTTGTCGGGCTGGAAAAAAATACACCTAGTGCACCATAATAAATCATTTGATTGACCACTTGCACTGCATGTTCTATTTTATCTTCAACCACGCCTCTCATACTGATATCCGGACGTCCGAATTTACGCATTCCTCTGGTATGCAACCAAATAGTGCTATCCTCCATTTCTGATACCAAAATCGTAACATGAGCATATGGATCAAACTTCTTTGAAAATATATTATTTGTCCATTCTTCGGGCGAATAGAGCGTGAATGTTTGCAAATCCAGCACTCCAACCGCACCGGTTTCTACGAGAGCTTGTACAAAACCTATTACATTCCGCATATAACTCAGGTCGGCATCCTGTTTAACTTCTCCTTGAATAATAACCCATTGTTCCGTATTTTTTATCGCCTCATACAGGGTATGATTATCTGCATTCAGGATTTCACCAATAGTGCCACCAATTAATTCTGTCATATATTCTTCGTGTTCCGGTTTTTGGTAAGATATCAAATTCAATCCATCCGGAAATGCATCAACATGATGGCGCTCCCTGGAAACACTTAACTCTTCACCGTTGACTCCAAATATTACATAAAATAATAATGGACGATAATTTAAATCCTCATAGTACGGTCTCTCAAAATCCATTTCATTTCACCTCGGCAAACTCTAAAGATTTTTAAAATTTTCTACAGAAAAATAACACTCTTCATGAAGATAATAAACAAAGCTATGATTTTTAGCATAGTAGTTATCTGAAATTATCTTTTTCGCTGTTTCTATAGACATTTTCCTTCCATCTCCATTTTATCCACCTTTCAGTTTCGCATTAGCTCATTTTCTCTAAAAATTCTCATTTATGTATCCTTAGCACATTCCAACTGCTTTTTATTCATGCGATACCAATTATATAACACACAATAATATAATCCAATCAGAATCACAATCCCTAATAAGGACATTCCCAAATATATGGGCATAATTGATCGAAACTTAACGGCAAACCAATGGCATATTGGATTGACATTCAAAGCACCTATCCAATCAATAATTATTAATACCCTAATTATGATATACCCTATCACAAGCATATTTCCAAATATAGCCCAAAAATTTTTCCATTCCACATGCTGCTTTGCCTTTTTTCTATCAAGACAACCATATAAAAGCATGGAAACATATTGTTTATATCCCTCGCATTGCAATACTGGCCGCTTGTATCGAATAAACGTATAATAAACAAACCCTGAATAAAGCAAAAAACCAAACATCATGTGTCCTATCAAAGCACCCCATCCCAAGCCAAATACCTTTACTAAAGGATTTGCTTCATCTTTTAAATCAGGTGTGCCAATATAAGTAAGTAACATATCTCCAACCATTAACATAAAATATATAAAAATAAACGCAAAAAACTTTTTCTTTGAATTATTATTCACTACCCTCGTCTCCATTTCTTTCACCAGTTAAAATTATTATCACTACTCCCATTTCACCACCAGAGATCTATCTACTTTTTTCAGAATCAAATTCCTCAAATATACCATCTTTGTAAATTAATCTCTCCGCATATACATAGGCAATATATCGTCAGTAAAATATTTCCCCATCTTTTCGACTTCGCCCATCACCGTTTTGATATATTCATCTTTTGTAAACCAGTTATCTCTGCTCAAACCATTTATGTCAGTTACAGGTTCAACGAAAAATTCCGTATATGCAGGAAAAACTTTTTGATAGGTAAATAGAGCGCGTCTGCTATGATATTCCTTGCATACCAGTATCACCTTTTTATCATCCAAATCTTTATCTCTCATTATCTCATAACTGTAAACTGCATTTTCATAAGTGTTTCCAGCTTTTTCTTCGCACAAAACCGCCTCCGATGGCACTCCCTCTTTTAAAGCTATCGACTTTAGAAATTGTGCTTCACTCGGATAGTCCGGAATTTTACGGTTCTCGCCGCCACTAACAAGTATATATTTTGCCATGCCCTTTTTGTATAATTCTATTGCCCCCTGCATAAGCTGTGGAT
>JAFLRO010000100.1 GCA_022511425.1 Acetatifactor sp.
GCTCATCTTCAATCTTAGCCGTGACAATGATCGCTAATTCATACTTGTTCATTGTTTGCTACCTCCTTTTGGTCTCTGGCCCGCACCTGAATGCGAGCAAGGAAATTGATTCATCACGAATTAACATGATAGCATAATTATTGCGGCATTTCAAGTATTTTCAAAAATTTCTGTGATTTCTGTAATTTTTGCTGGCTTTCCTTATCATTCAATCTGTTGGCTGTATTTCCTTCACATTCTTCTCCAACAGTTTCCGGGCAATCATGATCTGGTGTCCGCAGCCCTTGCACTTGAGCCGGAAATCTGCACCCACCCGCAGCACCTCCCATTCCCTGCTTCCACAGGGATGCTGTTTTTTCAGTTTAAGTGTATCACCTATATTGATTTCCATGTTTATATATCTCCCAACAAAAATTGCAATACAATTCCCATAAACTCTCTCAACAGATTATTAGGGGCCAGCCCGGTATGGGCACTGGCTGCCAGGCCCTCCACATGTCGGTACTCCTGCTTTTCCGCCAGCCGAAGCGCCCGAAACACATGAAAATTGTTGGTCACAATTACCACCCTGTCATTCTCCTTGTCCAGCAGCCTACTGCTGAACGCCAGATTCTCCTGAGTACTGGTGGAGGCATCCTCCATCAAGATGCGCTCATCACTGATGCCGGCATTCACAAGATACTGCCGCATGCCTGCTGCCTCGCTGATGGGCTCGTTACTTCCCTGCCCGCCAGAGACTATGACAATCGTGTCAGAATTTGCATTGAGATATTCTACTGCTTTATCCAGCCTTCTGCGGAGCACATCACTGGGTCCCTCCGGCTTCCACTGTGCTCCGAGAACAATCATATAATCAGCACCGGGTTTCGGCACCGCGGAATACTCAGATAAAATCATACCCTCCACAGTGCAGAATAGGGCAATCCCTGCCAGGAACAACACCAAGGCAATTATCCGAATCCATTTAGGCACTCTGAGCACCCGTTCCCGGTTCGACAAAAAAGTGCCTGTCAACAGAGATATAAACCCCAGAACACCCCACATCAGGAAAAAGTAGGTGCCAAAACCTACAATTGCGATACCAACACAGTACAGGATACAGCACACGCCCAGTATCCAGAAAAACACAGCCCAGAGTGGAATACCCCGCTTCATTTTGCCGTGCCGTTCCAGCTGAATGACCTTCTTTGATTCATCAAAGGGAACCCCTTCGCCTTTACTCTTACGCATATCACTTTCGCTTCCAAAAACGTTAATCATAAATTCAGTTTATAAGGAATAAAACGAGTATACCATATTTTAAAGGTTTCACTCAATAGATGTGGACAACGTATTTCTTAAGATTTTCTGATTATTAAGCATTTTTGAACAAAAAGTGATAAAATGAAATTGCAAAAAAACGGAACGGAGGTGTCTTATGAAGGATTACCAGACAGAAATCAGTGAATTGAGGGACATTGTACAAAAATATGACAACATTGTCTTTTTTGGCGGTGCAGGCGTTTCCACCGAGAGCGGCATTCCTGACTTTAGAAGCGTGGACGGTCTCTACCATCAGCAGTACGACTATCCGCCGGAGACGATTCTCAGCCACACCTTTTACCGCAGCAATCCGAAAGAGTTTTTCCGGTTCTACCGCAACAAAATGCTCTTCCCGAACGCCCAGCCAAATGCAGCTCATAAAAAGCTGGCGCAATTGGAGACCCAAGGAAAACTCCGCGCAGTCATCACACAGAACATCGATGGTCTTCATCAGGCAGCCGGCAGTAAGGTAGTACTGGAGCTCCACGGCTCCGTGCTGCGGAATTACTGTGTCAGCTGTGGGCAGTTCCACGATCTGCAGTACATCATGGACACAAAGGACGTTCCCGTCTGTGAAAAGTGCGGAAATCCCATCAAACCTGACGTGGTACTGTACGAAGAGGGATTGGATCAAAAGACCATCAATGACGCCGTACGCTATATCAGCGCGGCTCAGGTATTGATCATTGGCGGCACCTCTCTGGCCGTGTACCCGGCGGCAGGTCTGATCGATTATTTCAGCGGCGACAAGCTGGTGGTCATCAACAAGGCTCCCACTCCAAGGGATTCCCATGCGGATCTGCTGATTCAGGCACCTATCGGGGAGGTCTTCTCTCAGATATAGGGACAAGAGCAATTCTTCTCTTGTATTATCTTTATCGGCGGGAAGCTGTTCCACTCAGTTTCCCGTCGATTGTTGTTCCTTACTCTGATGCCATGTATATATTTTTTTGCACACCTCGTCACTAGAAATGTGGAATGCATTAAAAAAGACAAGCTCCTCCTCGGGTATCCACGTTTCAATCAAATTTCCTTCCTCGTCAAGTACATACACACCACTATCTCCTCTCAGGTAGTGGTCGAGACCTGTACTGCCTCCAGAAGTCAGCCCATTCGCAGTCACCTGAAAACTAATGCTATATTTGACATCCTCTTTTCCCACTATGTCAGAATGTTTTATACCCTCCGCCAATCTATAGCCGATGTTCCAGGAATTATCACTATACCTAATAGCACTGTCAAAGCGGTAGTCTCTGAGCATCACGGGTTCATTTTCCCGCAGCCAGTCAGCCACCTTCTGCTGTTCCTGATGATTAAATTCGTCCAAAGTCATGTTCAACACATCCCCATAAACTTCATAATAGAACTGACGTATTTCTTCAGTCTGACCGTCGTACGTCTCACCCAGGAGAGTCGCACGAACATTATAATAACTATTCGTATAATCCAGCATTTTGACAGCCTTGTCATAATCCCCATGTGATATCAGAGACCAGAAACGATGGCAGCGCCAGATATCGTCCAGATTAGAAAAACAAATTCCGTCTCCCCTGACCTCGTTGACAATCATAAGCGCCGGTCCGGACAGCAGCAAAAGCAGGGGAATTATCAACAGCGACATCGCCCATCTTCTCCTGATCTTTCGGAAGCTTTTCCGTATAATTTCCTTTTCCGCAAGAGCATCCTCCTCCGATTCCTCCCGGTATGCTTCCTCCTGAGTCATTTCCTCCGGCAACTGTATTTTTTTCAAGTAGCTGCTGCATCTTTCGCACTCAGCCAGATGCTCTTCCACCAGCTTTTTTGTATCCTCACTGCACAGACCGTCCTCATATAAAAGCAGCAGATCCTCATATATATCACATGACAGCTTCATGGCAGCTCCTTTCCTTTCACGCAGATTGTTGTGTCTTCATCTGCACCCCTATAACAATCCGTCCGCAAGTGTTTTTCTGGCCCGCAGGTAAGTGACCCTGGCCCAGCTCTCGGACTTCCCGTGTTCCGCAGCAATTTCCTTCAGTGACACCCCGCCGAACACATGCATCACGAACACCTCCCGATAGGGTTCCTCCAGCTTCATTACTTTCTGTCTCACTAGGCGGTACTCCTCCCGCCTGATGGCGGTCTCCTCCGGTGGCGCATTCCCATCCGGCAGCTCCAATTCCTCCCAGGCTCGACCGTCAAAGCGTCCCTGCCTTTTACATTCCTTCAGCCATGCATTCTTCCCAATCTGGCACAGCCAGGTGTACACCGTGCACCGCCCCTCAAATCGGTCGATGTGGAGAAAGGCCTGGTAAAAGGTCTCCTGCAGCAGTTCCTCCGCCTGATCCCTGCTGCCGGTGAGCTTCAGAAGAAAGCGATATACTGGTTTTCCATATTCTCGATAAATATCCTGAAATGTAGCCATCTTACGTTTTCGCTCCCTGCTTTTTCGGTCAGCCTGGCAAGCCCTCCGTATATCCGTTTTACGTTCTTTCTCCCCGTCGGCCCGACCAGTGTATTGTCACGTTCGCTGAGGCAGACAGTAAAGTTGGCGCTTCCATTGAAACAGCTTGTACAGCAAAAGAATGATGCAGATTGCCAGAAAAGGCGCGACAGCAATCTGCACATGCCATGGCAGATAAATCAACTCAAACAACTTAACAAACGGCGCATGCAGCAGATAAATCCAGAAGGTATCCGCTCCCACCTTAGAAAAAGGCAATCTTCTGTTCGGCACAAATACCAGCAAGAAAAGCCCCAGGAATACCGCCAGCAGAATACATATCATTCGAAGCCATACCCCCTGTCCTACTCCCAGTGTATCATAGCTGTCCGCCTGATAAAACATCGCAGTCGGAATTTCCTTGCTCCATGTCAGGTACATAAACAGCCAGGCTCCCATTCCTATGAAACCGACAATTTTTACCATGACACTCTTCCAATCCATATTTTCCGGGCAGAATACACCCGCCAGAAAAAAGGGCAGAAAACAAAATGTTCGCGACAGGGAAAGCCATCTTCCCACAGCAGAATATTCCCCAACTGCCAGAGCGTTCAAAACTGAAACAGCAAGCAGCGCCACCTTCACCGTTCCTCTGTCAAGCTGCTGCCAGTGCTCCGTCAGAACAAACCAGCACCATCCTACCCCAGCCATACACCCTAAGCTCAACAGATACCACAAATGCCATACCGGTGTGCCCAAGTTCATCTGCTGCCCCAAAACTCTTCCCACTGCAACCACAGCCGTCTGGCAGACTGCATAATACAGAAGGGCCTGCTTCATCTGCCGGACACATCCAGCCCGATTTTTCAGGAACAGCCCCGACAAAAACAGAAACAGCGGCATATGTACAGAGTAAATGATTCGGTAAATCTGAATAAGCGGTTCCGCATTATCCATAATCCCCTCAAGCAGATGCCCATAGACCACCATGAAAATCAGAAGCAGTTTCATATTGCAGTAAAAGGCCTCTCTCTGCTTGATCTTCACTTTTGCTCTCTCTTCTGTTCCACTCACGCTGTCAGCCTTCCTCTCTAGTCATTAGAGATAGCAGTTTAGGAAACGTTACAAAGTATTATCAAAACAATGGAGCTGTCGCAGCAATCAAAATTCAATCGAACGACAACTCCACCTATATAGTATAATATTGTGTGTAGTTATATCAAAATATTCTACTCTGGTAAAATATATGTTTGTTCCAGATTCTAAGGCAAATCCCAAACCAATTATCTCATATTATAAATGATAAAGCCATAATAAGTCGGATATTCACTTAATTTTTTGGTTATTGTGCTATCGGAATGTGCCCCCATAATAAAATCATGATTCACCGGATCATATCCCACAATAATTAATGTGTGATATGCGCTTCCATTCTCATTTAATAAAGATACCGCATCCACAGTAAAGCCGTAGTCGTATGACTCCTCTCCGACATATGAGAAAGTAGCATAACTACTTGAATTAACTTGCCAATAACTTTTAAACGCATTGGCGCCACGCCATGTTGAAGATACATTACTAGTATTACAGCTATTTCCAGAAGAAAACCAATTAGACCAATCTTGTGCAGATGACGAACTTCCTGGGGTTCCTTTCATGCTCTTTCCACCAGCATATAAACATTGTGAAACAAAGTTTGCACAATCACCACCATAGGGACGCCAATCTGGATATTCTGAATTGTAGGGGTAAAAGTATTTTTGCGCGTATGCAACAGCATCAGAAGCATTATATGATGAAGCCAGTGTCCTCACACCATTGATCCGCGCCTCAGGCATATCACCCGTAGCCAGTACTATTTCATAGTCTTCTATATACAAATCCACATACTCGCCATTGATATCTTCTTGGGCCATAAGCTCGTTATAGTGAGCCTTCAGGTAATTCAAATTGTATTCCCAGGCAGTTGTAGTTGTCTCAACACCACTATTCGAGCTGATTAATTCTGCAATGTAGTTTTCTCTTGCTAGCATAGTCTCATAAGCCAAATCAACAAACTCTGTTATTTCAGCCTCCGTATAACTTGTTGGCACAGCTATATATTTCTCTATATAAATATCTTCTGCCAGCACTGCTTTTTCTCACTACATAAAAATGAATATTGTTCAGAAACATACGTATTAATCCTTGACCATATCCCGTTTTCCGAATCACTCAACTCGTTTGCATCAACATTGTTTCCCGACAATACTGTCAACCAAAGTACTGCTGCCACCATAAACTTATTTTCTTTACATTTTTCTTTTGCATAGTATTTTCCCTTTCTATTAATAACCTTCATCTAATATATTACATGAATTCCAACCGTCTGTACTACCAATTATAATATGCCTTTTTATTTCACTGTTTTCTACAGTTACTTCAAATGCCACTATTTCATCAACTTCATAACCTTCATATGGTACGCGAAAGCAAAAAGACTCTGTATCCTCCACTTGTACATAATCAACTATTTTAAGATGAATCTGAATATAGTAATGTTGGATTGCATCATCTATGCGGGTCATCTCTTCTTCCGCAAGCACCACAATAACTGGTTTTCTGTCTTCTGGTGTTTCCTCCTTTCCCTGATTAGATATGTCATGCTTTTCCTCGTCTTCTTTACCCATTTCCCTTAATTCAGTTTTTTCTTCTGTCACCTCCTCTATACTTGCTTCATACCATTGTACAGTTTCCTCTTTTGTTTCTTTTCTATTTTGTGAAAATTCTGTATTAGAACACCCCATAAAAAATAGTGCAATACTTAATACAATTAATATATTCCCTAATCTATTGTTCATTTTCCATTCTCCTATGGTTGATGTTCTATCGGCTGGCTATCTGGCCTAAAAACAAAATCATCATTATCCGTAATCTCATAATTTGAAACAACGACCATAAACTGACCTTTAGAATTTAACTTTATATTCATCGAAAGTGTTTCACATCTGCCATCTAAATATGTTATTTCCAATATAATTATATCCTCTTTTTCCTCCGGCTGTAAATTCTCTATCCCAACATCTTTATTGTCAGTTAGCTTTCTAATAATATTTTGTGGTACCCAGTCCACTACTAAATAATAATAATCTTCTTCTCTTTCTCCGTATGGTACTGTAAAATTCTTTCCAAGCCCAAAATCGCCTCTCTGTTCCGTCCAGTCTACAAAAGAAATCCACTCATTTTTACAAGAAAACCTTATGCTTTCTATGTCATCACCTAAAATATAAAACATCAACTGATGTCCGTTCATTTTTCCATTATCATCAATTTGCCCTGGCAGTAAAATAGTCTTACCTATTGTCATCTTCAAATTAGAATCACTTGCATAGACCATGGCAGAAAATTGATGTTCCTGATTTATCCATACTGCTGCACCTATCACCAAGCAGATACTTGCTGCCATAATACCCATCCGCCACAAGTTTTTATATACCACCGTATGGCTTTTGTATTCATAAGCTTCCAAAATAAATCTATCATTAATATTACCTATTGCAGTAGAGATATCAAAACACTCATTCATAATTTGAACCCTTTCTTTTCTAAATAAGTTTTCATATTATTTCTAATTCTCAGCAATTTGACTGCTACATGGTTTTCAGTTATACCAAATTCTACCGCTATCTCCTTAACCGATTCAGCATACCAATACCTTTTTACAAACATAATGCGACTTTTCCTATCCAAGGAATCCAAAAAACCTTCAAGGAGGTGAGTCAATTCCTCCTCCTTACATCGATATGCTTCCTTACTTGTAACCAGAATGCATTCCTCTAATTCAGAAAGCGCAACTTCATAGTAACTATTTCTTTTTTGTGCAGTATTATAACGATATTTTTTTAAGGAGATATTTCTGGCTATTTTACAAACATATGTAACTAGCGGATTAGGTGTTTGCGGTGGAATACTATTCCAAACACCTAAATAAGTATCATTGACGCATTCTTCTGCATCCTCATGGTTATTTAATATACCATAGGCGATTTTCTTGCATATTCTACCATATTTTTTCGTAAGTTCCGAAATCGCCTGTTCTGACCTTAAAAAAAATAATTCTATAATTCTGCTGTCTTCCATTCCTAACCCCCTTTACCTATATACTACCTGAATGATTCACGAATATTACATATTTTGCAAAATTTTCTTAAGTATTTTTCTTAAGTCAAATAGAAGTATAACAGCGGGCAGAGAGTTCTCCTCTCCACCCGCCGTTCAATCAATCAGGCACAGTTCATCATTTATAACTATTTTTCCTACATTACAGCTTGCTCCGGAAATCGGCAAGAGCCTCAGATATCTTAATCTGCTGAGGACAAACCGCCTCGCAGCTCCTGCAGCCCACACAGGCACTGGGCTGCTTCTCCTCAGGCACTGCCATCAAAGCCATAGGAGCCAGGAATCCGCCGCCAGTGAATACATGCTCATTATACAGTTCAAGCAGCTCCGGGATATCCAGTCCCTTAGGGCAATGGCTCACACAGTAATGACATGCCGTACAGGGCAGGTTGCTCCGCTTCAGCATATCCTCAGCAATACCGAACAGCGCAGTCATCTCCTGCTCATTCAAAGGCTTATCTGTCTCAAAGGTATGGATGTTATCCAGCATCTGTTCCTCATTGGACATGCCGGACAGAATTACAGTCACCTCCGGAATGGACTGTAAGAAACGGAATGCCCATGCAGGAATTCCCTCATCGGGTCGCAGTGCTTTCAGCTTACTCTCCGCCTCTTCCGGCAGAGATGCCAGCTTACCGCCCCGCAAGGGCTCCATCACCCATACAGGAAGCTTGTACTCCTTCAAAAGCTCTACCTTTGCCTTTGCATCCTGGAACTCCCAGTCCAGCCAGTTTAGCTGAATCTGGCAGAACTCCATTGCCTCTCCATACTTCTCCAGAAAACGTCTCATCACTTCCACGCTGCCATGAGCGGAAAAGCCCAGATGACGGATGCGTCCGTTCTCCTTCTGCTTCACCAAATAATCATAAATCCCATATTTTTCGTCCAAATACTCATTGATATTCATCTCGCACACGTTATGGAACAGGTAAAAATCAAAGTATTCCACACCGCATTTCTCCAGCTGCTTCTCAAAGATTTCCTCCACCTTGT
>JAFLRO010000101.1 GCA_022511425.1 Acetatifactor sp.
GTATGGACGTAAGTCAATATCTTGAGATCTTCCTTGACGAGACCAAGGAACACTTGCAAAATCTGAACACAAGAATACTAGAGCTGGAATCCGATCCTGAGAATGCGGATACGGTCAATGAGATTTTCCGTGCGGCGCATTCCCTTAAGGGTATGGCGGGAACCATGGGTTACAAAAGGATGCAGAATCTGACCCATGACATGGAGAATGTGTTTTCCGAGGTACGCAACGGTGCCATCAAGGTGATGCCGGAAATGATAGATGTGCTTTTCCAGTGCCTGGATGCACTGGAGGAGTATACAGACAATATTCAGTCTTCCGCTGATGAGGGAACAAACGAGAACGAGCCCCTGATCAAGAAGCTGAATGAGATTTTGAACGGTGGCACGCCGGGCGCTTCCGATGGCGCGGCCTCAGCTGATGCTTCTGCTTCCACCGCTGCGCCTGATTCAACCGCTGCTCCCGCAGCAGGCGAGGCTGGCAGTAATAAATGGGATTTGATTCCTCTTGACAGCACTCAGATATCTGTACTTAAAGAGGCTCAAGGTCAAGGCAAAAAGGTATATGGCTTGAACGTGATGGTACAGGAGAGCTGCATCCTGAAAGCGGCCAGAGCATTCCTGGTGTTTAAGGCAGTAGAGGAGATGGCGGAGATTATTGTGTCAGATCCCAGTGCTCAGGATGTGGAGGACGAGAAGTTTGACAGGGACTTTACCTTGATTATACTGTCTGATGCTGAGCTTGACAATATTATAAAAGCCGCAGAGAGTGTGTCTGAGATAGAGAAGGCGACAGGTGCACTCATTTCCCTTGAGAATAACAAGAGCGTTGCAGCGGAAGAAAAGGCTGAAGCTGAGGAGAAAAAAGAAGAGAAAGTTGAGGCAGTGAAGGATTCTGCGCCTGCAGTGAAACCGGCTGCTGCTCCCGTTGCCCCTGCAGCAACAAAGCCGGCGGACGGCAAGAAACAAGCCCCCGCAAAGCCGGTGGTCAACCGCACTGTCCGCGTGGACATAGAGAAGTTGGATGCTCTGATGAATCTGGTCAGCGAGCTGATCATTGCAAAGAACTCTCTGGTATCTGCTTCCAGTTCAGAACAGGAGCAGCAGACAGCCAGCACGGGAAATAACACTTTCAACGAGCAGATTGAATATCTGGAGAGCGTGACGACCAATCTTCATGAGTCGGTGATGAAGGTTCGAATGGTTCCTATCGAGAGTGTGGTGAATAAGTTCCCCAGAATGATCCGCGACCTTCAGAAAAAACTGGATAAGAAGATGGAATTGTACATGACCGGTGAGGAGACCGAGTTGGATCGTACTGTGGTTGATGAGATTGGAGATCCTCTGATGCATCTGCTGCGTAATTCCGCCGACCATGGTCTGGAGTCTGCAGAAGTCCGTGCTCAGCGGGGCAAGCCGCCAGTGGGTTCTATTTTCCTTGACGCTTACCAGGATGGAAACAACGTTGTCATCGAGGTACGGGACGACGGTAATGGCATTGATGTTGAAGCAGTAAAGAATAAAGCTATTGAGAGAGGTACCATCACTCCCGAGCAGGCTGCCAACATGACCGACAAGGAGATTATTGACTTGTTGTTCTTGCCCAGTTTTTCTACGGCTAAGCAGGTTACTGATGTGTCGGGCCGCGGTGTTGGGCTTGACGTGGTGAAATCAAAGATAGAATCTTTGAGCGGTGAAGTTGAGGTTAAATCCAAGCTTGGAGAGGGAAGCACCTGGACAATCAGACTGCCTCTGACACTGGCTATCATACAAGCGCTGATGGTAGTAGTAGGCGGTGAGAAATATGCTATCTCCCTGGGTTCCATACAGACATTGGAGGATATTCACCCCAGTGATATCAAGTTGGTACAGAATAAAGAGGTGATTCATCTCCGTGGTACGGTTATCCCTCTGATACGTCTGAACGAGGTACTGGATGTGGAGAGCAAGCATTCTGATGACGAGAATTTAACTTTGGTGATTGCAAAGAAGGGAGATAAACTTGCAGGCCTTGTGATTGATGAGTTGATCGGTCAACAGGAGATTGTTATCAAGACTCTGGGAAAATATATCAAACAGTGCAAATTTATTAGTGGCGCCACCATCCTGGGAGACGGTGAGATTGCTCTGATTCTGGACACTAATGCATTGATTTAAGGAAGGGAGTATACAGATATGGAGCTGAGTGTAAATACCAACAAGGTTGTTCCCGAAGAGGAGAGACAACGTACCATCGAGACGATTCAGTATATTGTCATCCGCCTTGGAGATGAACAGTACGGCATCGATATACGCAATATTGAGACAATTACCAGAATGCAGCATGTTACTCGTGTACCTAAGATGCCTCCTTATCTGAAGGGCGTGATCAATCTACGTGGCGTAGTGATTCCGGTGATGAGTATACGTCTTCGCATGAATTTGGATAATGACGAGATTACAAAGAACACCAGGATCATTGTTCTGAAGCTGGCGGAGGAAGGTAATGTCGGCTTTATTGTGGACGAAGTGAGGGAGGTTGTGACCCTCGATGTGGATAATATTGAGAAGATTGCAGACGGCACAAAGGAAGGCAAGACAAACTTGATTAATGCAGTGGGCAAACATAATGGGGAATTGATTTCCCTGTTCGACCTAAATGCTATCAGCCTTGAAAGCTAGGAACCGCATTCTTCTTGGAAGATTTTGGCACTACGAATTGTGAAAGGAGACATTTCCCATGGGAGATATGTCATTAGAGCAGGTTACAGAAAATTATTATGATGTTCTTAAAGAACTCGGAAATATCGGTGCGGGAAATGCCATGACAGCACTATCACAGATGCTTCAGTGCAAGGTGGACATGAAAGTACCACAGGTCAAGCTGTTGGATTTTTGTGATGTTGGTGAAATGATGGGTGGCGAGGAACAAATCATGGTAGGTGTGTTCCTGGGCGTCGAAGGTGATATCACCGGAAGCATGATGTTCATGGTAGAGGAGGAAAGTGCACGTCATTTGATTCAGAAGATTACAATGGGCATGCTGCCGGCGGGCGGTGAGTTTGAGGAGATGGGTTTGTCTGCTATGAAAGAAGTGGGCAACATTATCACAGGTGCTTATTTGAACTCTCTGTCCACTCTGACCAATCTGAAAATTTTCCCTACGCCTCCGGCATTGACGGTGGATATGGCAGGCGCTATTTTAAGTGTGCCCGCGATTCAGTTTGGTATTTTTGGAGATAAGATATTATTGATACAATCGCAGTTTTATGATGAGGTGGAGTTGGATGGTTACTTTATCCTGCTCCCTGATTTGGAGTCCTATGCAAAGATCTTGACGGCACTGGGGCTGCCGGTGGTTTAATTTTATTATGGCATGAAGGATATGGAAATAGCACATGAGTGAAATAATCAAAGTGGGAATGGCGGACTTGAAGACTTGTGTGAGCCCCAACGGTGTGACGACCCTTGGCCTTGGTTCTTGCGTTGGAATTGCCATCAGGGATCCGGTGACAAAAATCGGCGGGCTGGCACATGTGATGCTGCCGGATAGTACTGCCATCAGAAACGGAAATGCGAATATTCCCAAGTTTGCGGATACTGGTATTGTAGAACTGGTAAAACAGATGGAGAAACTGGGAGCAAAGCGAAACCGCATGGTCGCAAAGATTGCGGGAGGCGCAACCATGTTCTCTTTTCAGGGGGGAACTGGAACCTCTTCCATGGGTCAAGTCGGCCAGCGGAATGTGGAGGCAACCAAGGCGAAGCTTCAGGAACTGAAAATTCCGATTGTGGCGGAGGATACCGGAGCAAATTACGGTAGAACTGTCATTTTTTATCCGGAGACTGGAGCGTTTCATATTCGCGCGGTGGGTAAATCCGAGTCGATCATTTGATGCAGTCTGACAGCAGCAGAAAAGAGGAAGTATGAACAGAAAGAATTTACCCCTGCTTTTGATGCTGACAGCGGCAGCTGTCACCAGCATCATAACCTTTATTCAGCAGTATTCCTTGTTGGCGAAATTAGTATCGCTCTTTGTAGTGATGCTGATTTTCTATGCGTTGGGAAGCGTGCTGAAGTGGACGCTGGACTATTTCGATCAGCAGAACGAAAAGCGTCGGTTGGAAGAGGGAGAGGTTATAGAGAAGGAGGCCGAAGGCCAGGAGGGCGAACAGGGTCAGACACAGGAAGAAGAGTCTCAGGAGGAACAGGCTGAAGGAGAATAATGCCTGTACAGGAGACAAAAAAGACAGGAAAGGAGCATAGGTTTCATGGATGAGACGGGCAGAAGAAAACTGCTGGAAGAATATGCAAATACCAAATCACCGGAAGCCAGAGAGAAAATAATTCTTGAGTATGCTCCTCTTGTCAAGGTGGTGGCCGGAAGACTCAGCATGTACCTGGGCTATAATGTGGAATATGAGGATATGGTAAGTTATGGCATCTTTGGATTGATTGATGCTATAGACAAATTTGACTATCTCAAAGAGGTCAAGTTTGAGACCTATGCCAGCCTTCGAATCAGAGGGGCGATATTGGATCAGATTCGTCGGATGGACTGGATTCCCAGGACCATCAGACAGAAGCAGAAGCGGATAGAGGCAGTGATCCGGGAGGTGGAACAGACCACCGGAAGGAGCGCAACAGACGAGGAGATTGCCAGAGGCCTTGGTATTTCAGATGAGGAATATCTGGATTGGCAGTCGCAGATGAAGATTACAGGGCTTGTTTCTCTCAATGAGTACATGGAACAGGGAAGTGATGTTCCCCGGGATTACAATCGACACACCACCTCCAGCTTTGAAGCTCCGGAGGAAAAGGTGGAGAAGGAAGAACTTACCCGGGTTCTGGGTGAGGCGCTGAAGTTGCTTACGGAGAAAGAGCAAAAAGTGATTACTCTCTACTATTATGAGGAGTTGACACTGAAGGAAATCAGTAATATTCTGGAGGTTTCTGAGTCTAGAATTTCGCAGCTGCATACCAGGGCGCTTCAAAAAATGAGAATCAAAATGGGAAATTACATGGGAATCCTATTGGATAATTAATTTGACGATCAAACGGGGATAATACTATGCAGAATGGATATTTTCGGTTGGTGAGTGAACCTGAAGGATATGGTATAGCGATGTATCCGCCTCAGGATGGAGGCGAAGAGATTCGGCTGGGAGACTTGATAGGCTATCTGGACGGTCTCGGGATTGGCTATGACAGGAAACGTATTGAGATGCTGCTTATGGACGAGCAGGAGTGTGTATGCCACTTAGGAATAGGTGATTGCCCGCCCTATCCGGAAACCTATGACTTGATTGTCGATGAAGATGACATGACCGCTGTGGTACGTTTCATTCCGCCATCCAGCACCGGGATGAGGATCACTCTGAATGATTTTATGAAAGATATGCGGTTAAAGGGTATTACTTTTGGTCTTCAGACGGAGGGCTTACAACGTCATTTTAGCACTGCCGGCATCTATGGAACGGATATTGTAGTTGCAAGAGGGAAGGAGCCTACTCAGGGTACGGATGCTCAGATCGTGTACTGTTTCAATACAGATACGCACAGGAGGCCTGCACAGCGCGAGGATGGCACTGTGGATTTTTTTAATTTGACCACTATTAACCAGTGTCGAAAGGGAGATGTGCTAGCGCGGATAATTCCGCCCGATCCGGGAATTAATGGGTACAATATCTATAACCAGACAATCAAGCCCAGGGAAGTGCATGTTGAAACACTGAAGTTTGGAAGAAACATTGAACTCTCTGAGGATAAACAGATCATCACCTCCATGGTGGACGGACACGTGTCATTGATTGATGGCAAGGTGTTTGTGGATGATGTATATCAGGTTAAGGATGTGGATGTGTCTACCGGTAATCTGGACTATGAGGGCAGTATCCAGGTAGATGGAAATGTGACAGATAATTTTCAGGTGAAGGCCGGCGGGAATGTCATTGTCAACGGATTGGTGGAAGGAGCCAAAATTATTGCCGGCGGCAATATCATTATTGCCAAGGGAATGAACGGCAATCAGAAGGGTTATTTAAAGGCCGGCGGAGACATTATAGTAAGATTTTTGGAGAATGCCCGAGTCGCAGCAGGTGGGTATGTTGAGGCGGAGGCTATCATGAACAGCAGAGTGTCTGCCGGAAGTGAGATTCGCGTGGACGGCCGCAAGGGTGTCATTGTAGGCGGTTTTGTCCAGGCTGGCGTCAAGGTGACCGCAAAGACTATTGGCGCGACTATGGGATCCCCCACTATACTGGAGGTGGGAGTTAATCCGTTGATTAAGACCCAGTACAGCCGCATACAAAAAGCTGTTGAAGACTTACACAAGACAATTTCGAATGCTGAAGTGATTCTAAACAATTTTAGAGAAAAAATAGCAAAGGGTATTGAATATAACGAAGGTCAAGTGAAATATATACGCAGTGTATCTAAGCTTGTAGAGGAAAAGAGTGCAGAGCTTGCTGAGATGAACCAACGGATGGAGCGATTCCGTGCAATGATGGAAATTCAGAAACTGGCGGAGGTAGTTATCAACAACGAGATTCATCCCGGCACTACTATCATAATCGGAGATGCCACCCGTACCATTCAAACCAGTTTCCACTACTGCAAGTTTGTAAGAGAAAAAGGCGAGATCACTATGAAACCCCTATAAAGAAAGGAGTCTGTGCCATGGCATTTGGAGCGATTGAATTTACAACCATCACCAGAGCGCAGGATTACACTGCAATTAAGCACAATGAAGACAACAAGGGATTTGTAGATCAGACTAATTTCAGTCAGCAGGTACAGAAGACTGCTGAGCAGAGCATTCGCCAGGTAAATAGCAGTGATGATCCGGAGTGGCATCAGAGTAATCCCGATGCGAAGGAAAAAGGGAATAATGAATACCAGGGGGACGGCGGCCGACACCGCAGGCGGGGAACCCAGGACCGAGTGGTGGTTAAAGGCCACAGCGGTTTTGATATGAAAATTTGAGGAGTGAAAGATGCCGTGATGCGGCGGGAAAGAGGATAGATGGATGTAATGGAGATCGTCCTGCTGATTGCGGGAGGAATCATTTTTATACTAAGCTTTCTGATCCCTTCCAAAGAGGAGAAAAATCAGATAAAGGCTGTTCCGATGGCACAGGAAGAAGTAAAGGAGTTAGTGGGCCGTGAGATGGATGCCGTAAAAGGGCATGTGGACGATGTGGTGGAGGAGGCAGTTTCTTATGCCATGGAAAAAACGGAACGTTCTCTGGAGCGTCTGTCCAATGAAAAGATAATGGCCATCAATGAGTACTCTGACACAGTGCTGAGTGAGATTCACAGGAACCACGAGGAGGCCATGTTCCTGTACGATATGTTGAACAGTAAGCATGTGAACCTGAAGAATACGGTATCCGAGGTGAATCGCACCGTTAAGGAAGCAGAGGAGACTGTAAATAACTTTCAGCGGATGGCACCTGAAACCGTAAACAGCTTTCAGCGGATGGTACCTGAACCCGCAAACAACTTTCAGCGGATGGCACCTGAAACCGTAAACAACCTTCAACGGCTGAAACCGGAAACAGTGAATAACCTTCTGCGGTTGGAACCGGAGACTGTTGAGATGCCCAAAGCTGCTTTCGTCAGAGCGGCGGAAGAGCAGATGGCCAGAACTGCTCCGGAGATATTGCCATCGACGGAAGGAATGGCTCTGGGATCGGATAAGTACAGGGGAAACAAAGGTGATTTGAGCAATTCCAATGAGCGGATCCTGGAGCTATACAGTCAGGGAAAAGATAAAGTTCAGATTGCACGAGAATTGGGATTGGGAGTTGGCGAGGTGATGCTGGTGATCGACCTGTTCGACAGCCAGATGGATGCTGGTGTGAATCTGAGTTAGATTTGGAGGAAATTAGTGAAACTTCGGTTTTATTTAAGAGGGCTTGGGATTGGTATTATTGTTACAGCCCTGATCATGGGAATGACCACGGAGGCAGGTCAACCGCTGTCAGACGGTGAGATTCGGGCATTAGCGGAAAACCTGGGTATGGTGGATCCCGGTACCTTGAGCTTGGCGGATGTAGGCACTGTGGGAGGGAACCAGCAAAGCGCACCGCCTGAGGAAGCGAATCAGCCGAAAACCTCGGAGAAACCTGTGACCGGAAACGGTGAGGATGATAGTTCTTCTGAGGAGGGAAATTCGACAGAGAGCCCGGAACCCGGAGAGCCGATAGAACCGGAGGAAAGCGTGGTGCCCAGTCCGACGCCGGATGTTGCGGAGACTCCTTCTCCAAGTCCGTCTCCGACTCCAACAGAGATACCTGATAAAGAGTCCGTTACTATTGTTATAGTGCGGGGCGACAGTTCCTACACGGTGAGCCGCCGGCTGGTGGAGGCGGGACTGATAGAGGACGCAAGAGGGTTCGATTCTTATCTAGTAGACAATGGCTACTCCAAGACAATCCGGACCGGAACCTATAAGATTCCCCTGGGCGCCACCTGGGAGGAAATTGCCAGAATTATAGCATAGGAACTCGATGCTTTTCGAATATGAGCCCGATGTTTTTTTGAAAACCCCTTGTCACAGGGGTTTTCTTGTGTTATAATGCGAATGTTGCGAATAAACACGCACTTCCATTCGTCGGTGGTGTCCATGATCGGGTAGCCGACGGAGAAAACCGGATCCTGACGCAGGTTCGGCGCGGGTAAGACGCTTCCCGCAGGGCAGTGCGGAAGAATTTAACCAAACGGAGGTAGAAAAATGAGCGTTATTTCTATGAAGCAGCTGCTTGAGGCAGGTGTGCACTTTGGACATCAAACAAGAAGATGGAACCCTAAGATGGCTCCCTATATCTTCACCGAGAGAAACGGTATCCACATCATTGACCTGCAGAAGTCAGTGG
>JAFLRO010000102.1 GCA_022511425.1 Acetatifactor sp.
ATGACCTGATCTTTATGGATCATATGATGCCGGAAATGAACGGTATTGATACATTTGCCGAAATGCAGAAACTGGAAAATTCTCTAAATGAGAATACTCCTGTCATCATGCTGACCGCAAATGCCATTACCGGCGTCAGAGAGCAGTTTTTGCAGGCAGGATTTACCGATTATCTTTCTAAGCCGGTAAGCGGTGATACGCTGGAAAATATGATATTGAAATATCTGCCGAAGGAAAAATGTCGGACGGAAGCTTCTGGATTCAGTGCGGCTGGAGAGACAGATTATCCCGCTGTCTTAAAGGAATTGTCCAGGATTTATCCCGAAGTGGACCTGGCAAAAGGGCTGTCTGCCTGTGCCGACAGTTATGATGTATATATTGATGTTCTGCAGACCTATGCAGTGTCTCCGGAAATAGATAAGATGAATGCATACCTTGAACAGAAAAAAGCATATGAGTACCAAAACTGTGTCCATAGCGTCAAAAGTTCCTCTTTGATCGTTGGATTTTCCAAGCTGGCGGCGCAGGCTCTTAATCTGGAGAATGCTGCGCGTGAAGAGGACTGGGATTTTATCTGCGCAAACCACGCTTCCTTTATCGGTGAGTACCAAGTAGCAGTTGATGCGATCAAAAAGGCGTTTCCTACGGAAACTCAAGGAGACCCAGGTTGACATTATTCCGCCTCGAAGATATAAAGGGAGATTACTATGAAAAACAACGGAAAGTCTGTAAGCGGTGTAAAGATAGCATACATTGGCGGTGGGTCACGCGGCTGGGCATGGAAATTTATGAGCGATCTTGTATCCTGCGATGACATAAGCGGAGATGTATACCTCTATGATATCGATATCGATGCGGCTAAGAAAAACGAAATCATCGGTAACAAATTTAACTCTGCCGAGGGAGCTAAATCGTACTGGAATTACGTGGCAGTTGAACAGATCAGCGAGGCTCTGACCGGTGCCGACTTTGTCATCATTTCGATACTTCCCGGCACCTTTGACGAGATGGAGTCCGACGTTCACGCGCCTGAGAAATACGGCATCTATCAGTCGGTGGGCGACACGGTGGGTCCCGGCGGTATCGTCCGCGCCATGCGCACAATACCGATGTATGAGGAGATTGCCGAGAACATCAAAAAATACTCTCCCGATGCATGGGTCATCAACTACACTAACCCTATGACTCTCTGTGTAAAGACGCTTTACCGCGTCTTTCCGGAGATAAAGGCGTTCGGTTGCTGCCACGAAGTCTTCGGCACACAATGGTTCCTCTGCACCGTTGCAAAGGACATCTTTGGTCTTGAGGACCTTGATCGTCACGATATCAAGGTCAATCCTGTCGGGATCAACCATTTTACATGGCTCACTTCGGCAACATGCCGTGACAAGGACTTGTATCCGGCGTACGTAGAGTTCTGTGAGAAATATCCCCAGGGATATGCCCCCGACGGTAAACCTGACGAGAGTTGGAGGACAGACACTTTTATCAGCACTGAGTGCGTTAAGATGGATCTATTCAAGCGCTTTGGAGTTATTGCTGCTGCAGGTGACAGACACCTGGCAGAGTTCTGCGAGGGGAAATGGTATCTTGAAAGTCCGGAACGTGTTGCAAAGATGCACTTCGGGCTGACCTCTGTCGCATGGAGAAAGCAGGATCTCAAAGAACGCCTCGCCAGGAGTGACAGGCTCATTAATGGCGAGGAGAAAGTCGAGATAGAAGGTACCGGCGAGGAGGGCGTGAACCAGATCCGTGCGATACTCGGACTCACGGAGCTGATCACTAACGTCAATCTCCCCAACCGCGGGCAGATACCCAATCTGCCGTTGGGTGCAGTAGTCGAGACGAATGCGGTCTTTCGCAGCGGAAGCGTCACGCCGGTGTTAGCGGGGGAATTGCCTCCTTCAATCTATCCGCTGGTAGCCAGGGTCTGCGGTCAGCAAGAGCGGCTGTCGGAGTGTCTGACAAAAAGAGACGTGGAGGGCATATTCCAGGTATTCTCAAACGATCCGCTTGTAACCTGTTCCCTTGCCGACGCGAGAAAGCTGTTTGATGAGATGTGCCAAAACACGGCGGAGTATCTTGGGTCATATAAGCTGAGCAGCTCCCGGTAATGCTGGGAACTGCGGTCAATTGAGACTTTTGTTCTGGTTGATTAAAACTTTTGTATGATATCTAGTACACCGTATCCGAAGTTCTTGTGCAATCGGAAAAATAGACCAGAAATTTACACAAGGATTTCGATACGGTATACAAGGGGTCAGTTATGGAATACCTGTATTGCGGAAATGATAATTTCGAAGATTTTGCAAGTGGGCGGGTTCTTTACAGTGGGAAGGGGATTCCCAATTTTCCTGTCCGCCTTTTGAATGAAATGTATGGCCGGGCATTGAGTTACTTAGATAAGAAAAAGGATTTAGTGGTATATGACCCTTGTTGCGGCGGAGGTTATGCTTTGACCGTGCTCGGTTTTATTCATAACCGTGATATTAGGCAAATATGTGGCAGTGACATAGATGAATCCATGATAGCTCATGCAAAGAAAAATACCAATCTATTGACAGAGTCAGGATTAAATAGCAGAAGGCTCGAAATTGAACGTCTTCATAAAGAGTACGGGAAGCAATCACATGTGGAAGCCTTAAATAGCTGTGATAAGCTTGGAGGTTTCCTTAAGCATGAGATATGTGTTGATATTTTTAAGGCGGACTGTACAGAGACTTTACCGCGAATTTTGCCGGATATTATTATCACTGACGTGCCCTACGGTAATCTTGTTGAATGGAAAAATGGAAGACAGATTTCCGTAGATAGTATGCTTGAGCAATTATGGTTGATTTCCCATGAAAAAACGGTTTTGGCTGTTTGTATGGACAAAAAGCAAAAAAGTAACAGTGAAAAATGGGAACGTCTGGAAAAACATAATATTGGAAAAAGACGATTTGAAATTTTAAGAAAACAATGAAAAACGCCTCAGAGGCAGTAACCCTCCTCTGAGACGTTTTTCTGCATTTTTGTTCCGCCAACTGAAGATTTTTATTCATCCTTATCCCGGTCCTCAAACAGAAGTTCAAACAATTCCCCAGGAATCAAATTCTTCTTCCTCCTTTCTGCAGTTCCTCTGTCAGTCGGAACCGCACCGCTCTCCAGAAAGGTCCAAGCAGCTCAATATATTTTACTTCAAGGTTTATGTCGGCTGCTTTGGTTTGCCCAATTAGGCGATCGGTACTAAACGGTCAAGTAGAATTTTGATGGATAGAGTGGACAATATACGATATAATAGGCAAAGAAACATCTAAAGGCAGGTATTACTTATGTGTGGACGCTACTATGTGGATGACGACACCGCAAGAGAAATCGAAAAGCTGGTGCGTCAGGTAGATGAGAAGATGAGACAGACTTCGGCAGCAGGTATCCATCTGCAGGCAAAGGATATCCACCCGTCGGAGTTAGCTCCGGTAATTACAGCTGAAGGCGACGGCTTGTGCTGTAGATGGCAGAAGTGGGGTTTTCCGGGATTTAGCGGTAAACAGTTGATCTTTAATGCCAGGTGTGAATCTGCTTTGGAGAAAAGAATGTTCCGGGAAGGTGTGGAAAGCCGGCGGATCGTAGTGCCGGCAGCAGGTTTTTATGAGTGGAACAAAAACAAAGAGAAGAATATCTTTTACCGAAAAGGACAGCCGGTGTTGTTTATGGCCGGACTCTATAATCGGTATCAGGATGAGGATCGGTTCGTGATCCTTACCACCGCAGCCAACGATTCCATGAAGCCAGTGCATGACCGAATGCCCTTGGTGCTGGAACGGGATGAAATTTATAAGTGGCTGAATGAGGATCAGATGGTGGAGACCTTTCTGCAGAAAATGCCAGCCCTGTTGGAGCGGCGGGTAGAGTTTGAACAAATATCAATAGCTGAGAGTCGCTTATTTTAATAAGCTCTTTTATTAGGTACAAATCGCTTTTTCCCAAAACAACGTATTTTTGTTATGCCTTGTTATTCCTCTAAATCCCCTTGTTTAGTAGTTGGGGATTATGGTAGAATGCATATAAAACATAGAAAGACAGATTACGACCCAAAATTCATATGTGATTGCTTATAAATTATCTATTACTTGGGAAAGGATTATCGCATAAAGGAAAGGGTACTGATATTATGAAAACAACAATAGAAGAGCTTCTACAGCAAAAGGAGACAGCGAAGAAGGATACGGTATACTTGCTGGCAGAAGAAGAAATCAATTGCTTCCCAGTATCTGCCGGTGATTTTTTCCGAATAGAGGATGCAGGCAAGTGGCAGGGAGATTTCTGGATAGACGAGCTTTACGAGCAGAAGTTGAGGGAAAAAGAGAAGGATTCTGTCTACCAGGGGTTGTTGGCACAGCTAGAGAAACTCAGGGAACAGATTATAGAAATAAAGGAGGAAGACCCAAAAGGTTATGGACATATGATCCAGCTCCATGAGCTGCGATTTGTAAAGCATAGCATCGAGAAAGCCATGGAGAATCTGAGAAGCTTTTATCAGACAGAAGTGGAGTTGGAGCTGGAAAAAGAATATCAGATTTGTAACAGACGTGTGCTGACCTATAAGAATACTGTAAGCTTCGGCAGCTTTCAGGATGTGGAGAGACAGGTGGCTGCCTTTAGCAAAGTGAAGCTTGCGTGGCTTCGAAAACAGCCGCTGCTTTTGCGGAATATAAGCGCTATCAGAAGGGCAGTGGATGAGCAGGCTTCCATCGGCCTGGTAGGTGGACCCTGCTTGTTTGGGGTGTATGAGGTGGAAATTCTTGTAAATCATTTTGACGGAAGTTGTTTTTGTTTCGATTTTAGCAGTGGACACCATTATGAGAGGGATGAAAATACACATAGTCTGTTCGCTGATCATGTGGAGAAGCATTTACAGAAGATTGAAAGTATTCACTTTCGGAATTGGAAAAGGGGAGTGACATCGCAGGAGTATGAAAGCTTGGAAGTATTGTTTGCCGCAGGGGAGGCTCTAGGAGCAAAGGTGGCGATTCCGATACCGGACATTTCTTATATAAAATATCTGTCAACTGTTATTGCTCCACTTGATAGCGCAATCAGGGAACAGGCTGTAGAGGAGTTCCGGATACTGGCACATAAAATATCAGATCTCTATTTAGAGCAGATTGAAGAATTAAAGTGCAAATACCCTGATGTGGAGATAAAGGTACTCCATGAAAGGGATAGAGGGGCCTGTAAGGAATTCCATACAAAACGGGAGGCTTTTTTTCGGAAGTCAAGCTTAATTCGTAGGCTGACTGCAAAGAGAGAGAAGACCGATGCCGTATTCGATTATATTTCCATGCTTGCGCTGCCTTTTTATTTCTGGGGAACGCCTTATGTGATACAAATAGATAATCTGGATGAGACAGATTCTTATCGAAAATGTAGAAAAGTTCATAAAAATGCGTTTGTCCTGTCAGCAATCCTTTACTCCGAAAGAATCAGCGCCAATGGAAAAGATACGATATTTAACGCGCCGTTAGTATATAAAGATTACATATAGACTGACAAAACGAGAGGAATACATATTCGTGAAAATGTTAAAAAATCTAAAACGCTATTTTGTCCAAAAAAAGCTGCTAAAAATGGATGTGTTGATGCTCATTCTCCTTTTTCTTGGAGTATGTGGGTATCGGGCCGGGAGTACATGGTATGAGCTCCTGCCTCGTCAGGATGCCGTATTGATCAATCCATATCTGGTGCAGGCGGATCAAAACGGAAATACTTTTGTTATAGACAATGAACGTTCCCGTGTGGTTAAAATCAATGAGAGCATGCAGATAGAATACATGCTGAGGAGCAATCTGAAGGAAGCGGACTCCTTCTGGTATGCAGAGGATATCGCGTTTGGTTCGGATGGAACCACCTATCTTTTAGATTCGAGTTGGGATGACACGGGCGCCGCTGTGGGAAGAGAGTGTATTCTTGCTTATGATGTGGACGGAAAATATGTAGATACCCTGCTGGATATTACATATGAGGACGAATTTATCGACAAACATAAGCTTTTTGCGCTAACTTTTTTGGAAAATGCACTGTATTATGTAGAATCAAAGCAGGAAGGGTTCGCATTATTCTGCCTTTCCCTTCAGACTGGAGAAGTCGAGGAAATCGCTTTTTATGAATATGACAATGCATTTAATTTGATTCAGGATTATGCTATTGATAAAGAAGTTACCGCTGTATATGCCCTAGATAAAAGAGGCAGGATCCTAAAGGGAAGAGAGGGAGACTTAGAGCTTCTATACGATACCAGCCAGGATGCAGATTATGTGGGGCAGACTGCCCTTTATCGCATTGCAGTTGATGGACAAGGTATCATCTATATAACGGATATCAGACAAAACAAGATATATTGTTATACAGAAGGCCGTGACAGTCTTGATGTCTATATTGATGAAGGAATTGTCATGAGTATTTCAACGGCATGGCAGGAGGACGGAAGCACAGTGCTGGGCATCCTGCTGAACGACGGAATCTGGATGAATCATGTACCGGCAGGGGAGCAGACCAGCAGCGGAATGCTCACTGCATGGGCGGAAGTAAAAGGAGATACCTTTGCCAAAACAATCGATTATTTGCTTCGGGAAACAAGTTTCCAACTGTCTGCGCTGGCAATAATCCTGGGAGCATTATGGCTTTTACTGAGAATTGTGGTTTTTCTTGCAGGGATAAAGTTGTCCGTTGTGCAAAAGAACGGCATGCTGGCTGCCGGAACAGCCGCAGTCGTGGCAATCATCATATTTTCTCAGCTATTGGATCAGTTTGCTAAAATTTACCAGGACGAGCTGATGAACAAGTTGTATATTTTGGCGCATACCATCAGCGGAATGGTAGATGGAGACAGCCTTGGACGAATTCGTACCTCCGAAGATTATATGAGTGAAGATTATCAGGAATTGATGCGTGTGTTGGATCAGGGCTTGAACAGACAAGATCCCTTTGTTCAGGGAATGTACTGTAATGTGCTCCGGTATGAGGATGGGCAGGGATATGCCATTGCTTACCAGGATAATTCCATCGGCACCTATTTCCCCAGGGGAGAGGATGAAAGTCTTGCTCTTGCGCTTGCATTTGAGACAGGAGAAGAATTCAGTAATGAAGTCAAAGATGCTACTGGCTCTTATATATATGTCTGGTCGCCCGTTCTGGATAAGGACGGAGAGGTGGTAGGTGTCATAGAGATTGGAACGACTACCTATACCATCAGCAGTAGTATTGCGGAAATGAGACAATCGGTAATCATCACTCTGGTATTGATAGTGCTGATTGTATTGTTCTTGTTCGGAGAAGTCTTATCCTTCTTTGATCAGAGAGCGAAATACCGTATGGAGCAGAAACAATCGAAAGAAAAGGCGCAAAGAAGAGTTCCTTTGCATTTACTGCGCCTGAGTATTTTTATAACTTATATCGCATTTAATATAGCGAGTTCTTTCCTGCCCGTGTATGCCGCTAGCTTTGTAACGGACGATTTGGGGCTCCCTCGGGAATTGGCAGCATCTCTTCCGATTACCTTGAACCTTATTTTTGTGGGTGTAACTTCTCTCTTCTGTGCGCCGTTATTGAAGCGTTTTTCCTTCCGAAGTGTTGCTGCTATCAGTGCAGGAATCAGTATGATGGGTGATTTGACGCTGTTTTTGGGACATAGTTATCTGCTTATAGTGTTCGGATTGGTTTTAAACGGTATTGGTATGGGATTAATCACAAACTCTATCAATATGTTTATTGCAAGTATCTCAGAGGATGAGGTAAAGCAGAAGGGCTTTTCTCTGTTCAATGCAGGAAGCCTTTCCGGTATCAACTGTGGTATGATACTTGGCGCATCCTTAGCCGGGGTTTTAGGACAGAGAACCGTATTTACCTGTTCAGCAGCGGCTTGGGGATTGGCCGCGGTGTTGTTTTTGATAATGGGAATACACATGGAAGCGCTTTCAAAGGAGGAGAGCACCCAAAAAAAGGGAGCGGGCTCCTTCCTGACATCCAGAGGGGTTATCCCTTATATGCTTCTGATTCAGTTCCCGTATGTAGTGATTAATAGCTTTGTATTTTATTATGTACCGATTTATGGGGATGACCAAGGGTTCAGTGAAACAATTGTATGCTTGTTCCTGATGTTATATTCCCTATGCAGTGTTTATTTGAGTGTTCCAGTAACAAACTTTATGAAAAAACGGTTGGGAATGGGCAGTATATATCTGTCGAGTACTATATCCCTTGCTGCATTGCTGATGTTTGGCTTTAACAGTACTGTCCCAATGCTGATTGTAGCACTGTTGCTCTTGGGATTTGCAGGAAGCTTTGCCATCGCTGTTCGCCAGTTTTATTTCACAAAACTGCGAAGTGTTCAGGTATATGGAGAAGAATCAGCCATGGGTGTTTACAACTTGATGGATAATGTGGGAGAATCTGCAGGCCCCATTTTGTTCAGTTCGATTATGGGCGCTGCAAATCCTCTGACTGGACTGACCGCTTTTGTGGTCTGCTCAGGTGTTATGAATGCTATTTATGGAGGATTGTTTGGCTTCCGAAAGGCTAAAAAATCAAAGGTAACATAAACTGTGCTGTAGGGGCGGAGGCGGAGTTTTCTGGGATTTAGCGGTAAACAAAAGTAAAAATTTTAATCAAAGGGTCAAATGAAAAGGTGACTTCCAGTTATCCTAAATCCGCCGAAAATACAAGACTTAATTCCAAAAAATATTTTACAGACAGTGGTTTTATGCTTAAAATTTAGTCATAATTCATGACTTATCCGGAAATTCGGGCATTCTAAAAGGACATCTGGAAAAAGCGTGTATTACTAAGTTCCACATGCCGCATGTAAAG
>JAFLRO010000103.1 GCA_022511425.1 Acetatifactor sp.
GGCATTCCACGCGATGGTAGAACTATCATTTTTCATCTCTTTCATTCCAAAATACCTCTTAAATTCTGATTTCACCAGCGGTTCATATTTCTTTCAAACTTTTCGATGTACGCCTTTTTTAATTCATCAGCAGTTATCCCATAGCACAGCATTACATCATTGTAATACATCAAGACATCTGCCATCTCTTCAACAAGTTCTTTTCTGATTTCGCTGTCTTCGGCTGCCTTTTGACGCCATTTTTCTTAACAATATCGATAACCTCACCAATTTCTCCAATCATCCATAGAAGCTTATTCTTTCCCGTGTCAGCTGTGATCGGCTCCCACTTATCCTTGTACCTTTCTTGCAATTTTTCCTGCATAGTCAGCATTTCAGCTATTGTAAAATCAGTCATTGTTCCGTCCTTTGAACTTATGCCCTTTCTACTCACCAACCACACCATTTTACAAACAAATTAAGTCTTTCGCAGACGGACTGAGACTTTTGCTTTTCCTATGAATCCTATTATACTATATTCTGTCACCATTCTTCAATTCGATTTTGAACTTAGGTACTATCCCATCCCCAGCAGGTTCCCCACAATTCTCACAAACAGCGCACAAATCCATGCGATGAAGCACTGACCTAAGACAACGCTCACAGCCCATTTCCTGCCCAGTTCCCTCTTGATGGATGCCACCGCCGCCACACAAGGCGTATACAGCAGACAAAATGTCAGCAGCGAAAGAGTTGACAGAGGTGTCAGCACCTCAAAAATCCCCTCCGAACCAAGCAGGATGGTCAATGTTGAGACCACACTCTCTTTTGCCATAAAACCTGTGATCAGGGATGTGGAAATCCGCCAGTCTCCAAAGCCCAGGGGCTTGAAGAACGGCGTGATGGCTCCTGCTGCCAGTGCAAGAATACTGTCCTGGGAGTCCGCTACCAGATTCAAGTGCAGATCAAAATTCTGCAAGAACCAAACTACGATTGTTGCTATAAAAATCACCGTAAAAGCCCTCTGTATAAAGTCCTTTGCCTTCTCCCACAGAAGCTGAGCCACATTCTTTGCCCCGGGCAGCCGGTAGTTGGGCAGTTCCATCACAAAGGGCACCGCCTCTCCCTGAAATATACTGTTTTTTAGTACAATCGCCATCAGAATACCCATCAAAATACCGCCGAAATACAGCGCCACCATGATTAACCCGCTGTGCTTAGGGAAAAAAGCTGCGGCAAAAAAACCATAAATGGGCAGCTTTGCCGTACAACTCATAAAAGGAGTCAACAATATGGTCATCTTCCTGTCACGCTCCGATGGCAGGGTTCGGCTTGCCATGACACCGGGCACCGTACAGCCAAAACCAATCAGCATGGGCACAATGCTACGCCCTGACAGACCGATCTTCCTAAGCAGCTTGTCCATAACAAAAGCCACTCTTGCCATATATCCCGTATCCTCCAACAGGGAAAGGAAGAAAAACAGTGTGACTATGATGGGTAAAAAGCTCAACACGCTTCCCACTCCGGCAAAAATACCGTCAATTACCAGGGAGTGCAATACCTGATTTACCCCCCAGGACGTAAGCGCCTGAGAAGCCATTTCTGTCACCGCCTCAATTCCGCTCTCCAAAAGTTCCTGAAACCATGCTCCGATTACGTTGAAGGTCAGCCAGAACACCAGCGCCATGATTCCTACAAATACAGGAATTGCTGTATATTTTCCAGTGAGAACCTTATCAATCCTGCGGCTGCGCTCCCGCTCCTTACTCTCTCGGGGCTTCACTACGCAGGCCTCAACCAGCTTCCCAATAAAGGCAAATCGCATATCCGCAATTGCCGCCGCCCGGTCTAAGCCTCTCTCTTCCTCCATCTGACAGATGATATGCTCCAGCATCTCCTGTTCGTTCTGAGACAGGCAGAGTGCTTTCATGACCCTATTGTCACCCTCCACCAACTTCGTGGCCGCAAACCGTACCGGGATGCCGGCATCTTTCGCATGATCTTCTATCAGGTGCATTATACCGTGAAGGCATCGATGTACCGCGCCGCCATTCTCATTTTCGTCACAAAAATCTGTCCTGCCCGGCCGCTCCTGATATTTCGCCACATGGAGAGCATGATCGATCAGCTCGTGGATACCCTCGTTCTTGGCAGCGGAAATAGGCACCACAGGAATTCCCAGCATGGATTCCATCTGGTTGATATAGATGGAGCCGCCGTTTCCCCTGACCTCGTCCATCATATTCAAGGCCAGCACCATGGGAACGTCCAGCTCCATCAGCTGCATGGTAAGGTACATGTTGCGTTCAATGTTCGTTGCATCAACGATATTGATAATACCTGTGGGTTTCTCATTCAATATAAACTGTCTCGACACAATCTCCTCGTTGGTATATGGCGACAGGGAATATATGCCGGGCAAATCCGTTACCAGAGTTCCTTCATTTCCCTTAATGGCACCGCTCTTCCGATCCACTGTGACGCCGGGAAAATTACCAACATGCTGATTAGCTCCTGTGAGCTGGTTAAACAAGGTTGTCTTTCCACAGTTCTGGTTTCCCGCCAGAGCAAAGGTCAAAGTGGTTCCCTCCGGCAAAGGATTTTCATCCGCCTTTACATGATATCTTCCACCCTCGCCGAGACCGGGATGTTCTATCGTCTGTTTCCTTGTACCTCTGGAAGATGTCCGTTCCTGTTTTCCATAGGAATCCAGGGACATGTACTCTCCTATGGAATCATTCCCACTATGTAAATCTCCCTCTCCCTGTTTGAGTTGTTCTTTAAGCTCTTCTATCTCGATCTGCTCCGCGTCCGCCAAACGCAAAGTCAACTCATATCCCTGAAGCCTCAACTCCATAGGGTCTCCCATGGGCGCATACTTTTCCAGAGTGACCACCGCTCCCGGAATCACTCCCATATCCAGAAAATGCTGCCTAAGGGCACCTTCCCCTCCCACAGCAGTAATTCTTGCACTTTTCCCGATTTCCAGTTCTCTCAATGTCATGCCGACCAGCCCTCATACTTCCAATCATTCAACGCTTAAACAGCTATGCTTCCTGCTATCCTCAAGTATAGAAGTCCTGTCGCAAAAAGTCAATGAGCGAGATTGTAGGATTGAGAAATCACGTGAAAAATCGCTCTTGAGAAATCTCATGAGAAATCCGGCAGAGGCATACTTGAAAAAAAAAGCTGGGAGTGTTATATTGTTTGTGCTGATGCCAGCGGTATGTGTGGAATTATTACAATGCCATGAGAAAGAGGTAACTATGGAAAAAGAAAAGAAGAAATGGTTTGCCAGACCTCCTAAGTTCCGAAACAGAATAATCATGATGATCATCGGTGTGTTTCTGCAGGGCTTGGGGCTTTCACTTTTGCGACAGTTAGATTTCGGAACGGATCCCTGCTCGCTGCTGACCCAGGGGGTGGAAGCTCATGTCCCCTTAAGCTTTGGCACCTGCCAACTACTGTGTCATCTGGTGACATTTGTTTTTGTGCTGCGATTTGACATTAGCTATATTGGCTTTGGAACCATCGGAAATATGGTATTTCTGGGATATATCTCAGATTTCTTCTCCTGGATCTGGAAAATGGCACTGCCGGAGGGATTCTTTTCCCATACAGCAGTCATGTGGGGGCTGCTCGTGCCTACACTGGTTGTATTCATTGTTGGCGCCGCCACATATATGTGTGCAGGCCTGGGTTCCTCCCCCTACGACGCACTGCCTTTTATCATTTCCAACCATTTTAAGAAAGTGCCTTTCAAAGCCATCCGTATGGGATGGGATATCGCTTTTATGATTGGCGGTATTCTGCTGGGTGCAAAGGCTGGAATTGTCACCCTGGGCGTTGCCTTCTTCCTGGGGCCTGTGATCAGCCTACTCCAAAAGAAGCTGCAATATTTCCTGCGGACAGAGACTCCTGAAGCGGCTTGAACGCTACAAGAAACATAAAATATAAAAGATGCTTACCTTCACTCTTTTGATGACTGAAGGTAAGCACTTTTCTTTTAATTATCTTTTCTGATACTTTTTGAGAATAACTGTTGAATAAATTATAGCCAGTGCGATGGATGCCCACGCTGCTCCCAGCACTGTGAAAACCACCCCTGCACTGTTCTGCCCACCCAGCATTGGCAATCCCAAAAGGATAAAAGCAATTCCATAACCGCCAAAAAGTTTACCTAAAGCTCTATTATAGCCTTTTACATCAGTCACCTGCGGAGGTTCCTTCTCATTCGCCCAGAAGCCCACAGGTGCTTCCCTCTTGGATAACATGAGATAAATTCCGTAACCGATAAAACCACACCCCACCAGCATCCAGATCACAAATCCAATAATCATGCCTGCTCCTCCCTATCGTTTCTAATTGCGCTGCTTGCCTACATAGACAGTAGAAATAACAAGCGAAAATAAGAATGCCTACCTCTGTACTTGGCTGTGCGGGGCATGCATTTCACCCTAAGAGGCTAACCACTTTGTGGGCGGTTGATTTCTAGTTGTATTATAACATATCAATACAAATTGTAAAATAATATTTTATATATGTGCCTACGGTGTCAGCCTATTGATATCCCTGGGAAACAGGCAGGCTTGACGCACGTTTTCAAACCCCAAAAGCCTTGCCGTGAACCGTTCCAATCCTAGTCCCAGCCCGCCATGAGGAGGCATCCCGTGGCGGTGCATCATCAGGAAACTCTCAAATGCCTCCGGATCCATGCCCCTGTCACACAGCTTTTGAAGCTGCATCCCGTAATCATGGATTCTCTGTCCGCCCGTGGTAATCTCAAGCCCTCTAAAAATCAGATCAAAGCTCAGTGTTTCCCCTGGATTTTCAGGATCCTCCATCACATAAAAAGGTCGCTTTTCCGCCGGATAATGAGTCACAAATACAAACTCACTCCCCGTCTCCCGCTCCACGATTTCTGACAACAGACGCTCTTCCTCCGGCTCGAAGTCGTGGCTCTCCCGGAAAATGCGTCCAGTTCGTTCTGTGATAAGCGCCTTTGCCTCAGAAAACTTAAGCGACGGTATTTCCCGGATATGTGGCAGCCGCACACCCAAAAGCTCCAACTCAGGGCCATACTCCCGCTCCAGCTCTGTGACTGCAGCTTTCAGCATCCCTGTCTCCATCTCCATCACATCCCGGAAGCTGTCTATATAGCCCATCTCAAAATCCATACCGGTATATTCGTTCAGATGCCTTGAAGTATCATGTTTCTCCGCCCGGAAGATGGGTCCCACCTCGTAGACCCGCTCAAAAACTCCCACCATCATCTGCTTGTAAAACTGCGGACTCTGAGCCAGATAAGCTTCCCTGCCGAAATAATCTAACCGGAAAATATTTGCGCCGCCCTCCGCCCCAGCGTATACAATCTTGGGGCTGTGGATCTCCGTAAAGCCATTTTCCTGAAGGTAGCTGCGGAAACCACGGACAATTCCTTCCTGAATCTTAAAGATGGCCCGCTCTTTCTCATTCCGAAGGGTCAGAGGCCGGTAATCCAGCTTGTTCTCCAGGGAGGTCTCCATGACCTTTCCGTTAATAACAATGGGCATCTGAGCTGACGGACCGGACAAGACTGTAATCTGCTTTACATGGAGTTCTATACCAAGCCTCGCTCGTTCTTCTCTCACTACCTCTGCTACCATGCGGACGCATGCCTCTTCCTGCAGCTCATTCAGCAGAGCCTGGTCATCGCATACACATTGGATGCAAAACCGGGCAGTACGTAAAATCAGAAAAGAAAATCCTTTCATCTTACGGATCTTGTAAACGCTTCCGTGCATGATGACGGTTCTGTCTACATATTCTTTTAGTTGTGACACTAATGTCACATTTATTGCATCAGTTTTTTTAGTTTCAGATATGCTTGCATATTGGTAAGTATTCATATTTCCTCTCTTTCTGCCGATTTCAAGGCACTCTAGTCAAGAGATTTTCTGCATCAGAGATATTTATATATCAGCGCAAATTACGAAGTTGAAAATTTCTTCAACTTTTTCTCCTGTCTCTGCCTTTCCTACGCCCTTTCGGGAAAAGCTTTCCCGTCAAAATTTACTGTCCCTCACAGCCATATCCATTCGGGCATCGTCTTTATGCCTCACAGTATCACCTCCCTGCCACAATACATTCATGGTTAATATTTCTTCTAAATCAAACAGTGGTAAGCCGCGAAAACGAATACACTAAAAGGACCATAAACTGTATCTCACTACAATCCATGGTCCTTGTCTCCACAACACCTTATGCCTCAAAAGACATGCTGTCTTTAGAATTTACTCCAGGGCCACGGCAATACAAGCAGCGCTTGCAGCCGTGGCATTTTGGCTCACTGCTGCAAACGCTTTCTATCGTCGTCCCTGTTAAGCGTTACGGATAAATTCTGAAGCATTGTGCTGTCCTCTTTTTGATTTTTTCCCATATTACTACCAATGCGGAAAAATGTCAACTGTTTTTCGCCGTGATTTCTAAGACTGCAATTTCTAAGATTGCAACACTTCACGGTTCCCAGTTCACCTTTCGCATACGGTTGATCAGCGCCATAAATTCCTGTTTCCTCGGCAGATCCAGAAAACGCTCGCATGTGGTAAAATAAGAGGAGAAAACACAATCCAAGCCCTCCTTTTCCATCTTTTCATAAAGCTTTAATATCTTTTCCGGAATGTCAATCTCCTTGTCATTGTTGGAAATCTCCAGATAGCGCAGCATAAATCCAAGGGCGTACAGCTGTGCTTCCGATACAATGTCATGCAGTCCACGCACATCAATGTTCTCATCCCCGATAAAAATAAATCCCATATCGGACACCGCCAGACGCTCACTGCCACTGTTCATGGGATAAGAAGTAAATCCATCCGAATGCAGGCGCCGACTTTGTGACCAGTTCGCTCTCTCCTGGGGCTTGTTTGTCACTCCGTGAGCCTGGCAGATTTCTCTTGCAGTTGCTGTCATGTCATGGATTCGGTAATCCGTCATCATATAGACTCTGTCAGCTATTGACAGATATTCGCCGCTTCCGCCAATGACAAGAATGGTAGAGACCCCCTTCCTATCATAAAGCTCCTGTACCCGATCCGTAAAGGGAATCAGCGGTTCTTTTTCCACCAGTTCCTTCATCATGCTGTCACGGATCATAAAGTTGGTGGCAGACCTATCCTCGTCAATCAACAGCAGCCCTGCCCCAGCGTCCACAGCCTCCATGATATTAGCGGCCTGGGAGGTGGAGCCTGAGGCGTGATCCGTAGAGAAATCCGAAGGATTTCCGCCGGGCAGCCACTTCACAAAGGGTGAAATATTCATATGCTTCACACTCCGCCCATCCTCCGCAGAGATCGTCATGGCACTGTCATCTGTGATGCAGAACTCCCTGCCGTCCCCTGGTATATGGTCATAGATTCCAGCGGAAATGGCGTCTAACAGTGTGGATTTCCCGGAATAGCCGCCCCCTGTGATCACCGTGACACCCCTACGGATTCCCATGCCACGGATGCCGCAAATCTCTATTTCATCCTGTTTCGGAGCTTGAAAGGGAACTGCTTCCGCCAGTGGTAAAACGGTTCCCTCGGCTCGGGGAAGAATGGCTCCATTTGCCACAAAGGCACAGTAATCGCTGTCCTTCAGCCATGCCCTGATACCTTTTTGCTTCTCTGAAAGTTTGAGCGTTTTCTCCAGTTTTGTTCTGTCAAACTCTACTATGAACCGCTCCACGGCATCTGGCAAATCTTTGCAGAGCATCTGAATAGTCTTACGAAGCTTTTTCTGGGGCAGCTGAACCTGCATGCGAATGCAGAGGCACATCTGCGGCGGACGCGAAATGCCGTCCTCTAAAAGATAGATAACACATCCGGAACCGTTTTTATAATCCTTCCGGAAGCAACTTGCAAAATACGCGGTATTGCGCACAAGAATCTCCGGTCCCGGCCGATGTAGAATGTATTTCCCATTTTCCTTATCTGTGCGGTTCCGGTTGTAAATGGTATCATTCAGTGCGTCCACATAAGGCCCAAACGCCCGCAGGCAATAATCGGCTGCTGCAGCGGTACAACTCTCGATTCCCAGAAGACTCACAGGAATCTGCCATACAAGAGTGGGTTTATCCTGCATAAGCTTGTTGGTCTTTGATATCGTTACAGCGATTGAATCAATCCAATAAGTAGGGTCATAGTCTTCCTCAGCAGAATCCGTGGGATTTCCCGGTGTTCCCGGTGGAACTATAATGCGGCCCTCGTACATTGCGCCATAAGTGGCAGTGTTATTATCCATTTGCAAAAGAAAATATTTTAAGCGTTTCATAAAATCCTCCATCACACTTTGTCAAAATAATAGTTGCAATCATATAAAATCCTCCTCTCATTAATTTGATTCCCGCGAGCAATGAGCCAAGCAGCTGTGCTTGCACGGATATTCTTGACTTTAGTTCTGCTGCGATGCAAACTTAATGCCCCGTCAGCTTGCTGTGGGGTATTTGACTTAACTGGGAATTGCTTCACAAGAATACTGTGATATAGAGAATTTTGACAAGAACAATCAAACACTCCGCACAAGAATCGGAGCATCAAAAAAGCATACCCTCAGGTATGCACAAACCAAC
>JAFLRO010000104.1 GCA_022511425.1 Acetatifactor sp.
TTATCATAGAAGACCTGTCGCTTATAGCTATTTACAGAAAAACTTTCATACTCTCCAACACTCCCGAATTTTACAAAAATAAGAAATGTGGACTCTTTGTAAGTCATAACAACATACACAAAAAGAGCTGCTTCTTATACATTTAGCTCGCAGCCCTTTAATATCATATAAACATATATATTATTTACCCACATTGTGTGATATCAGACACATTGTTCCTTCTGAAGCAATTCCATGATTCTTTCCGCTCCTTTTTTTGTATCTGCTATAATTTCCTCCGGTGTCATTTTAATATGGCGCAGGGAATTATATTCCCTAATTTTGCGTATGTCCTCAACATCAAATTTCTTGCTCACAATTGGCTCAGTCATCATCATGCTCATCATCTCCTTCTAATAATGCTGACGGTGGATATATCAACAAATCTTTATATCCTTCCATCGTTGTTATGATTTTCACGCCCTTTGCTGTCTTTACATTGACAATATGCTTAAAGTTCCAAGAAATTATTACATCACAACCTGCAAGGATTGCCGCTGCAATATGCTGGCAATCATCAAAACTCTTTTCACGCAGGACTCCAAAATCAATGAACTTTCCTGCCAACTCCACAATATCCTTATCCGTTTCAATTACATGATACTTTATCTGTTTCATATAATCCAAAAGCACTCTCAGCTTTTCCTCTGTGCATCGGTCTATCTCTCTTAAAACAATATCAGATATATAAACCTCGTACACTCCCTGCCGAAACAGTTCCCATAGCGCAAGTGTGTCCTGCATTCTCTCAAAAGCATCCTCTTGATACAGATAACTAACCACCGAAGTGTCCAAATACACCTTCAACTTTTTCATCAAATCGCTCCTCCTGATTATATTATATGCAATGGCTGATTATTGGGCAAGCATATTCTATCTAAATTTACTGTCAAATCAAGGCTCTTTCAAAAAATGGTGTAGTAGTGGTGTAGTAAGCGCCGCTCCTAGCCGCAGAACCATTGATTTTACAGGCTTCTTCAGGACTTTTCAAGATACTGCCGTGGCACACAAAAAGTATTTTTATCATCTATTAAAAACTCCTTGTATAAGTTGATTATCATAGATTTTTTAGTTTTTGGGCGTTTCAAGGTTTTCAGAAATTTTCCTGATTTGACCAATTTTTTGGAGATAATCCGGCTTATCCCAGCATATCTCGGCCCTGAAAAGCAGTAAATTGAAAATTTATACTACTCGGCTTTTTCAGGAATTGCTTGCCTTTTTCATTTCCTTGCCCGCTTCTTTGTACCCGATATACATGTAAGTGTCCAGCGTAACGCCAATAAATGAATTACCTATAATATACCGCAAGGTTTTATTGTTCATTTCTCTATTTACCATATTTTTCCATCCTGAATTATATCCAACAGAACCATACCACTGCTGCAAACGACGAAATTGTGCAGAAACCCCATTATAGCCGTCACCAGATCGGGAGAATCGTAAAAAAACACACCTGTCCTATGCGAACTCACCCATAAATTACGCATGGAAAAAGCCGGTCGCCTTCTGCGTCTCGGGACATTACGTCCGGAAGAGAGCGCAACGGCAGCCGGCCACTCCACACTATCGGATTTTTATCGCACATTTACGAATTACTATGGACGCACGTCCAGAGAATGTAGGGCGGACTCCAGTTTCACAAATGAATTGCCAATGTCTCATCACAATGCATTGGTACAGGCACTTTATAAAGTATAAGATAATCAATGATCAGTTTTAGGGCTGTCCCCCAGAAGCAATTCCCATGTCTGCTCTAAGATTTTCCTTATGGCATTCTCGTCTATTTCGTAATAAATCTGGTTCATCTCCTTACTCAGAGTTATCAGACCGAATCCCAACATCGCATCTATGTGCTGGGAAATCGTAACTGTTGTGAGACTTAATTCTTTCGCCAGCTCACTGCCAGAGTGTCTCCTCTCCTTCAACAGGGCAAGAATCTCCAGCCTCCTCTCATCCCCCAAAGCCTTCAATAAGGCAGCCAGTCGCTTCTTTTGATCCACCGGATTATTTCGGAAATGATTAAGCCCTATGCGCTTTACTGCTATTCCTATACAACACACGTCCGGAAGCAGTTCCCCGTTTTCCTCTATCTGAAGGCTGCTCTCACAAAAACTCACAGCATTACTTGCCACGATGCCGGACATCAGTACCCTTCCTTTGGGATTCTCCCCTATGTCAAAACCTAATTCCGACATGATATACTCTTCAAAGGATTGCTCCGCCAGTTTCTGACGATAATAATCACAGAATTCCTTCACCAAAGGGCGCCACAATGCCGCTTTCTCCTCAAGAACCTCCATGGCCGTCCGTACCAGAGGCTCCACGTCCTCCCATGCCTCCTTCGGATGGGTAAATACCCATTGCAGCTGCTGCTTCTGTTCTGGCGTATAGTCAGATTTGTCCAGGCATCGCTGCAAATCCTGGAGAGTCCGATAGTCCTCCCTGTTCATAGAAAGTGCCGTGCTATAGTCACCCCCTATCAGCTGGCAAAATTGATAACAGCGTCTTTCCTCTGACATCTCCAGCGCAGACTCCCTGTGTTTATACAGAGGCTTTGCATAGTCATTGTGTTGAGTGAGCAATGTCACCGCCCCTTTACTGAGTTGCCCGTTCTCCTTATAATAAGAAAAATATTCCTTCACCAATGGCATTTTAGTCTGCAGACGTTGCTTAACCTCATATAAAAGCTCTGCGGAGACCCTGAAAGGCTCCTCCAGAAGTTCCGGTGAAAACCCACATTGCAATGTTATTTTCTCTTTGTCATCCATAAGCCGTGCGTCTGAAGCCATGTACTCCAGCAACGCAATAGCCTCGCTAAACATATCGATTCCTTCATATATTATCGTACTCAAACCTTTCTACTCCCTTCTTATTTATTTCTATGCAGTATAAAATTGCTTATGCGTTGCGCCTTCGCATCTAGATGATATCACACATAGTAAGCCACGGGCAATATAGTTTCTGAATTTGGGCTAAATTAATTTCAACCCCTAAAACTGTGGGTTACCCCTGCCCCGCTCATCTCCTGCTATGACATACAAATAAACAGCGGAAGCACAGCTCATTGACGAACCACGAAAGCTGTGCTCTGCTCTTATTTGTTAAGAAGTATGTGAAAATATACCTTTGCCCCGTATTTCGGAGAGATAATGCTTCTCTCCGTATACAAGACATATTATGGGGGGCGGAGCCTATCTGTTCCACAATCCTTACGGGCTCCTTTTTCCACAGAAGGATTAATAAAGCTTCAGCGCGGCTGAACTGTACCAATTTATTTGCGTTTTGGTTGCGTGTATTTTTTCCATATTTGAGATGAGTGTTCCTGGCCTTTTTGGGTCCACTCAAACGACTTGAGCTCAATTTTGGGAAGTAAATTGCGCCCTAAACCGAAATTGCCAGGCTCACAATGTTTCCCGATCACTTGGTCCATATGATCCGACTCCACAGGACGGTCATTTTCCTCATCATACCATATATTTTTCGGATCAACTATACTATCTTTTATATTAAAAGATATCAGATAATTGTGATTTTTATCGCCGTAACTATTTATATTCGGCTCGGTTGTCTTCTCACCAATTGTGCACCATTTTGCCTCTCTGTGCTTCGACTTGAAAATACCATCATTTTTTATCTGCTTCAGCTCTTCCTCGCACATACATCTTAAACAAGCTTTCCTTTGAACAATATTTTCGGTTGTCGCATTTGTTGAGGGGTAAAGCTCGCCGGCGCTATCCGCCTTCCCCTGTACAACCGCATTTGCTCCCATAACGTCCGCCTCGCGCTCCAGAGCGGTATCGTCGTTGACGCTAATGTCCATCATCCGCATTGTAGGCTTTACCCTGTGCTGTTTTTGCTGAACCACATGCCAAGCCTCATGTGGGAGATATTTTTCCTGTCCCGGTGCGACGTGAATATCGGTGCCCTGAGTATATGCCAGCGCATGAAGCTGCGCAGGGCGCGAGGAATTAAAATGCACTTTCACATCATTCATGCTCAGCCCCGAAATGCTTTCCACACCGGATTTAAGGTTGTCCGGCAGTCCCGTGTTATTTAACATCAGCTGTGCGACTCTTTGGTTATCACTTGATGCACGGAACAGATTAGGTTGACTCGGCTTCTGATAGCAGCTTGCATTTGAAGCCCTCTTCTGTATAGTTCCTGATATCACCGATTTCTCGCTATTCTTCGGACTGTCACTGACCTTTTTGCTTATTACCTTATACATATTCCCTCCTCCTATCTTTAGGCAGCTCTCTTAAAGAGAACTTTCCTTTTGGGTTTATCTGGAACTAATTTTATTAAAGCGGAATAACCATAACTATAAACAGTTGTCAGAAAAACCAAAAGTATTTCCTAAACATTTTGCATAAAAAAAGGACTGCCTCCTGCAATCCCTTTGATTTTACAGTCCTTCCCCGGATTTTCATGATAAAAAGCCATTCCATCAATCGGGACGTCGCACAAACAAGACGCCAACTGTTCCGGGACCGCAATTGCTTGATATTGTGGCTGATGCTTTCGTTACTAACACCTCATCAAATCTATATATCTTTTCCGCCTCCGATCTGTACTTGGAGATCGTCCTTATCGGGCAACCCGCATGGGTGATAAACAACCTCTTCTTGTCTATCTTCTTGTTATTCTTTAACTCGCCTTTTATATATCTCATCACTGCCTTATCATAGTTGCCCACCTTGATAGTTTTCAGAGCAAGCTCGCCGTTTTTTACGATTAGAACGGGATAAATACTAAAAAATCCACACAGGTTTTTGACCGCCTTGCTCACTCTGCCGTTGCGGTAGAGATAATCCACATCTTTCGTAATAAAAGTAGTAGATATCATGCTCTTCATATCTTCCGCCATCTGAACAATTTCGGCCGTAGAACATCCGCTGTCTCTCATCTCCACTGCTTTCATGATCATGTGTCCCATGCCCGTAGACAGATTTTCGGTATCAATCACGGTTACTCTTTTACCATTGTCTCCCATATCCTTGATCGCATTCAGGGCGCTTTGAACAGAACCGTCCAGCTTGTCGCTTAAGGAAAAGTGAACGATCTCTTCATACCGCTTTAAGGCATTGTCAAAAACAGCCCTGTATTCCTCTAGAGAAGGCGGACTGGTCTCAGATTTCGTGCCGCCGCTTTCCAGATATTCCAGAATGTTCTCTGAGGTAATCTCATCTCCATCCTTAAATCTTCCGGTAGATGTGATGATATTATAAAATACCACATCAATATCATTGACCTTCAGATATTTATCCGGCAGATCGCACACACAATCTACGGTTATTCCAATCTTTTTCATAAACAGTTCCTTCCGTTTCACTTCAACTTTCAGTCTCCGGTGGAGACACATTAAACCTTGTCTTTTATCTTATCTTCAAGCATTGCGATCTCATTTGCAGCAGCTTCATACTCGAACTCCTCGTTCGCCAGTTCGGCCGCTTTGGCAAAATAATCCCTAAGCGGCTCACCGTCAAATAAAAACGCCTTGACTTGTTCGGCTATTGTCATCAGCGCATCACCGTCACAGTCGGCGCAGGCAGCCATTGCCTGTTCTATGTACCCCGTCAGCGCCTTTGCGGAAACTTCGGTAAGCTCCTTATCTTCAACTTTCTCCTGCTGTGGTTCGGTGCGCCCCGTGGCCTCCAGATAATGCTTTGCCGCGTCCGCTGCCTCTCTGTAAAGTCTTAACATTTCTCCGGTTTTCTCTTTGATAACGCTTAACTTTCCTGCCTTACCTTCCGCCTCCAGTTCCCTGGCAAGCTCTGACACTTTGACCGCGCCTATGCTGAGCGAAGTGCTCTTGAGCGCGTGAACCTCTATGACATAATTCTTCAGATCTTCCTTTGTGAACAGTTCGTCTATCAGCGCTGTCTTTTTATCACAGTTTGCTGCATAAAGCGCCAGAATATCCTTGTAAGCCGCCTCGTTTCTCATATAAGTCATTCCCTTCCCGACATCCAGCACGGAAGGATCTATCGATTCGGGAATATGTAATTCGCTTCGGTCTTCTTTGGTGCCGGATTCTCCGGTAACCGGCTGCAAATACTCACGGGGCAGATAGTTTCTCAGCGCCCTGTCAAGCGCTGACAGTTCGATGGGCTTTGCGAGGAAATCGTTGAAACCGGAGGCTACAAACATTTCTCTTGCGCCGTTTGCCACATTGGCAGTCAACGCGATGATTGGAAGCTTTTGATAGTACTCCCCCTGCGTCTGCCTGATGATCCCGGTGGCTTCAACCCCGTCCATCTCCGGCATCATATGATCCATAAAGACAATATCGATGTCCTTTTTTTGCAGGATATTGATTGCTTCCGGTCCGCTCTGAGCAAGCTGAATCTGCATGTTGTACGGCTGCATCAGCCCCGTGGCTACTTTCAGATTTATGGCATTGTCATCTACCACAAGAATCTTTGCCTTCGGTGCGGTAAAGCTAATGACGTCATCCCTTCGCTCGTTCAGATTCAGCACCATGCTCTCATCGTTGATGGCGGATATGGCAGGAATCAGATAAAAGGGTGCATAAATACACTTAATGCCCTCTGGCAGCTTGATTTTTAAAGACCTGTCCTGGATGATATATACCTTGGTATTTTTTGAAACGCTGACAAAAAACTCTTCGTTACCCGCATATTCCGTTGCATGTACAAAAAGATGCGTCACTTTTTTATTCTCTAAAAGGCTCTTAAGCTCCCTCGCACTCTCCGCGCAACAAAAATCAGCGTTTAAGCTTGCGCCGTTATCCAGGAATATCCGTTCCAGCTGTCCCGCGCTATTACTGCCTCTGAAGCAGGCGGCGGCGCAGACATCGCCTGCTTCTTTGATAACGGCAAATGGGCTGGCATTAGAAACCTTAAGAGGAATCGTAAAACGAAACTCCGTTCCTTCTCCGTATTGGCTCCTTACGTTGATGTAGCCGCCCATATATCCGACCAGTCTCTTGGAAATGGCAAGCCCAAGTCCTGTGCCCTCAACCGAACGATTCTTCTTGGTATCCACCTGTTGGAAGCTTGTAAACAGCTTCTCTATATTTTCCTCAGTAATACCGATACCGGTATCCGCCACCGAGACGGTAAGGTTTACACCATAATCCTGTGTCGAATAAGTAACAGAGAGTGTTACGCTCCCCTCTCTGGTAAATTTGATCGCATTGGTCATGAGATTGATAATGACCTGTCGGATTCGCACCTCATCCCCGATAAGTCCCTCGGGAATATTCGGATCCATATATACCAGTATCTCGATACCTTTGGTTCCTCTTCTTGCCTCAGACATATTTACTACATCGTTTACAAGCGAGGCAATGTTGAATTCCTCATTTATAAGCTCCATTTTACCCGAATCGATCTTAGAGAAATCCAGGATGTCATTGATTATGGCAAGGAGACTTCTTCCGGAAGTCTGTATATTGAAGCAGTTTTCGCGCACGCTCTGACTAAGGTTATCCTCACGCATAATCAGCTCGCACATGCCGATAATGGCGTTCATGGGGGTGCGTATCTCATGGCTCATATTCGCGAGAAAGTCCGACTTGGATTGTTCCGCCCGCCTTGCCTCGAGCATGCTGTCAAACAGCTCCTCCCTACTGCTGTTCACCGCTCCGATGAGGGTCAGCAGGATAAAGTGCGCAGTAAACAGTATGGATGTTCTGACCAAGAACTCCGTGATGTGTACAGAAGAATCTAGCGTGATGGTTTTTAGGAAAAAAACATGAAAAGCGATAGCTCCCGCGACCAGTATCGTGTACAACATCAGTACCCTTCTACTTCGATAGAGCGACAAAAGAACCGTCACCGCCAAAAATGCAGCTAACGAAAAATAAATATTGTTTTCGGCGATGGTACACATAAAAATATTGATAAAAGAACAGATCGTCATAAAAAACGCCTGAAACTTTACAGGCACTTTAGGATAGAATGTAAGCGGCGTCACAACCACCATGTGGATTACCAATTCCACCGTTATCCATGTCGGCCATCTGTTAAAATAAGCCATCAGGCCCATTACAATCGTACAAAGTGTATAGATCATCCAAACTGTTTTCGCAGCAGTTGTCTTGCTGGTTACAATACGTGAGATATCCAATGATACATCCTCCCCATCATGCCGATTTCTTTTACTATTATATTACTTGTCCGTATTTTTGGCAATGATGTACCTGGTCAGCATATTGCTATTTTGTCACATTTCGGTTATTATATAACTATCAAATATACTGTATGCTGTATGAGCAAATATAGGAGATTTAGTATTCCGGGGGAAAACAAATGGAAGAATGGATCATTATCGTGGATGACAACACAATCAACCTGCAGGCAGCTAAACATATTTTCAGCGAAGAACAGATATCGGCCAGATATTTTAAGTCCGGTGCGGATATGCTAAAGTTTCTGGATGGGACACGGATTCCGAGTCTGATACTCCTGGATATTCATATGCCGGAAATGGACGGATTTGAGGTTCTGCGCAGGCTCAAGGAACA
>JAFLRO010000105.1 GCA_022511425.1 Acetatifactor sp.
GTTTATTAATCACGCATGAAAAGAAGGGAGAGATTAATATGGCAGCACCTAAGAAGACTGTGAAGCCTGTGGCTAAGGCCGCAGAGACCGTAAAGACTGAGGCTGTTAAGCCTGAAACTGTAAAGGCAGTAACCTCGGCGCCCAAGGCAGAGGCGAAGGCACCTGCTGCAGAGGCACCTAAGGCAGAGGCAAAGAAGGAGCCCGCAACTAAGGCTGTGAAAAAGCCTAAAACAGCTAAGGCTGAAACTGCAAAGAAGCCTGCAGCAAAGAGGACTGTTAAGAAGGCTGATCAGAAATCCAACATCTATGTACAGTTCTCCGGCAAGTCTTATTCTCAGGAAGAGCTGATCAAGATGGCTCAGGATGTATGGAAGTATGACCTGAAGCAGAAAGTAAGAGAGCTGGCTACCATCGAGCTCTATGTAAAGCCCGAAGAGAACAAGGTCTACTATGTGATGAACCAGGATTTCACCGGTGATTTTAATATTTAGGTCAGAGTATTTGCAAATGGCGCATGCTGAACATTTCAGCCAGCGGGGTAATAAACAGGAAGTCTATAGGTATAATATCAAATAAGAAGCGCGGCGGACATAAACATGTCTTCCGCGTTTTTATAATAATTTTAGAAATAAATTGAAATAATCAGTTGACAATACATAGGGTAAGTGCTATTTTATGGTTAGCGAATGTTAGCACTCTCTTGAAACGAGTGCTAACAAGCAAAAGGCAGGTGATGGAAATGGAACTGGATGAGCGAAAAAAGAAAATTTTGCAAGCCGTCATCCGCAATTACCTGGAGACAGGGGAACCGGTCGGCAGCAGAACCATTTCAAAGTACACTGACCTGAACCTAAGCTCAGCAACTATCCGAAATGAGATGGCAGATCTGGAGGAGATGGGTTTTATTCTTCAGCCTCATACTTCTGCAGGACGAATCCCCTCCGATAAGGGCTATCGCTTTTATGTGGATGCCATGATGGAGGAGAAGGAACGGGAAGTTGTAGAGATGAAAGAGATGCTTGTGGAACGTCAGGACAAGATGGAGACACTGCTTAAGCAGGTGGCAAGAGTTCTGGCACAGAACACACAGTATGCCACTATGATCTCTGCACCGCAGGCAAAACGGAACAAGCTGAAATTTATACAGCTCTCTCGGGTAGATGCGAACCAGATTTTGGCAGTTATTGTCACCGAAGGAAATGTGATAAAGAATAACATCCTCTCCGTTAATGAAAGTCTGAGTGACGAGACGCTGCTGAAACTTAACATTCTGCTGAACACTCATCTGAACGGCCTTGCCATTGATGAGATTAATTTGGGAATCATTTCTGTTATGAAACAGCAGGCGGGAATCCATAGTGACATAGTTGGAGAGGTCATTGATGCGGTGGCAGAAGGCATAAGGGCTGAGGAGGATCTGGAGATCTATACCAGTGGCACCAATAATATTTTCAGGTATCCGGAGCTGGCGGATCAACAAAAGGCCAGTGAATTGATCAATACTTTTGAGGAAAAGCAGCTGCTGGGTGAACTTTTGCAGGAAACCCAGTCAGAGGAAGGAAGTACAGGTATCCAGGTCTATATTGGAGCTGAGACACCGGTGCAGAGCATGCGCGATTGCAGCGTGGTCACTGCCACCTATGAATTGGGTGACGGAATGAAAGGAACTATCGGTATCGTAGGACCCAAGCGGATGGATTACGACAAGGTGGTAGGGACACTGCGGACCATACAGACACAGCTGGATGAGCTGTACAGAAAGGACTGAAACCTATGGCAGAAAAGGAAAAGAAAAAGACTGAGAATGCTCCTGAAACGGACGAGAAGACTGCAGACGATACGATAGAAAGCAGTTCAACCCCGGAGACCGAAGGACAAAAGACGGTGGAAGAGGCAGAAAACGCGGAGGAAGAACTGATGGACAGCTCTGAGACTGAAGAGTCTGAAGAGTCGGAGAAGCCTGCTGAGGGAGAGGATGCAAAGACCTGGTCAGAAAAGCGGGCAGCTAAGAAGCAGTCGAGACAGGACAAAAAGACGGATGCTTTGAAAGAGCAAATTGAGCAGTTGGAGGACCGGGTAAAACGTCAGATGGCTGAGTTTGAGAATTTCCGCAAGCGCACAGAGCGGGAGAAGCAAGCTATGTTTGAGACAGGTGCCAAAAGCGTCATTGAAAAGATGCTCCCCATTGTAGACAATTTCGAGAGAGGACTTGCCACAGTACCCGAGGAGAACAGTGAGGATCCCTTTGTTGACGGCATGAACAGGATTTATAAGCAGCTGCTCACGGAGCTCGACAATATTGGAGTGAAACCTATAGAGGCCGTAGGACAGGAATTCGACCCCAATCTTCACAACGCGGTGATGCAGGTTGCCAGCGAGGAATACGAGTCCGGTGTAGTGGTTCAGGAATTACAGAAGGGTTACACTTACAGAGACACCGTGGTTCGCCACAGTATGGTGAGCGTGGTGGAGTGAAGCAAATTTGTTTGCTCTGCGAAGCGAACATATTTATGATACTTCTCGAATTGCAGAGCAATTTAAGAAGGTGCTAATAGAAACAATGTATTTTATAGATTAACTAATAATTTCAGGAGGAAATGAAAAATGAGCAAGATTATCGGTATTGACTTAGGAACGACAAACAGCTGTCTGGCTGTGATGGAAGGTGGTAAGCCCACCGTTATTGCGAACGCAGAGGGCGCAAGAACGACACCCTCCGTGGTCGCTTTTACAAAGAATGGTGAGAGGCTGGTAGGTGAACCGGCGAAGCGTCAGGCAGTCACCAACGCGGAAAAGACGATCTCTTCCATCAAGAGAGATATGGGTACTGACAGAGGCCGCACCATTGACGACAAGAAATATTCACCTCAGCAGATTTCCGCTATGATTCTTCAGAAGCTGAAGGCTGATGCTGAGAGCTATCTGGGTGAAAAGGTGACGGAAGCAGTCATCACTGTTCCCGCATATTTTAACGACGCGCAGCGTCAGGCTACCAAGGACGCAGGAAAGATTGCAGGGCTTGACGTGAAGCGTATCATCAACGAGCCCACTGCAGCTGCCCTGGCTTATGGCCTCGACAACGAGAAGGAACAGAATATCATGGTGTATGACTTGGGCGGCGGAACCTTCGATGTGTCCATCATTGAGATTGGCGATGGTGTAATTTCTGTGCTTGCAACCAACGGTGACACTCATCTGGGCGGTGATGACTTCGATGAGAAGATTATCCAGTGGATGCTCTCTGAGTTCAAGAAGGCGGAAGGTGTGGATCTGTCCGGCGACAAGATGGCAATGCAGAGACTGAAAGAAGCTGCTGAGAAGGCAAAGAAGGAGCTTTCCAGCGCTATGACCACCAATATCAACCTACCCTTTATCACTGCTACCGCGGAGGGACCTAAGCATTTTGACATGAACCTGACTCGTGCGCAGTTTGACGAGTTGACCAGAGATTTGGTTGACAAGACAGCAATCCCCGTTCAAAATGCTATGAAGGATGCCGGTCTGACCAATGCGGACCTGGGGCAAGTGCTTCTGGTAGGCGGTTCCACCCGAATTCCTGCAGTACAGGATAAGGTGAGGCAGCTGACCGGAAAGGAGCCCAGCAAGTCTCTGAACCCGGATGAGTGCGTGGCAATCGGCGCTTCCATACAGGGTGGAAAGCTGGCCGGTGACACTGGTGCAGGTGAGATTCTGCTGCTGGATGTGACTCCTCTCTCCCTGTCCATTGAGACCCAGGGCGGTGTGGCAACCAGGTTGATTGAGAGAAATACCACCATCCCTACCAAGAAGAGCCAGATTTTCTCCACTGCAGCTGACAATCAGACAGCCGTGGACATCAATGTGGTGCAGGGTGAAAGACAGTTTGCGAGAGACAACAAATCCCTTGGACAGTTCCGCCTGGACGGTATTCCTCCCGCAAGGAGGGGCATGCCTCAGATCGAGGTTACTTTCGATATCGATGCAAATGGTATTGTAAACGTATCCGCTAAGGATCTGGGTACCGGTAAGGAGCAGCACATCACCATCACTGCGGGATCGAATATGTCTGACGATGAGATCGAGAAGGCTGTGAAGGAAGCGGCTGAGTTCGAGGCTCAGGACAAGAAGCGCAAGGAAGCCGTTGAGACCCGAAATGATGCGGACTCCTTTGTGTTCCAGACTGAGAAGGCACTGGAAGAGGTTGGCGATAAGATCAGTGACAGCGACAAGTCCGCCGTTCAGGCAGATTTGGATGCTGTGAAGGCAATCCTGGAGAGAACCAAGGATCAGGAGATGAGCGACAGCGATCTCGACGAGTTGAAAGCAGCGAGAGAAAAGCTGGCTAACAGTGCGCAGAGCCTGTTCACCAAGATGTATGAGAATATGCAGCAGGCACAGGGGGCAGCAGATCCCGGCCCTGACATGAGCGGCGCTGCAGAGGGCGGTTCAGCATCTGATGATGTGATCGATGGAGATTTCCGCGAGGTTTAAACGTTGAAAAGTACTGAGTGATTTGTGAGGTATTAAGTGTAGCAGAGGTACGGATATGGCAGAACAGAAGCGAGACTACTATGAGGTTCTCGGCATTGAAAAAAATGCGGATGATGCCGCAATCAAAAAAGCATATCGGAATCTGGCAAAAAAATATCACCCGGATGTAAATCCGGGTGATGCTGAGGCTGAGAAAAAGTTTAAGGAAGCCTCCGAAGCTTATGCGGTACTCAGTGATCCGGAGAAACGACGTCAGTATGACCAGTTTGGTCATGCGGCATTTGATGGCGGTGCCGGAGGAATGGGCGGTTTCGATTTCAGTGGTGCTGACTTTGGAGATATCTTTGGGGATATTTTCGGAGATCTGTTTGGCGCAGGACGCAGCCGCACCCGCAGCAATGGTCCCATGAAGGGAGCGAATCTGCGTACCAGCGTCAGGATAACCTTTGAGGAGGCTGTGTTTGGCTGTAAGAAGGAAATAGAACTGACTGTGAAGGAGACCTGTAAGACCTGTAACGGCTCCGGGGCCAAGCCCGGCACCAGTCCCGAGACCTGCAGCAAGTGCGGCGGTAAAGGTCAGGTGATGTTTACCCAACAGTCTTTCTTTGGCACAGTCCGGAATGTACAGACCTGTCCCGATTGCCAGGGAACCGGCAAGGTTATCAAAGAAAAGTGTATCGATTGTCATGGTTCGGGTTACATTCCTATGAAAAAGCGCTACTCAGTGGATATTCCTGCGGGTATAGACAATGGCCAGTCTACCAGGATGCCCGGATTAGGTGAACCCGGTGTGAACGGAGGCCCCAGAGGTGACGTGCTGATCGAGGTGATCGTGGGGCGTCATCCTATCTTCCAGAGGCAGGATTTTGACATTTATTCTACAGTTCCGGTGTCCTTTGCAGTGGCGGCGCTGGGCGGTGAAATTCTGATTGACACGGTGGACGGCAAAGTCATTTACGATGTGAAACCCGGCACACAGACGGACACCAGGGTACGACTGCGCGGAAAGGGAGTGCCTTCCTGGAGAAACAGGGATGTACGGGGAGATCATTATGTAACTCTGGTAGTACAGGTGCCTGATAAGCTGAAACCGGAAGCGAAGGAGCTGCTCCGCCAGTTCGATGAACTGACGGGAGATACGCTCAATGCCACCAAGAACACAGGTGATCCCGAAGGTGATGATGGCAGGGACAAGGATAATAAAGACGGAAAGAAAAAGAAATTCTGGAAATAATAACATACGTTATGGATAGAGGGATTGCTGTTGCCCAGCAATCCTTTTGCCGTACATATAAACCCAATACTCATGGCAAATGAATTTTTAAGAATATTATGTAATCTTTATATGATAGTATTGACTGTACTGCTCCCGCTGTATACCGGGGGAACCTATGTAATGCTGGGAGATAGTAAGTATGCGCTGTTTCGCAACATTTCTCTTTTCTGTCTTGGACTGGCAGGAGCAGCGATGCTGGTAGACCGATTGGAATGTGTGGCAGTTCGACGGAAGGCGGGTTCAAATTCTATGGGTCATAGACCTGGATGGGCAGCCGGATGGAAGGAGCAACATGCTGCCGGACAGCAGATGTTCAATTGTGTTGATAGGTGCATGTTGTGTTATGGATGTACTGCAGTGGTATCTGCCTTATGCAGCAGCTATGGAGCCACGGCATGGACGGGCTATCGGGAGTGGTATATGGGCGCCCTTTCGCAGCTTGTCTTTGTGTTCATTTATTTTCTTTTTTCCCGTCGGTATCGGGGAAATGCTTACTCTGTGTATTTATGGGAAGCAGCATTTTTCTTTGTTGTTTTGCTGGGATTTTGCAGCAGATTAGGCTGGGATCCTCTGAATCTTCTGGATGGCTATAATTTGGAAGATTGGGAATACAGCCATCTGATTTCTACTATAGGAAATATCAACTGGTTTTGCGGATACTGCTCAGTGGCGTTGGCAATGCCTGTGGCAGGATATTTGAAGTGCAGAAATCGAAAAAAACAGATTATTCTCTATACAGTAAGTGTATTGGGGCTTATACTGTTATGTATTCAGGGCAGCGATGTAGGACCGGTGCTGGTGGCAGTATGTCTTGGGGTATGTCTACTTTGGGGACACAGAAACGTAACAGCATTTGGCAGGACACTGTTGTTGGCAGCAGGGACGGCTTTTGGTCTCCCCTGTTACAGTGGTCTTGTGTTGTTGCTGGGTGATGAGGCACGCATGGCATTGCCTGCGGACGGTCCGGGGTTGTCTGCTTTAGGGTGGGCAGGCTGGTGGCTGCTGGGAGTGGCCTGTATAAGCTTATATTCTATAATCCACAGAATCTCCACATCTAAGAGAACATCGGGACGAACGGAATCAGTAATAAAAGGATTGTGGCTGGGAACAGTAATTCTTGGCGCAGCGGTGTTGGCCGTGGGTGGTGTACTGTATCTGATATGGATTTCCGGCAGTGAAGATTGGATCCAGGGCAGGGGTGCACTCTGGAGACTGTCCTGGCAGGGATTTCTTCGGGGAGACTGGAAACAGAAGCTGTTGGGCGCAGGACCGGATTGTTTTGCAGAGTATATATATTCTATGTTTAGCCCGGAGGAACTGATGGAAGTGGAAGGACACTGGGCGGGGGCAGTATTTGCAAATGCTCACAATCAGTGGCTGAATCATCTGGTTAATACTGGATTTTTGGGGCTTTGCAGTGCCACAGGAATTGGAATAGCAGCATTAAGACGTTACCGGTACTATTTTCCCGGCATATTGGCACTGGTTATGTACGGTGTCAATTCCCTGGTGAGTTTCCAGCAGGTACTGAGTACGCCTATGTTTTTTCTTATGCTGGGGATTTGTGAGTATAGTGTAAGCCGCCAACGGCGGCAGAATGTGAGGCAAAATGAAGTGGGTGAAATTCAGGATTAAAACTATTACAGAGGCCGAGGATATTATTGTAAGCTCGCTCTATGACATCGGACTGGAAGGCGCGCAGATTGAAGATAATGTACCGCTGACAGCGCTGGAGAAGGAGCAGATGTTTGTGGACATTCTTCCGGAGGGGCCGGAGGATGATGGTATTGCTTATCTTAGCTTTTTTGTGGAGAAGAAGGATGACGGCAGTCTGGAAGTGATGGGCGAAATCACAGATGTGGAAATTCTCCTGGCCAATATAAAAAGAGAACTGGAGGAGTTACGGCAGTTCTGCGATATTGGCGAGGGCTCTGTTGTCATTGATGAGACCGAGGACATTGACTGGATCAACAACTGGAAACAGTACTTTCACCAGTTTTACATCGACGACATTCTGATAATCCCTTCCTGGGAGGATGTGAGCGTGGAGGATGCAGACAAAATGGTACTGCATATTGATCCGGGTACGGCTTTTGGAACGGGGATGCATGATACGACGCAGCTCTGCATCCGGCAGCTGCGGAAATACGTCACACCTGAGACCGAGATTTTGGATGTGGGAACAGGCAGCGGTATCCTGGCAATTTTATCATTGATGTTTGGCGCGAAACATGCTGTGGGCACAGATCTGGACGTATGTGCAGTGGAGGCTGTGGCTCAGAACTGCGAGGCTAATGGAATTGATCCGGGTAAATTTGAGATGATGATTGGAAACATCATCACGGATAAAGAGATTCAGGATAAAGTTGGGTATGAATGCTATGATATTGTAGTTGCAAATATCCTGGCGAATGTGTTAGTACCGCTGACGCCGGTGATAATAAATCAGTTGAAGCCGGGCGGAATCTATATTACCTCTGGTATTATTGATGATAAGGAAGAGACTGTGCTAGAGGCTGTGAAGGCTGCAGGGTTGACGGTGGTGGAAGTGACATATCAGGGCGAATGGGTAAGTGTTACGGCGAGGAAGGACGGATAGGGGCGGCATTTGTAAGTGAAACTTGTAAACAGGTCGGAGGGGCGGGGCCGTGGAGCCTTGGCGCACACGCCTGCGGGCTGCATTTTTCTAACAGGCCGCATGGAGTTTTGCGGCGAGTGACGGGCCGCGAAAGAGTCGGCATCCATGCCTCCGCTTTCGCTGAAACGGAC
>JAFLRO010000106.1 GCA_022511425.1 Acetatifactor sp.
GATTCCAGAATTGACATGGGAACCTATGAAATTGGACATCCCTTTGAAGCCAATATCTGGCAGATGCCCCAGGAGGAGCAGGTAAAATTCCTGAAATCCATCGCCGTGGCGGGATGCAATCTGGGCATTCCCATGCCGGAAAAATTTGTGGAATGGGTAACTTGGAAGCTGGGGGAGATGGTGGCAGAGGCTTACATGCTTCCATACAATGCCAAGATGTTCGGTACAGACCTGGAGGCGCTGGGGACTTACTGGTTGGACAAGCTGCCCAATGTGTCCTTTGAAGAAACACTTCTTAGCTGCCTGAACAGAAAACCTTACGGAACACAGCCTGGACATGCACAATTCTATTACCCCAAGGAATACGGCTTCGGGGAACTATGGAAAAGGATGGGAGAGGCGCTGGAAGATCGCATTCTGTATCAAAAGACAGTGATTAAGCTGGACCCGGAGACGAGGACTGTGACTTGTGGGGACGGCTCGGCCTTTCAGGCGTCACATATCGTCACGACGATTCCCTGGAAATCCATCCGGGAATACGTTGGCTGCCGGGAGGATATTGTTGAAAATATTAAAAAGCTGCGCTCTACAGGAACAGAGATTAAGTATGTGCCTGAAAATCTGGAAACAGCTGCTCACTGGATTTATGTTCCTGCCCCGGAGATATCTTATCACAGGATTCTGGTCAGACATAATTTCTGTGTCGGCAGTAAGGGTTATTGGGTAGAGACCAATCTGGACAGAGTGGTCGGCGAGGGTGACAGCTATACTTTTCGGAATGAATACACATATCCCCTGAACACCATTGATAAACCGGAGATCATGGCTGCACTGTTATCCTACATGGGACAGCGGCAGGTATATGGCCTCGGCAGGTGGGGGGAGCATGAACATTATAACACGGATGCTACGGTAGAGCGTGCAATGGGGCTGTTTGAACGGCTTACGGCACAAAAGGCATAAGCGGCATAGAAAGGTATTGAGCTATGTGGGAATGTGAATGCGGCAGAGAGCCGCTGGATTACAGATTGATATGGCTGCGGTTTTTGAGGAAGCTTTGGGTTATTCCCATTGCCATCCTGGCTGGGATGATGCTGGTGGGAACAGTCCATTATTGCTCAAGGACAGTGGCGAAAGGAGGAAGAACTTATCAGTCTGAATCTATTTTCTATATTGATTTTGCGGAAAATGCCCAGGGGGAGGAGTACGATTATTACAACTTTTTCACCTGGGGAGAAGTGATCCATACGGATTTCTTTATGGATTATGTATATGGAGAAATGGAGGGGAAATATTCCCGTGATGAATTGGCCACTTATATCACTGCCACGGTGGATTCAGATGTGCGTTATCTCTATGTGCGATGTAATACACATTTCCCAGAGCTTTCAGTGAAGCTGGCATCTGTCATGGAGACGATTGTTCCGCAGTTCGCAGAGATTCGGGAAGAGATTGAAATAATCGAAGTCGCGAAGAAGGGGAGTGAGGCGAAGGACAGCTCAAAGCTCCGGTTGGGAAAGGCCTATTTTCTCGGGGCGTGTCTTGGACTTGCAGCAGCAGTGTTGGGCATTCTGATTGTTCTGATTCTTGATACCGGCATTTATCTTCCCTCTACAATTGAGAAACGTTATCATGTGGTCTGTCTGGGCGCGCCTTTCCTGCCGGAATTCGCACCAAACTGGCAGTTATATTTGAAGGACGCTTTGAAAGTTGCCCTGGTCCATGTGGATAAGGGGGATTCTAAGGACATCATGGGATATGGGAAGCAGATGGAAGACATTGCAAGTGTGAGTTCCAATGTGAAGCCAGAGATAATTATTTGTGAAAACCCAGTGGAGCATTCGGAAGAACTGGAGAAGATCCGTAATTGCGACAAGACGATTCTTTGCCTGAGGGCAGGTCGCAGAAACCACGAGACATTTACCCGCTTGCTGGAACAGCTTGGTCGCCAGGGGATTCCTGTGACAGGTGCTATTCTGATTTCAGCCGACGAGAAATTGATTTCCGCTTATTATAGGAGCAAAGTGTGAGAAGGAGTTCTAATGCTCGCAGCAGAGGCTTCTCCACAAGGAGCTAGAGCTCCTAGGAACTTCTATGTCTCACACTGATATAGGGGTATAAACATGATTTTGTACATTTTAGTGACGGCGCTGACAGCCTTGGTGGCTTGTTTTGTAAACAGCGCAGCTGTGGAAAAAACGAATAGAGTAATGGCAAAAAGCAGACAGGAAGCAGTGAACCGCATTCTTCTGGTGGGAATATTCTTGACATTATTCGCACTTTCGGCGCTGAGAATTGGCATCGGAAATGACTACTGGATTTATCGGTATAATTTCCTTCATATCATAAGCGGGGATACACCGGTGGCTTATGAAGTCGGTTTTAAAGTTCTTGTCAAGGTTCTTCAAGGACTGTTTGGATATGACAATTTCTTGGTGGTATTTGCATTTATGGCCTTTGTGACCTGTGCCTTTTTTATTAAAGGCTTGTTTGATAACTCTGACTGGTTTGCAATGTCCTTTTTTCTTTTCATGGCCAATGGTTTTTATTTTATGAGCTTTTCGAATGTGCGCTATTATTTTGCCATTGCTGTCTGTCTCTATGCTTTGAAATACCTTTTTGGGAAGAATTTTGGAAAATTTATTTTGTGGATCCTGTTTGCTGCTTTCTTCCATAAATCAGTACTTCTTACAATTCCCGTATTTCTGGCGGCATATTACCTGAAGTGGAATAAAAAGACTCTGTGGTTCATCCCTTTATCCTGTGCGGTATTGACTCTAGGGAAGTGGGGGGTGAGGAGGCTGGTATTTGTCTTTTATCCGTTCTATGAAGGGGATTTAATTCTGGATGTAGAATCCGTCTCCTATGTCAATATCGTGAAATGCTTTGCTATTTTGATTTTTGCGCTGATTTATTACAAGAAAGCGGTTCGGGGAAATCCAATGGCTGAGACACTCTTTAATTTGAACTTGTTTGCGCTGATAATTTACAGTTTTGGATACTACATTCCTGAAACATCTCGGGTGTGTTATTACATGGTGATTGGGCATGTGTTTTTAGTACCGATTGTCTTGCGTTCTATTGAAAACAGGAGACAGAGACTTTTGTTTACCGGAGCCATACTGATGTGTTACGGAGCTTACTTTTTAGTCTTTTTGGTAAGGAGCTGGGATTCCACGGTTATGTTGCTTCCTTATCTGACATGGCTGTTTGACTGAGGCAGATTGAAAAGTCTGTTAAAAACGGATGTAAGGTTAAATTGTCAGTGCCGCACTGAATGTGAAAGTTATGGCAGAGTGAGAAGCAAGATTCTTACAATATATTTCCGAAGATATTGTATAGGGACAGCCCTGAGTAGACATGTAAAAATAGAAGGAACCAGCTGAAAATCACATAAGTGATATGCTTTGCATCGCGCTCTTGCTGCATTGTGGAAAGCATCAGGCGGCACACACTCACCGCAAAAAATATAGTCATACCCGCCATCATGCACCAGGCAAAATTGCCCGCGTCCTTTCGGTCGCCGGATTCCGCAAGCACTGAGAATTCCAGCATACCCATCAGATATCCCAGTACGCTGAGTCTTCCCTCCACAGTCTTACAAAAGTAGCCTAAGTTCGTCAAAAGCATCCAGATCGGAAAGCACATGCCCAACAGGATGGATTTTGGAACGTTTAACGAGAAGAAGTGCCAGACCTCCAGGGGTTTTGTCAACACCACGGAGGCACCCTGTTCTCTGCCAAAGAAAAATATAGCCACATATTCCGTCAGAAGATAGGCGCAAGTCGGAAGAGTGGCAACTGCCAGCTTCCAGGCAGCGTTCCAAACGGTTTTCACAGGAGGGGTCTTTTTCCGCGCACTCTTCAAGAGGTCGAGAAGGATTACGATAATACCGGCGGGCAGTAACATGTACATAAAAGTCGGTTTTGCCAATGCGGAAAAGAAGGAAAAAAGACCAAAGTAGAGATACAGCTTTTTTCCCTTGAAAAACACAGCTTCCTGACCACGATAGCGTCTGATGATATCAATCCCTGTCATCATGGCCAACAGACCAAATCCCTTGCACGCCATGTGGGTTGGGTTATGCAGGGGGTTCGGGGTAAACTGTCCCATGTAGCCATCAGCAAACCACTCCATGACCAGGGGGCCTACAATGGCGAGGGAAGCTGAGCCGAGAGAAGCCAGTCCTAGCCTTTTTTGCGTGGTGTAAGTTCTGAGCAATGCATACAAAAACCAGGTTGTAACAGCATAGGAAAAAACGCCAAACAAAGCACAGGTAAACGATGCGGCTTCCCAAAGCGGCATGTGAACCCGTGACTGAAAGAACTTTACGATCAGATGCCAGAGCATGTGGGGAACCCTGAGCCATGCCTTTAAAAATTCTTCGGGATTTAAATAGAAGTTCAGGGCAAAATCAGCGTGTGCTTTTATGTCCTGAAGACCTTCTGAAGTGCAGAAGTCATGGGAGAGCCGGTAATACAAAACAAAGACCAGCACAGCCAGTGCGGCGCAAACGATAAAGGAGGATTGTGCGGAAGATGTACTCTCCTCATAAGGCACTTGGGAAGGATCCTTCGCATTTTTTTTGAATTCTTCTAAAAGCTTATTACTCAATTTTTTTATTTTATTTCTCATAGAACCCTCTTGCTCATAATATGGTGTAGATGGCTGCCGAAACAACCACATTATAAATATAGAATAATTTATGTTTTTCGTCAATATCTATGATTTCTTTGAGTTTCCTTTATGATTCTTTGGGTTTTCTATTTTTTACGCTTAGTTTCAAGGACATATATGATATTCCATATGACTTGGAAAATACGCTGTAACAGATACTGACAGCATACGGGCATAAGTGCTTACATACCACAGAAAGTCATGGATAAACTCATACGAAAATGAGGAAACTGCACAGACAACAGGGAAACTGCGCAAAATACTTGGTGACATTATTTTATGGCTATGGTATCATTATAAAATACTGGTAATTTAGTGCTTACAGTCGACATCCTGGTAACGGATTGACGGAACGAAGGAAGTTAGGGTTTATACCCACAAGCATGATAATCCTATTAAGTCGCGGTTCATTCATTCTGAGAGAAACAGTAAAATTCCTTAATTTTAAGAAAAATTGACTTAATAGGGAGAGGATAGTTTATATGAAACTTGTGTTTCAAAAGAATAAGAAATGGTTTTTTTACCTTATCTGGACGGGGGCCGTTCTTGTCAGCATAAAGAGTATTTTTGCAGATTTCGGTATAGATGACGGCTATGCTATAGCGACTTCGTACAGACATATTTCCGGCGACCGCATGTTTTTGGAAATGTGGGAACCGCATCAGACGTCCGCTTTTTTGGTTGATTGTCTGATGCTCCTTTATAGAATCTTCGTGCCTTCTTTGACCGGTGTGGCAATTTTTCTTCAGATTATGGGGGTTCTTTTGTGGATCCCGGTGATCGTTATCCTGCATAATGAGTTATCAAAGCATATTGACAGGGATATTTCACTCATGATCTGCGCTTTATTATTTGTATTTCGGGCAAAACAGACAGTTTTTCCCGAATTTTCAAATATGCAGATTGGGTTTTCCGTATTGTTTTTTACTTTTTTACTCAAATATATCTGCGGTCAGGACAAACTGAGACATCTGATCTTGGCAGCCGTGTTCCTATGCCTGGAGATTATATCATATCCTACCTGCATAATAGCTTTTGTGGCGGCGGCAGGAATCATTCTTATGTACACGGAACATAAAGCGAGGGATGTGTTGATCTTCAGCGGGGTGTGCTTTGCGTTGGGAACTTTGTATGTGGGATATTTTGTCTGGGCAAGGGGACTGTCGGAATTTATCAATGTGCTGCAGATGTTGATTGAAGCAGACTTTTCACATGGGGATGTCTCCATGACTCTTTACCGGTATTGGCATGAGTTTGTGGAAGGAGCGGCATACATTGCAGGAACACTGGTGATAGCCGCTGCTATATACCTTTGCTTTCGCAGACGCAGGGAAATCCCCTTTCTGACAATTTGGGGCATTAGTTTGCTCATCACGGCCGGAGCAACTCTTCTTTATTTGATAATCAGAAAACAGATTGGATATGAGTGGCATTATTGCATCATACTTGTTTTGTTGATTGTATTTGGGTTTTTGGGGTATAAGTTTCTGGCAGACATGGAAAAAAAGATATGGATTTCCGGTATGATGATTTCTTTTTCGTCCTTTTTTGCGGTTGCACTTCTTACCAACTGTGCGCTGATGTCTGTAGTGGCGTATTTACCTCTGGCTGCCGCAGTTTCAATAATCCCGCTTTCCAAGTTCAGAAAGGGAACTTTTTTTGCAGGAGCTGTTCTCTTGTTCCTTTTACTTCACAGGGGATTAATCGTATGGGGCTATACTGAGCTGTCGATAAAATCTTATGTGAATGAGGTGGAGAGCATCGTCAGAACGGGGCCTGCACTGGGAATTATCAGCGATTATAGCACGAGACGCGTTTACTCGGACAACGTAGCTGATTTTGAAAAATACCTAAAATCGGATGACACCGTGTTCTTTATGGCGGACTGGGGCTATGATCCATTAATCTATGTTCAGGCAGACCTTGATGTGGCAATATCGGCTACGATCTCCAGTCCGACCTATGGTGAGAAGCAGATAGATTACTGGAGGCGTTATGAGTATAAAACGCCGACTGTGATAGCGATCAGGCGCTATGACAACTTAAACAGGAATGCTTACCTGACGATGTTTGAATGGGTAGAGGAAAATTATGAATGGGTCGGAGACGGAATTTGGTGGAGCTTCTACCGTATAAGGGAGTGAGTTTCAAATATATCGAGGAGCGCGTCATAAACATCGCCAGTTATATAATAAAAAAGAATGAAAAGGGAGGTCCTGTATGATTGACTTGTCTAAGTGGCACGCGATCATTGCAGACGATGAGGTACTGAAAGCATTATCTGTTTGACTGACAATTATCAGGGAGTGGAAGGAATATTGGGGAGTGTATGGTATAGAGAGATTGATAATGATTTAGGCTGGGAGTATAAAAAAGTACTGAACAAATTGCTGTAAAGGGGGTCAGGGGTCCTTGTAATTATTAAATTTTAATAAGTTTCATCAAACCTCTTGCAAAAGAATATAATTGTTGTAACATAAGGGGGCGGTTGAAAAGGACAATAAATTTGAAGAGATGATAATGATGGATTATGTGGAAATCTGACTTATCACATCTTTAAGTTTATTGTCCTTTTTGCGTGTCAAAATGTGAGGAGACGGCACTTTGAAAAGCCTTGTTAAGGGCTCAGACAGCTGCTCCAGGAAGAAAGGAAATGCGCCGAGGCGCAAATCCCACCACAGGAGATTTACGAATATCTGTCAAAATGCATTTATGGACAGAAAGAAGCTGTCAGAGCAGCTGCAATGCTTCTATATAACCACAGACAGGGGCGAAAACGAAATGTCCTGTTTGTAGGCCAGACCGGAAGCGGAAAGACCGAAATCTGGAGAGTCTGCCAGTAGCTTTATCCCAATATCCGTATTATTGACAGCACTGTGATTACTGGAGAAGGCTGGAGCGGGTCTTTTAAGGTAAGCAACATCTTTGATGATATGAGCCGGCAGGATGCGGCGGAGGCAATCATCGTTTTTGACGAGTTTGACAAGCTCTGTGAACCGAAGATAGGAAGCGGTGGTACCAATCACAGTTTTACCATACAGAATGAATTGTTCAAGCTGATAGAAGGAACAACAGTCCGTTTGAAAAATTTCAATGTTGACACCTCAACAGTCAGTTTCATTTTCTGCGGAAGCGTATAAAGAAATTCTCAAGGATGAGCTGATATCCCCGCTCCATCAATTAGAACGGCAATATGGCATTAAGCTGTCTTTGGATCGGGAAACGGAACAAAAACTGGTGCAGGAAGCGGAAGCCAACCGCATGGGCGTACGGTATCTGCGCAGTCGCATTCAGCAGATGCTGAATGAACAGGTCTTTCAGGACTGCAGCCAGTCTGAGTATCTGCTCAGTGCGTGAACTTGTTGTAATCTGTATCTATAGCAGACCTGGAAGAGTCGGAATGGGCACGGTGTACTGTGTCCATTCCGATAACAGTAAAAATGCTCTTGAAGAATCTGGAGTGTGAGAGAGGCTGGTTTTCTGTCTGCCAGAGCAAAAAACAGTTGATATACACAGATAAAACAGGTAAACTTTTATTAATTACTTAAGCAGGAGGCGTTATTATGGGAAACTCCAATTATAAGGAAAACAACATAGGAAAATTTACAATTAATGATATTATGCAGGGGATTCCCGGCGGATTTTTCATTTATCATGCGGACGGTA
>JAFLRO010000107.1 GCA_022511425.1 Acetatifactor sp.
CCAGGGAGAAAAGAGTGTAACACCACATGGTCACAGGCATCTTCTTCCCCATTCCGGTCAGCTGATCCACCTGCGTATATCCAAACTGATACAGGAACACACCGGCCGTCAAAAATAAGCCGCTCTTGATCACTGCATGACCCACCACATGCAGCAGCGCTCCCTCAAAACCCATGGGCGACAGCAGAGAGAGACCAAACAGAATATAAGAAACCTGACTGACCGTAGAATAAGCCAGTCGCTTCTTGAACACCTTCTCCCTAAAGGCCAGCAGGGAACCCATAAACACCGTGATCAGCGCAAGGGACATCCAGGTATACTGCACCCAGGTACCTCGGATAAATCCAGGCCCCACGATATAATAGACCACCCGGATCACCGCCAGAACCCCTGATTTCACAATAATTCCCGAAAGCACTGCGGAGGCCGGGGAAGGTGCTACCGGATGGGCAGCGGGAAGCCATGCGTGGAGAGGAAGCATGCCCGCCTTCGCTCCAAAACCCACCAGCATGGCAAACACTGCAACCAACAGGATCCCTTCATGACCCTGTGCTCCGACTCCCAGTGTTCCTCCTACAGTAAAGAGCAGGGAGTCACTGAACCGATACAGGAAATAGATACCGAAGAGGCCTGCATATGCGCCGCACATGGAGTAAAAGAGATATTTAAACGCCGCCATGATGGCCTCCTTTGTTCCATTATGCAGCACCAAAGGAAACGACACAAGTGTCATGAGCTCATAAAACAAATACATAGTCACCAGATTACCGGAAAAGTCCAATCCCACCAGCACACCATACAGCAAAAGGTAAAAACCAAAATAACGCTTCTCCTCTCCCTCATGCCTCATATATACAAGGGAATAGACTCCCGTAAGAAGCCAAATCACACTGACCACGGTGACAAATAACCTGCCCACATCATCGATTTGAAAAAATACGGGAATACCCTCCACCAGGGTAAATAAAGTCAGACTTCGATCATCCGACCATGCCAGATACAAAGCAGCTATAACAGAAACTGACAATATTGTCATAAAAAAGGTATAAACCCCTTTCAACTGCCGTTTCTGCTTTCCTACTGAATCCACTGCATCCTGCGCATCTTTTAAATCCTGTGAATTCTTCAAGTGCGATAAAAAAGAAGATACTATTAATGTAGCTCCGGCTATGACCGGCAAAAATATGGGAATCAAAATCAATCCATCCATATGAATGCACTCCCTTTATCTGTATAATCAGCCGAACATTCCTAACCCTTTCTGGATCAGAGTGATGATCGGATCCGAGTTAAGTCCCAGAATCAGGTTCAAGATGATAAAGCATATAAGCGCCACGGACTTTGCAGGCTGCTCCCTCAGGGTAATTATCCTGCCCTCTTTTGCATCTATATCCTCCCGAACCGGTGTATAAATCCGAATCAGCGTCCGCATGAAGTAAACTGCGTTCAGTATGGTACTGATTGCCAGTGCAATCAGTGTAGGCAGCATCTTGAAAGTATGTCCGATGGCCGCCTGAGAGAAAAGGAGCTTGGAGATAAACCCGGAAAAGATAGGCATACCCACCATTGCCAAGCTTCCTACGGTAAAAGCCACCCCCGCCAGACTGTTCCGATATCCTGATCCGGTCAGATCCTTGAACCGGGGGCTTTCTGCGGAGGCATCCGTCAGACCGGAAGCTGCCACAAACAACAGGGATTTGCTGGCGGAATGGGAGACCACATGGTAAATACTGGCGATTGCACCCTCTGTGGTACCCAGTCCAAATCCCATGTAAATATAGCCGATCTGAGCCACAGAGGAATATGCTATCATCCGTCGGATGTCGTTTTCCTTAATGGCGCTCAGGGAGCCCATAATCATTCCGATAATACCAAACACGAACAGCACATTGATGACCTTGCTGTCTCTGACAAGGTCAAAACCGATGACCCGGTAAAAAATCTTGAGCAGCAGAAAGATATATCCCTTGGACACCAGTGAGGATAGAATTGCTGCAGAAGACAGGGTGGAGTATCCGTAGGCATCCGGCAGCCAGGTATGAAAGGGATACAGTGCACTTTTGATAGCCAGACCCACGGATATCAGTCCCAGCGCCACAAACAGAGGAATATGATAATTGCCGGTAGCTGCCAGGATCTGAACCTGCTCCTTGATGTTGCTCATCAGCAAATGTCCGGTTAAGTCATAGAGAAAACAGATTCCCAGCAGCAGAAGACCCGAGCCCAACAAGCTCATAATCATATACCGAACAGAAGCTTCCATAGTCCGTCCATTCTGCTTGATCATAATGAGACCGCAGGCGGAGATGGTATTGATCTCCACAAACACATAAGCTGTGAACAAATCGTTGGTGTATACCAGAGCCAACAGGGAACATAAAAGCAGATTTACCATGATATAGTAAAGATTCTGTTTACTTTCCTCCAGCTCCTTTTTCCGTTCCAAGCTGCCACCCAACATGGACAGAAGCATAATAACACAGAAAAACACAGCCATAAAGGCTTCCAGCACGCCGACCTGTATCTCATTGCCCCAGGGCGCGGGATAGTGGCCCATCATATAGACATACTCCTGCCCCGTTCCCAATACAAATATAAGCACAGCGGCGGACATAATCCCCACCAGCGCAATCACCGCCGCATTCACTCGCCTGGCCCACTTACCGCTCAAGACGGAGGATAAAGGGCCGGAAAAAAGCGACAGAATTATGGACATAAAGGGAAAATTCTGCACAAAAGCCATCACTTCCCCTCCTTCTTCAAAAGGGTAGAAATCTCATCCAAGTCCAGCGTGTGGTAACGACGGTACAGCCGGATCGTCAGCGCCAGCATCAGCGCCGTCACAGACACGGATACCACGATTCCCGTCAGCACCAGACCGCTGGGAATAGGGTTGATATATGCCTCCACACTCTGAACACCGTCTACCACCACCGGAGCTTTCCTGCCATCGATATAGCCCTTTAGCGCCAGAAAAAGATAGGTGGCAGTATCCATGATGTTTAGACCGATAATTTTCTTGATTAGGTTCTTCTGTAAAAGCAGATTTGTAAATCCGATCCCGAACAGGATCATGGCAACGGCTTCACCGTAATTGCTCAGCAAATTCGCAATATTCATATTCATACGATAGTCAACCTTTCAAAAAACGTGGACCTGTCAGGTCACTAATCAGCCAGCGGCTTAATAGCCTCCCTTTCGGAACATGACATAAAATGTGTACATGGTGCCCGCCACCACTACGCCAACGCATATATTCAAAATCAGGATCAGACCGCTGCTAAGGATCGCACCGGGAGTACCCAGGGGAATAATGCTCTCAATGTGATTGGCTCCTGTAAAAAAAGAATAGCTCTTTGCCAGGCTATAACATGCCAAAGCACAAAAACTCATCCTTCTGTAGGTCTTGGCTGTAAAAAACCTCTCCGTCTTGGCAAAGCCAAAGGCATTCAGATACAGAATCAGCCCCGCACCGATTACGGCACCCCCGGAAAAACCGCCACCCGGTCCCAGATGACCTGCCAGAATCACATAGATGCCAAAAATAAAGATAAGCGGCACCAGAACCTTTGCCACCGTCTGGAGGATCACGTCACTCTTTGGCTCGTGCAGACGATCGTTCGCATCAAACCGCTCCTGATCCTCTTTCCGGTCCAACCTAAGCAAAATCAGCACTGTACAGGTTGCAATGAACAGCACATGGGACTCTCCCAGAGTGTCAAAAGCTCTGTAATCAAGAATCATACCTGTGACAATGTTCACTGCCCCGGTCTCCTGAAGGCCGTTCTCAATATATCGCGCTGCCACCTCGTTATTCACCGGCTTGTCCACCTCGCCAAAAGTTGGCAGCCAGGACACTGCCTCCAGCAGCATCACCATCAAAAAGACACAGAACACTACGGAAAATATCTTGTAGATTCTCTGAAAGATCCTCAGCTCCGCATTACGCTCCAGGTCGTAAACACGCTCCGCATTGCGCTTCCTGTCCCGGGCGCGGCGCTCCAGAGTCTCCTGATCCTCTCGGAATTCCTCCTGGGGTTTCATCTCCACAGTGTCTAGGAAAGGATCCTTTGTGCCCTCCAGCCATCTCTTAAATTTATAGGAAAAAGTCTTCTCATATTGTTCCTGGGGAACTCTCCTGCTCATCTTTTCACCCCTTGCTCGCTTCAAAATAAAATTATATCGAATCGTTCAATATGGCCTCTCTCCTCCGATTTATCGGTTTTCAGGTGAAGCATTGTTCTCTGATTCACTATTTTCTGTTTCCTCATAACTACCGTCTTCCTTAATAATGGCACGAATCTTTTTCAGCGTCACCAAAAACAGCACCGTGGTCACGCCTGCGCCCACGGCAGCCTCCGTTATAGCCAGATCCGGTGACTCCAACAGAATCCAGATTACGGACATGACCAGACTGTATGACATGAAAATCAAAATAGTGTTCAACAGATTCTTTGACAGGCTTGCCGCTATGGCACATACCACAAGAAAGCCCAGAAGAATACAGGTAAATACTGTCATATCTCCTCTTTTCCGCCGCCCTCAGGCTGCATTTCATCCAGGGTCTTAACCTCGTAATGATCTTCCTCATCCTCATTTGTCGTCACCTCGAGCCTCGCAATCAGATGTGAAGAGGCCGGCGAGGAAAACCACAAAAAAATAATCACCAAAAGTAATTTGAGAGATGTGAAATTAAGGCCGCTCATTATAATCAATCCCAGCAGGCAGAAGCCAATTCCCAGAGTATCTCCCATAGCTGCAGCATGCATCCGGTTCAACACATACTTGAAGCGAAACACACCCACCATTTCTATGAGAAAGATTGCCACGCCCGCCAGCAGAAGCGCAGTCCCAGCCAAAAAGCGAATCCACTCAAATACTTCCATCCTTTAGCTCCTCCCCCGACAACTTTGAAACTTCAACGCTCTCTTCGACCGATGTCTGTTCCTTTGCCGGACTTCCTTCCTTTTTTTCCAAATATACCCCCATATAGACCTTGGTCAAAACAATAACCGCCAGAAAACTGATCATGGCATAAATAATACATATATCGACCAGATAACCCTCTCCCAGCATCAACGCAAGGACAGCAATCATTACGATGACCATAGTTCCCATCATGTTCACAGCTACGATTCGATCTGCAATCCGGGGTCCCACAACAGCACGCAACAGGCACAGCAGAATCAGCACCGCCAGAATGACCAACACTCCAATGAACATAATCCCATAAATCCTGTCAAGACTTTCAATTCCTCTTCCCATCTCTTATCGCTGCCGCAGGAGATACCTCATTACGGTTCACACCTGCGTCTTATTCCTCCAATTTTTTGATATATGTGACAAACTCACTGTTGTCCATGCCTTCTGCCAGGCTCTCGTCCAGGCAGTGGACCGTGTACTGATCTTTCTCCAGAGAAACAGTAATTGTTCCCGGTGTAAGTGTTATGGCATTGGCCAGGAAAGCCTTTCCCGTTGTTGTCTTCAGGTCTGAATGGAAGGTGACAAGCATAGGCTGTACCTCTTCACGCTGGTTAAGAATCATGCGGATTACGCCAAAATTGGCTTTCACAATCTCCTTGATCAGCAGAAAAACATATCTGACAAAAAGAAAAGACTTCTTGTAAATATGAAGCTCCTTTTTTAAAGAGAAATCCATAAATTTACAGACGAAAGTAAACAGCGTCACGGAAATTATGGCACCGAAAATACATATTTCCAGGGTAAAATTACCGTTGAAGATTACCCACAGCAGGAAAAAAAGCACCAACATACGGCTATACCTCCAAAATCACTCCATATTTTAGCACAAAATGAATTATTTTCAAAGCAATAATGCACAAAAATAGCGGCAATTTCTTAGCTTTAATTACTAAAAACTGCCGCCATTCAGTAATTTAATTTACCTAAATCACATCTATTCTTTCAAAATATTTTATCAAGATATCTGCACAATTCTCCACTCCCAGTTTGCTGGTGTCCAGGATCATATGGTAATTGTTCACATCCCCCCATACCTTCCCTGTGTGCTCCACATTGAACTGTGCCCGCTGCCTGTCATTCTTCTCAAGCAGCGCTTTTGCATCATCGTAGTCCAGAAGTTCTTTTTTCATGATCCGCTGAATACGGTCTTCCTTATCCGCGCAGACATAGACATTGAACACATTGGGCTGATCCTTTAGGATTTCAGAAGCACAGCGACCCAGTATGATGCAGGGCTCCGTAGCCAGCTGCCGAATAAATTCTGCCTCTTTGGAAAAATCATCGTCATGAATCTCATTCTCTATATAAGCCTTGTCGTACACGGGAATTCCCAGCCTCTCTGAAAGCTCCTCAGCTATCATGCTGGCTCCGGTTCCATACCTGCGGCTCATAGTGATCACTAAGTTCATAATGATTCCTCCTTTCGTAATGTCCTTATGGTCTTAGGCCCATACCGCCCTCTAAAGTGATGGTCTCGCCGCTCATGAACTTAAAGTCAGGAGATGCGAGCTGTACGCAGGCACGGCCAATCTCCAGCTCGGAGTCGCCATAGTGACCCATGGGAGGCATGTGCACATTCTTCTCAAAAGCCTCAGGATAAGCATCCTGGAACTGCTCAAGCTGTGCCGTCCATGCCAGCGGGCAGACAATATTCACATTGATTCCGTCCTTACCCCACTCGGTAGCTGCCACACGGGTCAGGCCGCGGATACCCTCCTTGGCTGCCGCATACGCACACTGACCGAAATTACCAAACAGACCTGCGCCGGAAGCAAAATTGATTACAGATCCCTTGGTCTCCTTCAGGTAAGGATAGCAGGCCTTCATATAATAAAATGCCGCATACAGACCGGAATAAAGAGCCAGATCAAACTGCTCGGTGGTGTGATCTGCAAGGGTAACGCCGGAAGCGGAAGCCTGGGCATTGTTGATCAGCACGTCGATCCTTCCAAAAGTGTCCATAGTCTGCTTCACTACATTGTTCACCACGGTCTCGTTGTCTGCACCGGCATTTACATCCGCCTGCACAATAAGTACCTTAATGCCATAGAGTCTCTCCAGCTCCTCCTTGGCATCTTCCAGCTTTTTCACGTTACGACCGGTGATCACCAGGTTAGCACCCTCCTTGGCATAAGCGGTAGCAATACCGTATCCGATAGAACCACAGCGCCCGTCCTTGAGTGTGGCGCGGCCTGCACCAGTAATAATAGCTGTCTTTCCTGTCAAAAATCCCATGTTCCCTTCACTCCTTTTCTTAACATATTTTGCAAATGTAAATGTAAGCGTTTACATGTGTATTATACCTATATATGATACAAATTTCAAGGCTAAACAAAGAAACCCTTTTATTTGATTTGCTTTCGGTATTCCTTCACTTTTCGCACAATATAATAGATATCATAGCACACAGTTCCCACGATAGCCGTGATGAATATACCTTCGATGGTAAAGTGCAGGACGGAGAGAGTGATAAAACTGATGATCAACAGCACCAACATACACCAGCCGAACACAAAGGCCGTAGCAATCAGAAAAAAGATGATCTCCTTTATTATATCCCACCTTCTGCGCCAACTGTTCTCCATAATCTCTCCTTATTTCCGCCAATCCTGCAAATTTATCCAACAGTGCTGTGTAACTGCTGCTCAAACACCTTTCATTTTACTTTTCATCGGTTGCGCCCTGGCCATAATAAGCATTTGCGCCATGTTTCCTGTAATAATGCTTATCCTGCAGCTCCTGAGGTGCAGGCTTCACATCCGGGCAGATCCACTCCGTTCTTGCTGCCATCTTTGCCACTTCCTCCAGCACCACTGCATTGTGAACCGCTTCCTCAGCGTTCTTGCCCCATGCGAAAGGACCATGATTCTTGCAGAGCACAGCGGGAACTGCCACAACATCTATATTTCTTTTCTGAAACTCATTTACGATCAGCAGACCCGTATTCTTCTCGTAAGCCTCCTCAATTTCCGCCTCTGTCAGTGTCCGCAGGCAGGGAACCTCACCGTAGATATAGTCCGCGTGGGTGGTTCCGTAGCAGGGGATGGAACGTCCTGCCTGTGCCCAGCTGGTAGCCCAAGGGGAATGAGTATGTACAACGCCGCCAATCTGAGGAAAAGCTCTGTAAAGCTCTGCATGAGTGGGAGTGTCAGAAGAGGGGTTGTAGCGGCCCTCCACTTTGTTACCATCCAGATCCATGACCACCATATCCTCGGGAGACAGCTTTTCATAGGGCACTCCGCTGGGCTTGATCACAAACAGCCCGCTCTCCCTGTC
>JAFLRO010000108.1 GCA_022511425.1 Acetatifactor sp.
CCTGGCCGGACGGCTTCATCGTGCGGGAACTCTCCCGTATTCCCAGCAATTTCCGCAATGACTGCTCAATACAAGAATTTCTTAAGGAGAATGATGTTCCCGGCATCGCCGGTATCGATACCCGTGCGCTGACCAAGATTTTGCGGGAGAAGGGCACAATGAATGGCATGATTACCACGGATGTAAGCTATGATTTGGACAAGATTCTGCCTCGTCTGAAAGCTTACACCACAGGCAAGGTGGTGGAGAAGGTGACATGCGGTAAAAAATATCAGGTAGCACCAGCCATGACCTTGGAGCAGAACGGTCCTCTCTCCGGTTCCGCCCGGTTTGACAGGAAGGCATATGAGGAGGGTGTGCGGGAGCCAAGGCCCACATTGGTAAAAGAACTGAATGGTGCGGGTCTCAAGGTGGCGCTTTTGGATTTGGGGGCAAAGGACAATATCGCCCACTCCCTGGCGGAGCGGGGCTGCACAGTGACGGTGTACCCGGCCCTGACCTCTGCGGAAGAAATCATCTCGGACGCCCCCGACGGTATTATGTTAAGCAACGGCCCCGGGGATCCTAAGGAATGTACCACTGTAATAGAAGAAATCAGAAAACTGTATCATACGGATATTCCGATATTTGCCATCTGTCTGGGACATCAGCTCATGGCTCTGGCCACGGGAGCCGACACGCATAAGATGAAGTATGGTCACAGGGGAGGAAATCATCCTGTGAAGGACTTACAGACGGGAAGAGTATACATTTCCTCTCAGAACCACGGCTATGTAGTGGATACGGACAAGCTGGATCCTAAAATTGCGGTTCCCGCGTTTATCAATGTAAATGACGGAACCAACGAGGGTCTGGCATACACGGGCAAGAACATATTCACAGTGCAGTTCCATCCTGAGGCATGTCCCGGACCTCAGGACTCCCGGTACCTCTTTGACCGCTTTATCGCCATGATGAAAGGAGGAAACTGCAATGCCTAAGAATCCCGATGTAAAACGCGTCATGGTCATCGGTTCCGGACCCATTGTCATCGGACAGGCAGCGGAGTTTGACTATGCGGGCACTCAGGCCTGCCGCTCTCTGAAGGAGGAGGGCGTGGAGGTGATCCTGGTAAACTCCAATCCTGCCACCATCATGACCGACAAGGACATTGCCGACAAGGTGTACATAGAGCCCCTGACTGTAAGGGTTCTGGAGCAAATCATAGAGAAGGAGAAGCCGGACAGTATTCTCCCTACCCTGGGTGGACAGGCGGGGTTGAATCTTGGCATGGAGTTGGAGGAATCAGGATTTCTTGCTGCTCATAATGTCAAACTTTTGGGCACCACTGCGGCTACCATCCGCAACGCCGAGGGCCGTCAGGAGTTTAAGGATCTGATGGAGCGCATCGGCGAACCCTGCGCGGCATCCAAAGTGGTAGAAACTGTGAAAGACGGTGTGGCTTTTACCAACACCATCGGCTATCCGGTGGTGCTGCGTCCCGCATATACGCTGGGCGGCTCTGGCGGCGGTATCGCTCATAACCAGGTGGAGCTGGAGGAGATCCTTGAGAACGGTCTGCGCCTTTCCCGCGTGGGACAGGTGCTGGTGGAGCGGTGCATTGCAGGCTGGAAGGAGATTGAGTACGAGGTCATGCGGGACAGTGCGGGCAACTGTATCACTGTCTGTAACATGGAGAATATCGATCCCGTGGGCGTGCATACCGGAGACAGCATCGTGGTTGCTCCCTCACAGACCCTGAGCGACAAGGAATATCAGATGCTGAGAACCTCAGCATTGAACATAATCAACGAACTGCAGATCACCGGCGGCTGTAATGTGCAGTTTGCCCTGCATCCCACCAGCTTTGAGTATTGTGTTATCGAGGTGAACCCCCGTGTGAGCCGTTCTTCGGCGCTGGCTTCAAAAGCTACGGGTTATCCCATCGCTAAGGTGGCGGCTAAGATTGCGTTGGGCTACACCTTGGATGAGATCAAGAATGCTATCACGCAGAAGACCTATGCCAGCTTTGAGCCCACGTTGGACTATTGCGTGGTAAAAATACCGAGGCTGCCCTTTGACAAATTTATTACCGCTAAGCGGACCCTGACCACCCAGATGAAAGCCACCGGCGAGGTCATGAGCATCTGCGACAGCTTCGAGGGAGCCCTGATGAAGGCCATCCGCTCCCTGGAACAGCATGTGGACTGCCTGATGAGCTATGATTTCAGTGAGCTGTCTGCAGAGGAGCTTAAGAGTAGGCTTAAAATCGTAGATGACCAGAGAATCTGGGTCATCGCCGAAGCCATCCGAAAGGGCATCAGCTATGAAGAGATCCATGACATCACCATGATTGATGTGTGGTTTATTGACAAGCTGGCAATATTGGTGGAAATGGAGCAGGCGCTAAAGACTCAGGAACTGACTCCCGAGCTCTTAAAGGAAGCAAAACGCATTGAGTTCCCGGACAATGTAATTGCAAGGCTTACCGGAAAGCCGGAAGGAGAAATCAAGGATCTGCGCCATGAGAACGGCATCCGGGCTGTCTACAAGATGGTGGATACCTGTGCTGCGGAGTTTGCGGCTTCCACTCCCTACTATTATTCCGTCTACGGCGGTGAGAATGAAGCCAGGGAGACCAGAGAACGTAAGAAGGTACTGGTGCTGGGTTCCGGCCCTATCCGCATCGGTCAGGGCATCGAGTTCGATTATTGCTCCGTACACGCTACCTGGGCTTTTTCCAGGGCGGGATACGAGACCATCATTATCAACAACAATCCGGAGACGGTGAGTACCGACTTTGACATTGCAGATAAACTGTACTTTGAGCCCCTGACTCCTGAGGATGTGGAATCCATCGTGGACATTGAGAAACCTGACGGGGCTGTGGTGCAGTTCGGCGGCCAGACCGCCATCAAGCTCACGGAAAGTCTGATGAAGATGGGAGTGCCCATCCTTGGCACAAAGGCTGAGGATGTGGATGCCGCCGAGGACAGGGAACTCTTTGACAAGATTTTGGAAGAAACGGAAATTCCCCGGGCTGCCGGAGGAACGGTATACACTGCCGAGGAAGCCAAGGAGGTAGCTAACCGACTGGGCTATCCTGTGTTGGTGCGTCCCTCTTATGTACTGGGGGGACAGGGTATGCAGATTGCCATCTCCGACCAGGAGATCGAGGAGTTTATGGCCATTATCAACCGTATTGCCCAAGATCATCCTATTCTGGTGGACAAATATCTTCAGGGGAAGGAGATCGAGGTGGACGCGGTCTGCGACGGCACGGATATTCTGATTCCCGGTATCATGGAGCATATAGAGCGCACCGGCGTGCACTCCGGCGACAGCATTTCCGTGTATCCTGCGCCCACCATCACCCAGCCGGTGAAGGACAAGATTGCGGAGTACACCAGACGGCTGGCAAAGGCTCTGCATGTAAAAGGCCTGATAAATATTCAGTTCATCGCTATCGGCGAGGATGTGTATGTGATCGAGGTAAATCCCCGTTCCTCCCGGACGGTTCCCTATATCAGCAAGGTTACAGGAATCCCCATTGTGGATTTGGCCACCGAGGTAATCATTGGCAAGACCATAAAGGAGTTGGGCTATGAGCCCGGTCTGCAGCCGGAGGCAGAGTATTTCGCCATCAAGATGCCCGTGTTCTCCTTTGAGAAGATCCGCGGCGCGGAGATCAGCCTGGGACCTGAGATGAAGTCCACCGGTGAGTGTCTCGGTATCGCTAAGGATTTCAATGAAGCGCTGTATAAGGCATTTCTGGGCGCCGGCGTGAATCTGCCCAAGTACAAGAACATAATCATCACCGTGAAGGATGCGGACAAGGGAGAGGCTATCGGGATTGGCCGCCGCTTCGAGAAATTGGGTTATACCATCTATGCCACCCGCAGTACCGCAGCAGCATTAAATGAGGCGGGCGTTAAGGCCAGAAAGGTGAACAAGATTTCCCAAGAGTCTCCCACGGTCATGGATCTGATTTTGGGTCACAGGATCGATCTGGTCATCGATACGCCCACCCAGGGCAGGGATAAGTCCCGGGATGGATTCCTGATCCGACGCACTGCCATCGAGACCGGTGTCAACTGCATCACAGCTCTGGACACGGCCAATGCGCTGGTGACCAGTTTAGAGAATTCAAGTAATGAGCTGACGCTGGTGGATATTGCGCAATTGTAGGTGTCAAGCAACACCAACTATTATGCCTATTATGAATATGTCAGATATTTTCAGGGAATACTTGCATAAGCCAAAGGCATATGCTATAATGCCATTAGGCAGAAATGTTGAGAGTGCTCATTTGGCACGTAAAGACCCCAGTAGCGGCTACTACTGGGGTCTTTTATTCCGTTTTGGCAGGGTGGCTTATGCCCTGGGCTGACTACCGCCTAATCTTTTCCGTCCAACCACTTGCAAATATAGTAAGCAACTACACTTGCCGCAACGGAAAGAAGAAATGTTAAGATAGTACTCATTGGCACACTTATAAAAACTATAAGACCCGCATATAATATTCGTTAGATATGCGGGTCTTTTTACGAGCAGGCCCGTGCCGCAAATGAGCCAGAGATTCAAAAATATCGGCTTACGGCAGAAAGAGAGGAAATATGAAAGCTGAAACCTATCCCTTCGTAGTGCGTCCTCTGCCTTATGAGTACGATGCATTGGTGCCCGTGCTGAATGCGGAGACCTTGACATTTCACCATGACAGGCATTATAAGACCTACGTGGACAATCTTAACAAGGCACTGGCGGATTATCCGGAGCTGCAGAGGATGAGTCTGAAAGAGCTGCTCTGCAGCCTTGACAATATGCAGGAGCCCCTGCGGACACAAGTGCGCAACAACGGTGGCGGAGTGTTTAATCATGAATTATACTTTGATTCCATGAAAAGTCCTGTGGGTCAGGATCCCTCCGGGGAGTTTGCGGCAGCCATTGATAGGGATTTCGGCTCCTACAGGCAGTGGAAGGATCAGATGAAGGAGGCAGCTGTGAGCAAATTTGGTTCCGGCTATGCCTGGGTGGTGACCGACAAGGACGGTAAGCTGTCCATTGTCCAGACATCCAACCAAGATGTACCAAACCTGAAGGAGTTCATTCCCCTGTTTCTGGTGGATGTGTGGGAACATGCCTACTATCTTCAGTATCAGAACCGCCGTGCCGACTATGTGGAAGGATGGTTTACCCTGATCAACTGGCGTAAGGTGGAGATGCGGTATGAGGAAAGGTAGAGCTGTTGTTCCGTCAAACTGTGCAGAATGAGAAAATCAGTCGGTCAGGAGGATCGGACAAAGGAGTAAGTGAACAAAATAATGGTGGAAAGAAGTTATTTTCTGCGGTATGATGGATGTGGGAGTTCGTGTGACGGACTTCCACATTGCGCTTTTAAGATACATGAAGGGGATTGAGGTCAGTAATAATGCCAGCTGAGGCAGCTTTGGATAAGCAAAGCGGATTGTTGAGGATGCGGTGAAATGAATCAGACGAATTATCAGAAAGAATTGGATAAACTGCTTGAGGGGCTGACAGTATCAGCGCAGGGCGATACGGACGGCACAGAGCCCCCTACTTTATTTCTTCATAGCTGTTGTGCGCCCTGCAGCAGCTATGTACTGGAATATCTGTGCGGAAGGTTCCAAGTCACGGTGTTTTACTTTAACCCCAACATATCGGAAAGCGCAGAGTACATCAGGCGGGTGGAAGAGCAGAAACGGTTGATTGAAGCTTACAATCGGGAGGGAAGGGGTTATCCCATCTCTGTCTTGGAGGGAGATTATGAACCCCGGAGGTTTTTTCAGGCGGCAGCCGGACTGGAGGACTGTCCCGAGGGCGGAGAGAGGTGTTTTCGATGCTTTGACCTGCGGCTGAGGGAGACAGCGGTACGTGGCCGGGAGGGCGGTTATGATTATTTTGGTACTACGCTGACCATCAGTCCACTGAAAAATGCGGAAAAGTTAAACGAGATTGGAAGCGCACTGGCAAAAGAGTATGGGATTCTCTGGCTTCCCTCGGATTTCAAGAAGAAAAACGGGTATAAGCGGTCTGTGGAACTGTCGGCTGAGTATAGCCTGTATCGACAGGACTACTGCGGGTGTGTCTTTTCAAAAGCAGAGCGGGATCGGAGCGCAGGGCATGAGCACAATCGGCTGTAGTGGACAAAAGAAACAAAATGGGTTAAAATGGTAAGCACATTTATAAGAATGCTTATAAAATTAGATTATAAAAGATGTAAAGTATATTAAATAAGGTAAATCGGACTTAATAAAGTAAAACGGATGAAATGCAGTAAGATAGATTGGATACGGCTATAATAGATTAATTCGCTTAGGAAAGGATTAAGTATAAGTTATGAAAAAGATTTTGGAGTTATTGTCAGAGGAGATGGGAAAGGCTTTTGAGACAGCCGGCTACGACGCAGCGCTTGGAAGGGTTACAATCTCAAACCGTCCTGATCTGTGCGAATATCAGTGCAATGGCGCAATGGCGGGAGCAAAGCAGTATAAGAAGGCACCCATTGCCATTGCAAGTGATGTGGCGGAGCAGCTGAAGGGCAGCAGGGCATTCAGTGAAGTACAGGCGGTGGCACCAGGATTTCTGAACTTGAAGATCTCGGAGAAGTATCTTTTGGAGATCATTGAGACAATGGCCTCGGAGCCTAAGTTTGGACTGGAGCAGCCGGAGAAGAAAAAGAAGATTATCATTGACTATGGCGGAGCCAATGTGGCGAAGCCCCTCCATGTGGGGCACATCCGCTCAGCAGTTATCGGCGAGAGCATCAAACGCATTTGCCGCTATGCGGGTCATGAGGTCATCGGTGACGTGCATCTGGGCGACTGGGGTTTACAGATGGGCTTGGTAATCACAGGCGTTCAGGACAGACAGCCGGACTTAGTGTATTTTGATGAGAAATATCAGGGAGAGTACCCCAAAGAGGCTCCATTTACTATCTCGGAGTTAGAGGAGATTTACCCCGCCGCCAGCGCAAAGTCCAAGGAGGACCCGGAGTACAAGGCCAGGGCCATGGAGGCCACCTTTAAGCTTCAGAGCGGAGTCCGGGGATATCGTGCCCTTTGGAAGCATATTCTGAACGTGTCAGTGGAAGATCTCAGGAAAAATTACGGCAGTCTGAACGTGGAGTTCGACCTATGGAAGGGCGAGAGCGATGTACACGACCTGATCCCTGAGATGGTGACATACATGAAGGATAACGGCTATGCCCATATCAGCGAGGGTGCGCTGGTGGTGGACGTAAAGGAAGAGACCGACACCAAGGAGATCCCTCCCTGCATGATCCTGAAATCCGACGGAGCATCCCTGTACAATACCACAGACCTTGCGACAATCATGGAGCGTATGCGTCTGTATCATCCCGACCAGATCATCTATGTGGTGGACAAGCGGCAGGATCTGTACTTTGAGCAGGTGTTCCGCTGTGCAAGGAAGACAAAGCTGGTGGAGCCGGAGACGGAGCTAAAATTCCTGGGATTTGGCACCATGAACGGCAGCGACGGCAAGCCCTTCAAGACCAGGGATGGCGGTGTTATGCGTCTGGAGAACCTAATCCGGGAGACAAAGGATGAGATGTATAAAAAGATTAGGGAAGGCCGCCAGATGTCTGAGGAGGAAGCACGGCAGGTGGCGGAGCAGGTGGCAGTGTCCGCGTTAAAGTACGGCGACCTGTCCAACCAGGCTTCCAAGGACTATATATTCGACATTGACCGTTTTACCTCCTTTGAGGGAGATACGGGCCCTTATATTCTGTATACCATCGTGCGGATCAAGTCTATCTTAAGCAAGTTTAAGGAGCAGGGGGGCAGCCTGGAGGGGCTGAAGCTTCTGCCCGCGGGCAATGAGTCCGAGAAGGCTTTGGAGATGGAACTGGTGCAGTTCAATACCATGATGCAGGCGGCTGCTGAGGAGACTGCGCCTCACAAGGTATGCGCATACATCTACGACCTTGCAAACGCTTTCAACCGGTTCTATCACGAGACAAAGATCCTCGGGGAGGAGGATGTTACCAGGAAGGAGAGTCTGCTGGCTCTGCTGGTGCTGACCCGGGATGTACTGAAGACCTGTATCGATGTTCTGGGATTTAATGCACCGGACAAAATGTGAACGATAGGAAACAAGTTAAGAGAGAAATTATCAAAAGTTGTTGACAAACAAGGGACAAGACTGTATACTAAACAAGTCGGCTGTGCAAATGGTCGACAAATGGAAGTTTAGCTCAGCTGGGAGAGCATCTGCCTTACAAGCAGAGGGTCAT
>JAFLRO010000109.1 GCA_022511425.1 Acetatifactor sp.
TAGAGCAGAGGACTGAAAATCCTCGTGTCACTGGTTCGATTCCGGTTCTGGGCAGGTCGGCAGCATCAAAAGACATAATTTAAGTCTTTTGGTGCTATTTTTTTAATTGATTCCATGCTATAATAGCTTTGCACCTGTAAACATGAAAAACTTGAAGGCTTAGACGATTATGAAAGAAAGAGAAAAAAAGGAAATAGAGAAAAAAGAAATAGAGAAAAAGGAAATAGAGAAAAAGGAAATAGAGAAAAAGGAAATAGAGAACACTACCGTAGAAAAGGTAGAGGAAGAACTTGTAAAAACGGATTTACAACAAGCAGATTTACAAAAAGCAGAAACAGTTGAACTTGAGAAGGCAGAACCAAAGACCGCAGAAACAACAGAATCTGAGATATCAGAACCAACAAAGCCAGAGGGTACGGATACAATTACAGAGAAAACTGCGAAAAAGAGACATGGCAAGGTTAACCGCGCAGCTGTACTGGTCAGTCCTCTTGTACTTCTGGTTGCGGTATATATCGGTATAGGGCTCTATTATCGGACTCATTTTCTGCCGAATACTATTGTGGGGGGATATGACTGCAGTGGCATGAAAGCATCCCAAGCAGCGGAGCTTTGGGGTGCATCGCTTGAAGACTATGTTCTGGAAGTCAAGGGGCGGGAGCCCTTCACCGGCGCTTCCGATGCGGTTTTGGGTACAATTACTCCGGTACAGATACAGATGAGTTATCCGGATATGACTAATACCCTGGAGCATATTATATCAGATCAGGATTGGATGTTGTGGATAATGGCTTTGCTGGGCCGAGGACAAGAAATCTATTTTGAGCGGTTGTATTATATTTATGACGATGCTTTAGTGGATGGTGTGGTACGGAGCTGGGATGCCTGCCAGAGCGCGAATATGCATACTGCTCAGGATGCATATATCAGTGAGTACTCAGAGGCGCTTCGGGGTTATGAGGTAATACCTGAGGTTGGTGGCACACAACTGGATGTGGAAGAGGTGATCGTGCTGGTGAAGGAGGCGCTTTCTCTTGGCGATTGCAGCTTGGACCTGGAGACTTTAGGCTTCTATTCCGATGCCAATATTCTACGGGATGACAGGAGTCTCACACAGCCTGTAGAGACTGCCAATCTCTGGTTAAGCACATCCATTGTCTATGACTGGAATGGCAACGAGGTGTTGCTGGATGCGGAAATGATACGGGATTGGGTAAGTATTCAGGACGGAAAGGCCATTTTGGACGAGGAGGCCGTGTCATCCTTTGTGAAGACGCAAGCCCGCCACTATGACACTTTTGGAAAGAAAAAGAAGTTTACTACAACTCTGGGGGTGGAGCTTACTCTGAGCAGTGCTTCTTACGGGTGGAAAACGGACAGAAAGAAGGAGGCGGAGGAATTACTTCAGCTGATTATGGAGGGCAGCACGGAACCCAGAGAGCCCATCTACACCTGCAAGGGCATGGTGAAAGTGACTGACAGTGTCAATGATATCGGCGATACCTATGTAGAGGCGGATTTGACCAACCAGCATTTGTACATGTATCAGGACGGGGAGATTGTGCTGGAGACGGACTTTGTATCCGGAAAGATCAGCAACGGAAACGGAACCCCGGAGGGAATCTTTGGTATTACATATAAGACCACCAATGCAGTGCTTCGGGGGCCGGACTATGCCACACCGGTTAGTTACTGGATGCCCTTTTACGGCAATTACGGTATGCATGATGCCACCTGGCGTTCATCATTTGGCGGTAGTATTTATTTAAACAACGGCTCTCACGGTTGTATCAATCTGCCCGAGGCGATGGCGGAACAGATTTATAGATATGTCTTTGCCGGTTTTCCGGTGATATGCTATTATTACGAGACTCCGGTAGCGCCGGAGGGCGAGGAACTGCCGGATCCTGAAATGGAAGCGCAAGTGCGTCCTGCGGAAGGAGATCAGCCCGCTCCTGAGCAATAGTGCGATATGAAGCCATCCTACGGCAGAATGAGAGGAAATATGAGTAACAAAACAAGAGGTCGCACACTGAGACAGTCCAGGCGCTGGCAGAGAAAGCTGAACGATTACCGTGTCAGCTACAGACAGATTCAAAAGGCTGCACCAGATATATTAAGCTCACAAAATTTTTATAAAACCAGGCAACACATTCAGCATGGAAATGTGACTGTGAATGACCACGTGAGGAATGTAGCGCGATACAGTCTTGCATTAAGTGAGGTGCTGCATTTACGTTGCAATCGCAGAGAATTGATTCGCGGCGCGCTGCTTCATGATTATTTTCTCTATGACTGGCATATACCGGATGAGGAAAATCCTCATAATCTTCACGGCTTTTATCATCCCGGGAAGGCTCTGAAAAATGCCACCAGTGAATACGAACTTACAGATCGGGAAAAGGACATCATCAAAAAGCACATGTGGCCTCTGACCTTAGTGCCGCCCAAATACAAAGAGGCATGGATTGTGACTGCTGCCGACAAATGGTGCTCCCTTATGGAGACTTTGCATCTGCACAAGGGGCATGGAGCATCCATGGAAGAACTGGGGGAGGAGTGACTTGGAACACCTGCTGGATAAACTGAAAAAAAACAGGGACAGCGGTATCTACCCTTACCACATGCCAGGGCATAAACGCCGTCCTTTCGGTGACTTAAATCTGGAACTCTGCGGTATAGATATCACGGAGATTGATGGCTTTGACAATCTCCATCAGCCTACAGGAACTCTGGCGCAGCTCCAGAAGCAGGCCGCTGTGCTCTATGGTGCAGAGGAGAGTTTTTATCTTGTAAACGGCAGTACTTCGGGAGTACTGAGTGCAATCAGCGCTGCTCTGTCTCAGGGAGGTCATATCCTGATGGCCCGCAACTGTCATAAGTCTGCATACCATGGGATTTATCTGAGAAATCTTAAGGTTACATATCTGTATCCGCCAGTTCTTACAGGTTATGATATTTTCGATGCGATATTGCCGGAGCAGATACTGACAGCTCTGGAGACGGAGCCGGAAATCGGAGCCGTAATGATAGTGTCTCCAACTTATGAGGGCAGAATTGCCGACGTCCGCAGAATTGCAGAGATTGTCCATGAGAGAAACATTCCGCTGATTGTGGATGAGGCTCACGGAGCTCATCTGGGACTGACGGGGGAAGGCCCGGAAAACAGCTGCCAGGTTGGAGCAGATCTGGTGATTCATAGCGTACATAAGACTTTGCCTGCATTGACCCAGTCAGCACTGCTTCATGTGAACGGCTCCCGAATTGACAGGGAGAGGCTGCGGCGCTTCCTACGCATATATCAGACCACCAGCCCATCCTACCTACTGATGGCTAGCATTGATAATTCCCTTCGGTTTATTGAGCAGGGAGGCCGGGAGGCTTTTTCGAGATTTGCAGAAAGCTATGGAAACATGCTGGAGGATTTAAAAACCTGCAGACAGCTTCGGATTCTTCCTTGGGAAAAAGGAAGGCAGGATCTGGGAAAACTGGTAATTTCCGTCAAGGATACCGGAATGACAGGAAAAGAGCTATATGATGTCATGCTTCACGAATATGGGCTGCAGCTTGAGATGGCAACTGAGAGCTATGCGTTAGCAATGTTTACAGTTAATGACGGGCCGGAGGCCTATGAGAGGATGACCTTGGCATTGCTGGAGATTGATCATGAATTGGATCAAAGAAAAGGCGCTGAGACATCTAAAGCTTTTGACGACTCAATGTTTTTCACTGAACCCATCAGCAAGATTCCTTTGACAAAAGCCTGGGATATGCAGACGGAAAAGGCGGAGCTTGCAGAGAGCGCGGGCTGTTATGCCGGAGAGTTTGTTAATCTGTATCCGCCCGGTGTACCCGTACTAGTGCCGGGAGAGGAGATCACGGAAAAACTGTGCATGAGGATCCAGGGGTGGATAGAGGGAGGCCTTGCTGTCCATGGCGTGGAAAACCGTAACGGCAAGGTATATATTAAAGTTCTGAGCGAAGCTTAAAAGCAGTTTCACATCCGAAAGAAAAAAGAATTGAGAGACTGCCTGAGCAGACAAAGAGATATAAGTTTGAAAGTAAACTTTCATACAATAGAATACTGTCAGAGCAGGATTCTATTGTCACAAATATTGATTGGTATGCGTGCTAAAGCACGCAAGGGGGTATAGATATGAGAAAGACAAAGATCATTTGCACAATTGGACCTGCCAGCGACAGTGTGGAGCGGCTCAAGGAATTGATGCAGGCCGGAATGAACGTGGCCAGATTTAACTTTTCCCACGGCACTCACGAGGAGCATCGGGAGAAATTTGCGAGAGTACTGCAAGCAAGGGAGGAACTGGAACTGCCGGTGGCTACCCTGCTGGACACCAAGGGTCCGGAGATCCGTCTGCGGGATTTTGAAGGCGGAAAAGCGGAGCTGGCCAGAGGCCAGCGCTTCGTGCTTACTACGGAAGAAATCCTGGGAACTGCAGATCGGGCATCCATTTCTTATAAGAATTTAAAAAATGACATAAATGTCGGAACCATTATTCTCATAGACGATGGACTGATTGAGATGAAAGTGGAGGAGATTGCCGGAGAGGAGATTATCTGTCAGGTACTGAACGGCGGAACCGTGTCCAACCATAAGGGTATCAACGTACCCGGAGCGACTCTTTCCATGCCCTACATCAGCCAGGTGGACAGAGATGACATTCTCTTTGGCATCGAGATGGGGTATGATTTTCTTGCTACTTCTTTCACCAGATCCAAGGAGGATATTCTGGCGGTGCGTCAGATCCTGAAGGATCATGAAAGCGATATGAAGATCATTGCTAAGATTGAGAACATGCAGGGCATCCAGAATCTGGAGGAGATCCTGGAGGTGTCCGACGGTATCATGGTGGCTCGAGGAGACATGGGTGTTGAAATTCCTCTGGAAGAGGTTCCCATTGTTCAGAAAAAGATGATTCAGCTGGCCAATGCAAAGGGAAAGAATGTGATTACAGCCACGCAGATGTTGGAATCCATGATCAAGAACCCGAGACCTACCAGAGCTGAGGCTACGGACATTGCCAATGCCATTTACGACGGCACTACTGCCATCATGCTCTCCGGAGAGAGCGCAGCAGGTATGTACCCTGTGGAGGCGGTAAAGACCATGGCCAGGATTGCGGAGTGTGCCGAGCGCAGTATCGACTACCGCGAAAGGATGCGTCAGGCCGGTCAGGTGGACAAGACGGATATTACAACAGCTATCGCTTACGCTACCTGTTCCGCAGCCATGAACCTGAATGCAGCGGCTATTATTACTGTAACCATGTCCGGCTTTACGGCTGAGGCTGTCTCACGGTTCAAGCCGGGCTGCCGTGTGGTAGCCTGCTCCATCAATGAGCATGTTTCCAGGCAGCTTAACCTGCTCTGGGGCGTGAATTCCCTGATTCTCAAAAGGGAGAGCACCACGGATGAACTTTTTGCAGATGCGGTGGAAGCAGCGAAGAAGGCGGGCTATGTGAAAACGGGTGATGTGGTTGTGCTGACGGCTGGCGTGCCCCTTGGTGTGGCAGGCACTACAAACATGATTCATGTGATAGAAATCTAAGGAGTGCGGGCAGATGCTCTTTCGGCTGACTGCGAAACAGAATCGGGTGATCAGGCAGAAGGAGGAAGAGTGGCGGAATGTGAGGAGACATGGGGAAAATCATATATCTTATGGGGAAAAGTTCCACGGGGAAGGACACTATTTTCAAGAGACTGCTGGAGGACAGCGGACTGAATCTGAAAAATATTGTACCTTATACCACCAGACCCATCCGGGACGGAGAAAAGAATGGTCAGGAGTATTTTTTCGTCGATGAGGAAAGTTACCTGCAGTTGAAGGAACAGGGAAAAATCATTGAGGAAAGAACTTACCATACCTTTCACGGGCTGTGGCGGTATTTTACTGTGAACGACGGGCAGGTTCAGCAACAGGCTCAAAACTATCTGATGATCGGGACGCTGGAATCCTATCTGAAGCTAAAGGATTATTTTGGAGCAGACAGAATGCTCCCGGTTATGATAGAATTAGATGATGGCATTCGGCTTAAACGGGCGTTGGATCGGGAAATGGCTCAGGAGGCTCCCAGGTATGAGGAAATGTGCCGCAGGTTTTTAGCGGACAGCGAAGATTTTGCAGAAGAAAAAATCCGTGAAGCCGAAATTGAAATCAGGTTCACAAATAACGATCTGGAACGCTGCTTAGAGAAAATTAAGGACTACATAGCAAAAAATACGGAAACAGGGTCGAATTGTTATGCGCGAAGTTCAGCGCAGAAATGAGGGAAATTATGGAAATCAAGGTAGGCCAGGTCAGCCAACCTGTACAGGTGGAGCAGACCCAGGCGAATCAACCTGTGGACGGCAGTTTTAAGTTTATGCTTGCCAGCAATATAGAAGAAGCCGAACTTCAGACCAGGCTTCAGGCTCTGATGGAAGAGATTACCATGCAGGGAGATAAGCTTTATAAACACCGGGATGTAAAGGACATGAAGCGCTACCGGGGGCTGGTAAAGGAATTTTTAAATGAAATTGTAACTCGCTCCCATTCTTTTTCCAGGGAGAATTTCCTGGACAAAAGAGGGCGGCACAGAGTGTACGGTATCATCCGTCTGATAGATGAAAATCTGGATCAGTTGGCTCAGGAACTGATGAAGGACGAGAAGGATAATCTGGCGATCCTGAATAAAATCGGGGAAATACAGGGGTTACTTTTGGACATCTTTACCTGATAGGGTCATTCAAATGAATCTAAAAAAAGGAACGAAATAGAAGAATGTATCTGTACAGTGTAAAACATAAGGGACTTACAGATACGGAAAGGTACGGGATATATGGCACAATTCAGAGACATTATCGGGCAGGAACAGATTAAGGAGCACCTGCGGAATGCGCTTATTACCGACAAGGTCTCCCACGCATATATCATAAACGGCGAGAAATCCTCGGGCAAGGAGTTTATTGCCAAAGTGTTTGCCATGGCGCTGCAATGTGAGAAGGGCGGTGAGGAGCCCTGTCAGGAATGCCACTCCTGCAAGCAGGCCCTGTCCAATAACCACCCTGATATCATCCGGGTCGCCCATGAGAAGCCCAACACCATCAGTGTGGACGATATCAGAGCGCAGGTGAATAATGACGTGGGAATCAAGCCGTACAGCGGCCCGCGTAAGATATATATCATCAACGAGGCGGAGAAGATGACGCCTCAGGCCCAGAACGCTCTCTTAAAGACCCTGGAGGAGCCTCCGGCCTATGCCGTGATTCTCCTTCTGACTGCCAATGTGAATTCACTGTTGCCCACAATCCTCAGCCGATGTGTAGTGTTGAATATGAAGCCGGTGGCGGATGAACTGGTGAAGAAATATCTGATGGAGCAGCTTCAGGTGCCTGATTACAAGGCGGAAGTCTGTGTGGCATTTGCAAGGGGAAACATCGGCAAAGCCAAGGCGCTGGCATCCAGCGAGGACTTTGAGAATGTGAAAGCGGAGGCGCTGTCGCTGTTGAAATACATACAGGATATGGAGCTGAATGAGATAATTTCCGCTATTAAGAAGATTACGGAGTACAAGCTGGAGATCAATGACTATCTTGACATCTGTGCAATCTGGTATCGGGATGCGCTGCTGTTCAAGGCCACCCATGATGTAAACCACTTGGTATTCCGGGAAGAGATCCAGGCTCTGCGCCGCACTGCCCAGCACAGCAGCTACGAGGGCATCGAGACCATTCTGAAAGCCCTAGAGACCGCGAAGCGCCGCCTGGACGCTAACGTGAACTTCGAACTTACCATGGAGCTTCTGATGCTGACCATACAGGAGAACAGCTAATAAGGATTGATGAGAATGATAAGTCCGGTTATTTGAGCATATGCTTAAATTACCGGGCTTTTTGTCATTCTTGACAAATGGTCACATTTTTCTTACAATGATGACGAAATGTAATCTAAGATACAGAGGAGGAGAAAGGAATATCTATGAAAAGTAAGTATAACGTAACTGAGGCGGAGTGGGAAGTTTTAAAGATGCTTTGGAGACAGGAGACGGGCATCCGACAGCCAC
>JAFLRO010000011.1 GCA_022511425.1 Acetatifactor sp.
CAAGGAAGCTTTTGTCATGTATTCGAATCATTACCGTCCATGGGAAGTAAAATTTACACTGGAAAAGATGATTGGTCAGAATGTTTCCATAGAGAAAATCTTCTTAACTTATTTAAAAGAGAATGAAGGATATACCGATTGTCTCAGAAGGTATTCAGAAGAAGGGCATTGTGGTGGGTGAGAGAATTGGTTTTGTAGATTAAGTTCTGGAAAAACACATAGAGATTTTATTTGAAAAAACACATAGAGATTCACCCTTGACAGAACATAATAAAATGTATAAAATAAACTAAGTTTATCATACAAAGAAAAACAAAGATGGAGAAGAGTAATAGCTCCAAGCTTTCAGAGAACTGCCGGATGGTGTGAGGCAGTAGTGTAAGGCTATGAACTGGCTCCTGAGTTCCTGAGGTGAAAAACGTGAAAAGTATTTCTAAGATGTTGAGTAGCCGCTGGCGGTCAGCTTCCGTTATAGAGCGTAAAGTGCACAGCTTGGGCAGTGAGTCTGTCCGGTTGTGAATTAGAGTGGTACCACGGAAAACAAGCCCTTTCGTCTCTAAGTGACGAGAGGGCTTATCTTTTTTACGCGGGCAATTAGCCGAGCGTGAGCGCTTGTTCAGCAACGGCCGATAGGGAGTGTAGACCTACCGCAACAGCAAGCGACTAAGTTCCTGTGCGGACGCGCCGCAGCGCAGGAGTGGAAGAAGACGGTGCAGAAGAGAGGAGAGAAATCATGGCAGTACCTTACAACCACCATGAGGTGGAACAGAAATGGCAGACTATCTGGGATGATGAAAAGGCCTTCCAGACATCGAACGACTATTCAAAACCTAAGTATTACGCATTGGTGGAATTCCCTTATCCGTCGGGCCAGGGCCTTCATGTAGGCCATCCCAGACCTTATACCGCGCTGGACATCGTGGCCAGAAAACGCAGAATGCAGGGCTATAATGTGCTGTATCCCATGGGCTGGGATGCATTCGGTCTGCCCACGGAGAACTATGCCATCAAGAATCATATCCATCCCAGGATTGTCACAAAGAACAATGTGGAGCGCTTTAAGGGGCAGCTCCATGCCCTGGGCTATTCCTTTGACTGGGAGAGGGAGGTCAACACCACCGATCCCCAGTACTACAAGTGGACCCAGTGGATTTTCTTAAAGCTGTTCAAGGCGGGGCTTGCTTATAAGTCCGAGATGCCCATCAACTGGTGTACCTCCTGTAAGGTCGGCCTGGCCAACGAGGAGGTGGTGAACGGCGTCTGTGAACGTTGCGGTTCCGAGGTTGTCCGCAGGGTGAAGAGCCAGTGGATGTTAAAGATTACCGAGTACGCCGACAAGCTGATTGAAGGCTTGGACACTGTGGATTACATCGAGCGGGTCAAGGTATCCCAGAAAAACTGGATCGGTAAATCCCAGGGTGCAGAGGTGGATTTTGCCATTACGGGCAAGGAGGAGAAGCTGCGTATTTACACAACACGGCCGGATACCTTATTCGGTGCCACTTACATGGTGGTATCTCCGGAGCATCCTCTGATCGACAAATATAAGGATGAGATCAAGAATTACGATGCGCTTGTGGAATATAGAGAGCAGGCTGCCAAAAAGTCAGATTTTGAGCGCACTGAGCTGGCCAAAGACAAGACCGGCGTGCAGATTGACGGTCTGACCGCAACCAATCCGGTGAACGGCAAGGAGATTCCCATCTGGATTTCAGACTATGTATTGATGACTTATGGTACCGGCGCCATAATGGCAGTGCCTGCCCATGACGAAAGAGACTGGGAGTTTGCCAAGAAATTTAATTTACCCATCATAGAAGTGGTAGCTGGCAGCTCTGTCAGCGTTCAGGATCAGGTATATACTGACGTTGCCACAGGAACCCTTGTAAACTCTGAGTTCCTTGACGGTCTCTCCGTAGCGGACGCAAAGAAACGTATTATCGAATTTCTTGAGGAGAAGGGCATCGGCCACAGCAAGACCAATTTCAAACTGCGCGACTGGGTATTTTCCAGACAGCGCTACTGGGGTGAGCCCATTCCCATTGTAAAATGCGACAAGTGCGGTTTCGTTCCCCTGGACGAGAGCGAACTGCCTCTTATGCTTCCTGAGGTGGAGAGCTATGAGCCCACCGACAACGGCGAATCCCCTTTGGCGGCAATGGAAGAGTGGGTAAACACCACCTGCCCCTGCTGCGGAGGCTCGGCAAAGAGGGAGACAGACACCATGCCCCAGTGGGCAGGTTCCTCCTGGTACTTCCTTCGTTACACTGACCCTCAAAACACCGAAGCACTCGCCAGCAAAGAGGCGCTGGACTACTGGATGCCCGTTGACTGGTATAACGGCGGCATGGAGCACACCACACTGCACCTGCTGTACTCCAGATTCTGGCATAGATTCCTCTATGATCAGGGTCATGTACCTTGCCCGGAGCCTTACCAGAAACGCACCAGCCACGGCATGATCTTGGGCTCCAACGGAGAAAAGATGTCCAAATCCAGAGGAAACGTAGTAAATCCCGACGACATCGTCCGTGACTACGGCGCAGACACCCTGCGCACCTACGAGATGTTCATCGGCGCCTTCGACTTAAGCGCTGCCTGGAGCGAGGACGGCGTAAAAGGCTGCCGCCGCTTCCTGGAGAGAGTCTGGAAACTGCAGGATATCCTGACAGAAGGCGACAACTACAGCCCCGACCTGGAGACCAGAATGCACCAGACCATCAAAAAAGTATCCGGTGATTTCGAGAGCCTGAAATACAACACCGCCATCGCAGCCATGATGTCCCTGATCAACGATTTCTACAAAAAGAACGCTGTGACAAAGGGAGAATACAAGACCCTCCTCACCCTGCTCAACCCCGTAGCTCCTCACATCACCGAGGAACTCTGGCAGAACGCAGGCTTTGATGGCAGACTCTACCAAGCAAAATGGCCTGAGTACGACGAAGCCAAGACCGTGGAAAGCACCGTAGAAATCGGCGTCCAGATCAACGGCAAAATGCGCGCCACCATCACAGTACCCAAGGACGAAGACAAAGACAAAGTAATCGCCGCCGCCAAAGAAGCCCTGGGCGACAAACTAACCGGCACCATAATAAAAGAAATCTACGTCCCCGGCAGATTAGTAAACATTGTGGCAAAATAAAAACAACAGTTATTTTATTGTAATATTTTGTGAGATATTTTAATAAGCTTCAGCAGAGCTTAGCAAAGTAACAGGCCCTGGGTGGCGGGTGTGCCCTATGCAAACAATCAAAAGGCGCTCTTAGCAGAGCTGAAATCCACTGCTTACGTAGACTTAGGCGTGATGTCCTTCCACGCCTTAGTCGAAGTTAGCAGTTAGTTCAGCGGAGCGTTGCCTTGTTTGCATAGGGCGCACCCGCCGCCCGGGGCCGTCACTTGAGGAATACTATTCAGCAGTAAACTTATTTCCCCACACCCTTCGTCTTCTCCAAAATATTATCAATCTGCCTCAACTCCTCCTCGCTACTGTACTTCCTGATTGCTGCAATCGCCGCCGCCATTTCCTGCGGCGAAAAACTCAAATTCTCCTGCCTCGCCCTATTCATCATAGGCATAAGAGACATCATCAACTCCCTCTGACTCTTTCCCTGACTTTCCGCAAAAATCTCCCCCAGAAAATCCAGCTTCTTCTCCGGAATATCCTTTACCAACGGATCCGACATCCACGTCGGTCTGCTATTGTTGTCCATAGAAACCTCCTTTTATACTTCCCCTAACCCTTCCCAATCCTCACTCTTTGTCTGATTTCTCATTACTGTCAGTTTGAGCCCCCTGAATCATCTGCATCATCTGAAAGATCGCCGTAGGATCCATTCCGCCCATTCCGGAAACAAAGTCGCTCATACCTGCCATCCCTGCCATATCGCCCATTCCGGCCATACCGGAAAACAGATCGCCGAAACCTCCTTCCCCGCCCATTCCTTCGGGGAAGAGTTCCTTCATCATATCCATCATAGCCATCATTTCCCGCATCCGGCTAAAGCTTGTCAGAAGATTTTTCACACTTTGAATTTGAGCTCTTTCCCTTGGATTGCTAAAGGGCAGCAATTCATCCAAAAGCTCCAACACGCCCTCCTGATTACTTTCCAGAAGACTGCCATCCAGCAGGGAGTTTAATGACAGGACAGTCCTGCGTCCTTCAAAGATAGGACGGTACGACGACTGCCTTGCCAACTGTATGGCATACTGTAGCTCTGAAAACTTAATGTAGACGGCAAGTCCACCCTGCTGCTCGGGGGGAAGATAGGAGAGGAATACCTTCATCATTTGAATGTGGTTGTTGGTCAACCGCCTGTCAAATGCGGCAATCGTTTCCTTTCCTTTCTCATCCATAGCGAAACCAAACCTTTCCTGCCGGGCGTTTGCGGCTCAACTACTTTATAGTATGATTTATATCGCGCACTTATGTGTATATCAAGATACAGGCTCCCGAGGGAGCCTGTGCCTTTTAAGTGGTGCAGTTCTTAGCTTTAGCAGCTGCGGCCGTTGTTGCCACCGCAAACGCTGGAGAGCAGCAGGATGATCACAATCCAGTCACAGCAGCTTCCGCCGTTGTTGAACAGGCTAAAGCCATTGCCGCAGCCGTTGCCGCTGCGTCCGAAGCCATTGCCATTCAGGAAGTACAGCAGAATGAGGATCCAGATCCAGCTGGAGCATCCTCCGTTGTTGCTGGCAGTGTTGATACCGTTGTAGGAATCATTGCAACCGCAGTTGCTAGCAGTTAAATCGCTCATTGTTAAAGCCTCCATAGGTTTTTATGGTTTATTGTATGCACCCGGGCTTGTCAATGTTTCTTACCATGTTCTGCAATTCTGAAAAGATGTCATTTTATGCAGTCCAAATCCATAAAGTCCTTGAAGAAAAGCAGAGTTTGTGGTAGTATGACTGTGGAGAAGTGAGAGCAGAATTGTCGCATCAGGGGGAGCGGCTGATAAGGGACGGATTATGACGCAGACGGACTACAAAGTGGAGGGCAGGCAGTTTCGTACTAAGAGTGATTATGCCAGAGCTCTGCACGACAAGCAGATCATGGACCGGCTCCGGAAGGAGACCGACCTGCAGGACAGACAGCAGCTGGAAAAGCTGAAGCGTGATCTCCAGAGCGGGAAATATAAATTCTTCACTCTTCTGGAACAGGACTTTATGGACGAGGTTGAGGAATACATACTGGATGCTTCCGGAAAAAGCAAAAAGAAGATGGATGCCTATGTGCAGCAGGAGCTGAAACGGCAGGAGAAGCGCAGAAAATTCACCATTGCGGCATGCAGCCTGGTTGCAGCCGTTTGTATCGGATATCTGGGAATTTATTCCTATTTTGGAAAGAAAAGTGATGACACCTACGACAACCTCAGCCAGATGATGGAAAATCAACAGTCATTCACCGGCACGCCGGCTACGCCGGTACCCACCGCTCAGTACACCCTGGACGAACCGCAGGCACCAAAAGAGGTACTGGAAAAATATAAAAATTTATTAAATAATTATGAAGCACTTATCGGATGGGTCAAAATTGACGATACAAATATAGATTACCCCGTAATGCAAACTGCTGACAATGAATACTATCTGACACATAATATTGATCAGCAGTACGACAGGAACGGGTCTATCTTTATGGATAAGGATTGTGATGTGCTCAAGCCCAGCATGAACCTGATCCTGTACGGGCATCACATGCGAAGCGGCAGGATGTTCGCGGGACTGGAGAAATATGAGAAGAAATCCTACTGGGAGAAGCACCCCTACATACAGTTTGACACCATATACGAGGAAGCCCAGTGGGAGATTATGTACGTCTTTCGTTCTAAGGTGTACAGCCAGGAGGAAATCGTATTCAAATACTATCAGTTCATAGATGCCAACGGTGAGCAGGAGTTTATATCCAACATGCAGGAGATGGCAGCGTTATCTCTCTATGACACGGGAGTGACGGCGGAGTATGGCGATCAGCTGCTGACCCTGTCCACCTGTGATTACGAGGAAAATAACGGTCGTTTTGTAATAGTGGCGAAAAAAGTCGCAAAGGAGTAGAAAGATGGCAGGCAAGGAGATTAAGAAGGGAGCTCAAATGGAAGCTCAGAAGGAGACCCCAAAGAAGGGAAGAAGGTTAAAACGGTCCGTGCGCAAGACACTGGGAGCGATCACGCTTGCAGCTGCTATTGCGGTGGCGGCAGTTCCGACAGAAAATCTGAGGGCGGATGAACCGGGGGCTGGGAGAGCAGTGACAAGGACGGCAGATAGTTATACGCCCTCTAGTAAGGGAATTATCCCTCAGTTTACTAAGAGCGATAATATTTATATGAGCGGTACCGGTAAATTCCTGTTTGCATTTTCACAAAATGGTACAAACGCTTCTCCTAACGCGGTGATTCTGGGGTATGATTCCAGTGCGCTCGGCGATGGCGGTGAGCTGGAAATCCCTGCACAAGTGGAACCTTATATTAAGTTTACCAATACCCTCGGCGGAGCTGAGACCGGATATGTTGTGGTAGGCAACATGGAGAATTTCCTTTATTATAGAACAACTAAGCAAGTGCCGGACACGGAGCCCGATGGAACTGAAAAGAAAGATGCAAGTGGGAATACGATATATAAGACGGTGACGGATCAATATCTTCCCTGCCTTGCCAGCACAAAAAATGTATGGGGAAGCATTCCCGCGAATCAGTTGTACTATGATAAAACGCAAGTCAAAGCAATACCTGGACAGGGAAGGATGGATCTTACAGACGATGATGTGGAGCAGGCTACAGGTGCGGATTATCAGCCAACCATCGCCGATGTCGTGTATATCGGCAATCAGTACTTGACTCAAGAAATAGATTCTGAGGGTAAAGGTACCGGTATTTGGCATATTGATGATTATGTGACTGCTGATAACCCTGAGAAGGGAATCTTTGCAACTAATTCTAATATCCAAAAGCTTGTGATTAGCAGTGATAAGGTACAGGGCATAGGAGAATATGCTTTTTATAATTGCAGTTCTCTGAAAAGCATTGAATTGAAAGATGGTTTGCGAATCATTGCAGAAGGTGCTTTTTATGGTTGCTACAATATGAATTCAATCTCCATTCCAGTCAATAGTAACTTGACGGCCATCGGAGCAAAGGCGTTTTATTATTGCGAAAAATTGAGTTCCTTTACCTTACCTGTTGGTGTTGTGACAATAGGTGATTCCGCTTTTGAAAATTGTATTTCATTGACAACAGTAGATTTGCTCAGTGATGGTCAGTTTAACGGACTCCAAAATCTGGGACGTGATGTATTTAAGGGGTGCCGTTCATTACAGAACATTACATTCCCGAATAAGGTCACGGGAACCATATGGCTTTCCGCTTTTCAGGGATGCGACCAGCTGCATTGGATATCTACCAGGAGTGATACCATTACATTTAAAGGGGAGGATGATGTTTTCTCCTATGATGATTTCAAGAAAATGCTGGCTGAGGGTACCACAGTAGACGGTACATTCTATTTTGAGGGTTTTACGGATTCGACACTGAATCAGATGACGAAAGAAAATTGTTTTGCTTTTAGTCATATAGGCTATGATGAAAGTGGCGCAGTGGTGAAGAAGGATCGCTATGAACTTACGGTTCAGGAGGAAGAGGGTCAAGGTGCAGCCGGCAGAGCTACTTATGAAGTAAATTCCAGCAATCAGCTGACTCGTTATGAAGCGGGCAGCGCTGTGGATTCCGTTACAATACCCAATCATATTGGTCCTAATACAATTGCAACAATTAATGAGGGCGTTTTCAGTGACAACTGTTATATTATAAAAGTAGAAATTCCTGAGAATGTCAAGGTGATTTCTGCAAATGCGTTCCGTGGCTGCCATAATCTGGAGAATGTAATCTTTGCTTCAGGGGATGTGCAGATCGGTGCAAATGCTTTTGCGACTCAGGAAACTAAGATTCATAGTAAAGGTGTAAGCTGTCGAGTTGAGAACGATTCTGATGGGAGCCCTAAGGTCAAGCTGAAGTTCATAGGCCCTGTTTCCTATAATTCAGGTCCGTTCAAATATGCCATGAGTACGAGTGGGAAGTACAATACAGACACCCAGACGATATCTTATATTACTTATCTTACCGGATGGCCTCAAAACATGGAAATCCGGTTTAATCCTGATGCCGTCAATCCCGAAACCGGGGAAAAGGGTATGAGTGAACTGGTTGATTTCCCGTCTCTCGATGAACTTGCAGTGGGACTGAAATATACTTCAAAGAATTATATATATATTTCTGAGGTGCAGGAAAGTTTAGCCAAAAGTGCTATAAAGAAGTACAGAGGCGAAGACAAAAACCCAATTTTGCAAGGTGAGCAGGCTATTCTTGATGCTGCATTAAATATTGAGATCCCGGAGGGGGTTGAATCTGTTAGGGCAGGGCTGTTCAAGGAGAAGGAAAAGGTTGATCTTAATACCAAAAAGACAGTCAAAGCATACAGCTTGAAGGCTGTCACTTGCAAGGCAGAATCTTCTGTTTCGGGCAGTGATGCAAATGCAGTTCTTACAGGAACTTTTGTGGGATGTGAACAATTGACCAAAATTGAACTACTAGGTGGAGTTGTGGCGGTAGACAAATATGCCTTCAAGGATTGCACTGCCCTGACCGATATGACACTGCCGGCGACTGTTAAGACTATGGGAATAAGGCCTTTTGCGGGTTGCAGAAAACTGTCTAACATTAATTTCCTCGGAGGTTCTTTTACATGTAAAGACAGTATTATCTTTGAGTTGGCAGATGATGGGAAAATAGTGGTTGAGTGTCTTGAGGGCAGGGTCTATCCGAGTGTTGCTGCAGAGGAGCTGGCGGGTGTATCTGCTCTTTATGAGGAAGCTTTCATGATGGGCGCATCAGAGGTGAGCAAGGTGGATCTGAGCCAGTCCAATGTGAAAGTCATTCCAATAAAGGCATTTATGGATAATGCTGAGCTGCGTGAAATAGTGCTTCCCACAATTGCGTCCGGATTTATCATTCGTGAGGATGCCTTTACAAACTGTCCTAAGTTGAACGAGCTGACGATTCCCGGGATGTCTGCTAAGATCAGTACGGAGGCATTCGGGGGAACCACCTTGTCAGAAAACAAGGTGCTCTGGTTCTACTGTCACGCCGATAGTGAGGCCGCTGATTTTGCCGATCTCAATTATCCATATATTCAGTGGAAAGAGACAAAACCTGTGCGCTATTGGGAAGTTCAGTTTGGGTACTACGATGATAATGATAATTTTGTCCCGATAGATAAAGTTCAAAGTGTGCTAGAAGGGACGGCAGCGATACCTCCTGAAAATGCTAAGGAGTTAATACCTAAAAAAGAGGGATATACATGGAACGGTGTTGACTGGATTCCGGCCTCGTACTTGGCTGTTTACGATCATTTAAAAGTAACGCCCAAGTTTGTTCCGGTAGGTGATGAAAGAGTTACCATAACATATCTATATGAAGATTTGAGCGTTTATACAACACAGACAGTTGATAAAGGCACGGATGTGATTCCCGTACAAGCCCCAGTAAAGCCGGGATATGTCTATATTGGCTGGAGAATTTATCTAGGTGACGGTTCAGTTTATACAAGTCTGAAAAATGTTCAGAGTAATATGAGTTTGTTGCCTGTATATAAGGAAGCTGAAGCCGGTGAGGACGATGGCACAGGCGCTACCGGCAGCCCCGGAGCATCAGGCGGTCCGGGCGGTTCCGGCAGCCCCGGAGCATCCGACGGTTCCGGCAATGGTAATGGCAGCGGCAACGGTAACGGCACCAGCGGAACATTCTATAACCTGACCGTGGTGAACGGCAGTGGATCCGGCAGCTACCTGGTAGGTGCGCAGCCTGTGATCATAGCAAATGACCCTGCGAGCGGACAGGTGTTTGACCATTGGACTGTGAGCCCTGCTGATGTAAAGATCGCAAGCACTGTGCTGTCAGCCTCCATCATTACCATGCCTGCGTCCGATGTGACCGTGACGGCTTACTATAAAGCAAGCTCCGGAAACGGCACAGCGGGCGGCGGAGGCACCGGCAGTACCGGAAGCGGTAATAACAACCAGAGACCTAACGGTACCCTGGAATCAGGTAAAAACGGCGGCACTACCGTTGTCATTGACAAGAACGGACTGTCAAATACCGGCGTGGTTTCTGCAACAATAAATGGATCATCCGATAACTTTACCATCAAGATCACGGAAACTGCCGAGGCTAACGAAGCAGCACTGAGAGCATTGATGGCTGAATACGGGGATAACCTGGACAATATCAAGTATTTCCCTATGGATATCTCCCTGTATGATTCCACGGGAACACGTAAGATTACAGATACCTCGGGTCTGTCGATAAGTATTACATTACCTCTGCCGGATTCTCTGATTACCTATGCAGGTAACAACAGAGTGGCAAGTACTTCAGGCAACAAGTTAGAGAGGCTTTCACCAAGATTTTCCACCATACAGGGTGTGTCCTGCATTACCTTTACGGCGGAGCATTTCTCACCTTATGTGATTTATGTGAATACCAGAGACCTGTCCTCCGGACTGGTATCGGATGACACCCCTAAGACCGGGGACTTCATTCATCCCAAGTGGTTCTTATCCATCGGTCTTGCCTGCCTGTCCTTTGTGCTATTTATGCAGAAGGACACAAGGAAGCAGAAGAAGGTAAAGGTAAAAGTCAGAGCTTAGGGTGGACTTAAGTGAAAAGGAATATGATATGAAGAAGAGGAAACGGCTATTTGGTGCCTTGCTTGTAATTCTGGCACTGATCATCATGCAGCTTCCTGTATCGGAGGCAGATGCGGCTACACCATCTGCTTCCGATTTTAAAATGGAGGGGAGCACATTAGTGAAGTATCGGGGCACGGAGAAAAACGTGTCTATTCCTGATACCGTGGAGGTCATTGGCAAGGGAGCTTTTGAGGGCAATACCAATATTGAGCTGGTCGTAGTACCCAATTCTGTTAAGAGGATTGAGAGATATGCTTTCTGGGGCTGCGACAATCTGGACACTGTGGTGCTGGGCAGAGGCCTGACTGCGGTGGGTGATTATGTCTTTGCAGGCTGTAAGGGGCTTAAGCAGATGACGATTCCCTCTAATGTGACGTCTATTGGAGTGCAGGCGTTTGGTGACTGCGTAAATCTGAAAGATATCACCATTCCATCGAAGACTACTTCCATACATGAAACGGCTTTTGTCGGCTGTTATCAGTTGACCATACACGCCGACCCGGGCAGTGTGGCGGATGCATATGCCAAGGATTTTTATGAGAAATTGAAGGAGATGGCCGAGTATCAGGATGTACCGGGTTATAATCCTTCAGAAGACAGCCAGGGCAGCCAGAACGACAATCAGACGGAGACTCCGACACCTACGCCTGTTGCGACTCCTGAACCCAGTTATCCGACAGGTGAGGAGATTGGCTCCACACAGGTGGTGGGCAACCGGGCAGTAGTGTTCATCAATGCATCATCATTGGACGTTTTGGGCGCGGGAGATAATATTGCTATACTGCAGACTCCGGCTGCAGATTTTTCTGCCGGAACACAGGTGAGCGGTATTCCGAAGTTTACCATTGTGGACGGAAGCATTGTAGCCGACCAGGCTTATTACAGAAACGCTGACTTGGAGTCAATCACCTTGCCGGACGGAATCCGCGAAATAGGACAGTTCTCTTTTGCAAGAAGCGCTCTGAGGAAGGTTACGCTTCCTGAAGGGGTTGAGACAATTTCCTACGGAGCGTTCTATCACTGCGATAATCTGAACACAGTACAGCTTCCTGAGACAGTGATGAACGTAGAGCCTAAGGCGTTTAGCTACACTGGATGGGTGAAGAATTTCTTGAACGGCAGAACAGGGGAGGGAGACTTTCTTATCAGTGGCGGCGTTTTAGTGGCGTACCGTGGAAACAGTAAGGATGTGAGCGTGCCGCAAAATGTGCGTGTCATTGCTGCGGAAGTCTTTCTTGGACACGACGAGATTACTTCTGTTACCCTGCCGAGAAGTCTGCGGGTAATCGGAGAAGGGGCTTTTGAGGACTGTACATCCCTAAGTGATATCAATCTGAATATAGGCTTGGAGCAGATAAAGGACAGAGCATTTTTGAATTGTGTGGCAGAATTGGTACAGGTGCCCTCCACTGTAGATACAGTGGGGTTGCGTGCCTTCGAAAATATTAATGTTGAATATACAAGGCATGATCCGAAGATATCCTACGAGATTACGGCTACGAGGCTTTCCAATGAGGCGTACAGAGCCCCGGAGCCCGATGCGGATGCCGTGGCCGCAGGAGTAGTAGTGGATATGCCGGATGGTGCGTCGGCCGTTCTGGAGGGCGCAGCACGGAGTTATGTATTACAGATTGCGAAGAGTGATGACACGGCGTCCACAGCTCGGGCGTTTCAGCGTGCTTTTGGCAGCAATCTGCCAGAGGGCACCTGGGTATATGATATGCAGTTGACGGACAATAGCGAGATTCCGCTGACGAAGCTGGGAAGACAGTTCCTTACAGTGGTGCTGCCCCTGCCGGATTCTTTGAAAGGTCAGGAAATCAGGGTTTTTGCACTGGATCGAAACGGACAGCTGGAAGAAATTGCTTCAGAACTTGTCACTGTGAATGGGAAGGCAGCTGTGCGTTTTCAGACAAACTTCCTATCGCAGATCAGTTTATGCCCTACTGGAGCTGCGGCAGGCAAGCTAATCGAGATAAATGTTGACATGGGGAGCCTCAGCGGGCCTCCGGAAACATTAATTGGCACCATGTCAGATGGTAAGGTCGTTAAGTTTATCATAAGTGGTGCAATGTTGCTTACAGGTTTTATCCTTCTATTTACAGCTAAAAAGAAAAGAGAGAGGAGTATCGTTTGAAGATACCTTTCAAATTCTAAAGTGATGCTTAAAAGGACAAGGGGTAATTATGAGTTCATTTTTTAAGTTAGAAAAACCGGCGGCGGTGCGTGAGGCCGCAGAAAAGAAGCGCGGATTGCATTGGGCGCTGGAACTGTTAGTATTTGTAGCGGTTTTTTTGGTGGGGGAGATTGCAGAGATGTTTCTTCTCGTGCCGGGAAATTTGATTCTGTTGTTTACGAATGCTGATTATATAGATGCCTCCATGGCAGGGGATATTGCCCGTCTTATGGAGATTAGCAATCAAGTTACGACATCGGAAACCTATACCATATTGAGTTTGTTTGCCACTCTGGGAATGATTCTGATAGCATTCCTGTTTTGCAGGATCCTGCAAAAACGTCCTCTCAGAACGCTGGGCTTCAGAAGGGAGGGAATTTTTAAGGAATATATCATTGGCATAGCTGCCGGATTCCTGGTGTTTTCAGCAGCGGTCCTTATATGTGTGGTCACAGGAGCGCTTGAATTGGGTGGGATGTCTCCTGCATTTTCGGCAGGAACCTTCCTGCTCTTTACGGTGGGATTTATGATCCAGGGAATGTCGGAGGAAGTACTTTGCCGCGGTTACTTTATGGTATCTGTGGCACGGCGATATCCCCTTGTTGCTGCAATTATGGCAAACTCTTTGTTTTTTGCCGCATTGCATCTGCTCAATCCGGGGATTTCCGTGCTTGCATTACTCAATCTGGTTTTATTTGGCGTGTTTGCTTCCGTTTATTTTTTGCGGCGCGGAAATATCTGGGGAGTTGCAGCTTTTCATTCGGTATGGAATCTGGTGCAGGGTAATTTCTATGGCATTCGTGTCAGTGGTATGGAGATGCAGTGCAGTGTCCTGCAATCCGATATGGTAGCCGGAAAAGAGATTTGGAACGGCGGAGCCTTTGGCCTGGAAGGTGGGCTGGCAGTGACCATCGTCTATGTGGTTGGCATAGCGGTTCTTCTTTGCATGAAGGGAAAGGAACCTGTGCAGGAGTCACAGGCGGCATAAAAGAAAACGCTGAGTGACAGCGGCTGATATGAGAACTAAAATGACGCCACGGCATACTATAAAGAAAATATAGTATATGCCGGGGCGTTTTTTATTATGCAGAGAGTGAGGGAGCAGGTGGAGGATTTATCCGGAGGTCAATCGGATGGCGGAACCGGGATCGCGATTGCGCTATTAGACACCGGTGTTGCGTCCCATCCTGACTTGGATGGCAGGATCCTGTGTTTCCGTGATTTTGTGAGTCAAAACAATCTGTCCAATCTATATAGCAGCATTTCCTATGACGACAACGGACATGGTACTCATGTAGCAGGAATCCTCTGCGGCAGTGGACAGCTTTCTGCAGGCAGATACCGGGGGCTGGCGCCGGGAGCCAGGCTGGTGGTGGGAAAGGTACTGGACGAGAACGGTGACGGTTCTGCGGAGGTCATGCTACGGGGATTGGACTGGGTGATGGCCCTGCGAGAGCGATACCGTATCCGTATTTTGAATATTTCCGTGGGAATCGGTGACCTGGATGATAAGAAAAAGGAACAGGCACTTCAAGAGAAGCTGGAGGAATTGTGGAATCTGGGAATGCTTGTAGTGTGTGCCGCAGGAAACAAGGGGCCCGGTGACAATACTGTCTCTTCAGTAGGCGGGAATTCCATGGTAGTGACCGTGGGCTGTCATGACGGTAATTTTCGCGGTGGTGGCTTTTTGCGATGTGAAAATTATTCCGGCAGGGGAGATCCGGGAGCCGCTATAAGAAAACCGGATCTTGTGGCTCCGGGAACGGAGATCATGTCCTGCAATTACCACCTTTCTCAGTTTCGCGGCCGTTGGCTGAATGCCTATGTTGCGAAAAGCGGCACTTCAATGGCGACGCCCATTGTATCAGCTGCTGCAGCACTGGCATTTGAGAAATTCCCGTCTATGACCAACGAGGAGTGCAAGCAGAAACTTCAGTATACAGCAACAGATTTGGGAGCACCCTGGAACCAGCAGGGCTGGGGCATGGTAAACGTGAGACGGTTGTTGGAATAAGATGTTGAAAGTGAATCTGTTGAAAAGAACCTGTTGGAATAAGTTAAGGAAAAGACTTGACATGGCTCGTATGATTGTATACAATTATACGAGCCAAACATTTTGAGAAAAAGGAGACGGAGCTGATATGAGAGAGAATGAGACTTTTCAGTATCGTCCGGTCACAATGAACCCGAACAACAATCTGCTGCAGATTGAGGAGCATATGTACATATTGGATGATGTGCAGAAACCCAACGTTTTTCGAAATATGTTCCCTTATTCGGAGATACCGAAGATTCCCTTCAACGATAGAATTGTGCCCCATAATATGCCAAAGGAAATCTGGATCACGGATACCACCTTCCGGGATGGTCAGCAGTCCAGAGCCCCTTATACCACAGAGCAGATCGTGACTATCTTTGATTATCTGCATAAGCTGGGCGGGCCTAACGGCATGATCCGCGCCAGTGAATTTTTCCTGTACAGCAAGAAGGACAGGGATGCGGTGTACAAGTGTATGGAACGGGGATATGAGTTCCCGGAGGTAACCAGCTGGATCCGTGCCAGCAAGGAAGATTTCAAGCTGGTGAAGGAAATTGGCATGAAGGAGACGGGTATTCTGGTCAGCTGCTCAGATTACCATATTTTCCTGAAACTGAAAATGACCAGGCGTCAAGCCATGGAGCATTATTTAAGCGTGATTCGGGATTGTCTGGAAGAGGGCATCAGCCCCCGGTGCCACTTAGAGGACATCACCAGGGCGGATATTTATGGCTATGTGGTGCCGTTCTGCCTGGAACTGATGAAGTTGATGGAGGAGTATAAAATTCCTATCAAAGTCAGAGCATGTGACACCATGGGCTACGGTGTGAATTTCCCCGGTGCGGTTATTCCAAGGAGCGTCCAGGGCATTATCTACGCAATTCATACCCATGCGGGCGTGCCCCATGAATTGATCGAATGGCATGGTCACAATGATTTCTATAAGGCGGTGAGCAATTCCACTACCGCATGGCTCTATGGCTGTTCCGGCATCAATACCTCTCTGTTCGGCATCGGAGAACGGACGGGCAATACGCCTCTGGAAGCCATGGTATTTGAGTACGCTCAGCTGAAAGGCGATCTGAACGGAATGGATACCACGGTGATCACGGAACTGGCGGAGTACTACGAGAAGGAGATCGGCTATCAGATTCCGCCCAGAACTCCTTTTGTGGGTAAGAACTTCAATGTGACCAGAGCCGGAATTCATGCTGACGGATTGTTAAAGAATGAGGAAATTTATAATATTTTTGATACAGAAAAATTCCTGAACCGTCCCGTACTCTGCGCTGTGTCCAACACTTCCGGTCTGGCGGGAATCGCACACTGGCTGAACACCTATTACAAGTTGAAAGATGACAGACAGGTGGATAAGAATTCAGAACTGGTGAAGGCCATCAAGGAATGGGTGGATGAGGAATATGCAGGAGGACGTGTGACTGTAATGACCGATGAAGAGATTGTAGCATGCGTGGATAGGGTATGCAGGGAGAAGAATCTGACTCTTTAAAGGAAGTATCGTACATTTTTGCAAGTATTTAGTCAGGTACAGGTAAGACAGAAAAAGCAAAAGTTCTGGTAAAGATTACGGATATAAAATACCGGATACAAGATGTCGGATAAATGATACCGTGGTCTTGAAATGGAGAGAAAATGAGTAATTATGATGTAAAGCAGGAGGTCACGGACAAATACTCTCTGCGGGGCCGGGTATTCCATCGGCTGAGGGAGGACATCCTGAGCGGAAAATATGCGGAGCATGAGGAACTGAAGGAAATGGCCATCGGTGAGGAGATGGGGGTCAGCCGTACTCCCGTCAGGGAGGCGTTCCGGCAGTTGGAGCTGGAGGGTTTGATTCAGATCATTCCCAATAAGGGAGCTTATGTCACCGGTATCACGGAGAACGATGTGAAGGATATTTATATGATCCGTTCCCTGCTTGAGGGACTATGTGCCCGGTGGGCCACGGAGCATATCACAAAGGAACAGATGGAAGAGATGGAGGAAAATGTGTACCTGGCGGAATTCCATGCCGGAAAAGGCCATATGGAGCAGTTGGCGGAGCTGGATAACCGTTTCCATGATATCCTCTATGAGGCTTGTGACAGCAAGATTCTGGAACATCAGCTGAAGGACTTTCACCAGTATGTGCTGCGGGTCAGAAAGAAGACACTGGCAAATGCCACCCGAGGGAATAAATCCAACGAGGAGCATAGGATGATCATGGAAGCTATTCGTGATAAGAATGGGGATCTGGCGGAGCAGCTGGCTCATCAGCACATGATCAACGCCTATGAGAACATGGTGAAAAACGGCCTGCATGAAATCTACCAAAGCAGCAATAATGAATGAAGTGAGCAAGCGCAATCAACGCATAGAGAATAAGAGCATAAGAAGAACTAAAACAGAAGTATAAAGGGAATAAGTATTAGAAAAGCAAAGAAAGTGAGGAATTGGAAAATTATGGGAAGAATCAAAATGACTACCCCTTTGGTTGAGATGGACGGAGATGAGATGACCAGAATCTTGTGGCAGATGATCAAGGATGAACTACTCCTTCCCTACATAGATTTAAAGACAGAGTATTATGACTTAGGGCTTGAGAACCGGAATGCCACCAACGATCAGGTGACTGTGGATTCCGCCAACGCCACGCTGAAGTACGGCGTGGCTGTAAAGTGTGCCACCATCACGCCCAACGGCGCCAGAATGAAGGAGTATGAGCTGAAGGAGATGTGGAAGAGCCCCAACGGCACTATCCGGGCAATCTTAGACGGCACTGTATTCCGGGCCCCCATTTTGGTCAAAGGAATTGTACCCTATGTAAAGAACTGGACAAAACCTATCACCATCGCCCGTCATGCCTATGGTGATGTGTATAAGAATACGGAGATTAAGGTGCCCGGCGCAGGCAAGGCGGAGCTGGTGTTTACTGCTGAAGACGGCACGGAGGTGCGGGAGCTGATTCATGAGTTTAAAGGTGCAGGTATTCTCCAGGGCATCCACAATACGGAGAAGTCCATCTCAAGCTTTGCAAGGGCTTGCTTTGCCTACGCGGTGGACACAAAGCAGGATCTGTGGTTTTCTACAAAGGATACTATCTCCAAGAAGTACGATCATACCTTCAAGGATATCTTCCAGGAGATTTATGACACGGAGTACAAGGAGAAATTTGAGGAGCTGGGCATTGAGTATTTTTACACGCTGATTGATGATGCAGTAGCTCGGGTAATTCGTTCCGAGGGAGGATTTATCTGGGCCTGCAAGAATTATGACGGGGATGTAATGAGTGATATGGTAGCAACGGCTTACGGCGATTTGTCCATGATGACCTCTGTGCTGGTGTCCCCCAGCGGTGTGTATGAGTATGAGGCAGCTCACGGAACTGTGCAGCGCCATTATTATAAGCACCTGAAAGGGGAGGAGACCTCCACCAACTCTATCGCAACCATCTTTGCCTGGACAGGAGCGCTGAAAAAGAGGGGAGAGCTTGACGGAAATACAGAGCTGTCTGCATTTGCCGAGAAGTTGGAGCAGGCCTGCATCAAGACCGTGGAAGACGGCAAGATGACAAAGAGCCTTTCTCTGATTTCGACCTGCGAGAATCCGGTAATCCTGAACAGTCTGGACTTTATTAAAGCAATCAGAGAGACATTGGATCATATGCAATAAAAGAAAGTATATAGATACACGCTTTGAGACGTCTCGGTTTAAGCGGTCATGGAGCGTACAGGAGGGGGCACATATGAAAGGACATATTTCATCAGAATATTTACCAGAAAAAGCTTTCATCATACCTTCGCCAGGAAAGGCTTTCACCGTGTGGGTAAACAGGGTTCTTTTGGCATTCCTGTTGTCATGTATTCTGACAGGCTGCGGAAAAGGCACACCCGATGACGAAGACGAAAAGCTGCAATCATCTCCCAAAGAAGAATTTCTTTGGCAACAGCAGGAACTGGCAGAGGTGACGGACATTACGGACGGAAGTCCTATTTACATTGTGGACTACCAGGAAAGCCTTATCCGGGAACCGGATTTTGAATACGATTGGAGGTCCATATATTTCTACGGTCAGGTGAATGATAAGCTCTATATGTTAGGCCAATATGTAAAATTTGATGAATCAGACGATTCCAAGCTGAAGGAGAGAAAATACTATTGGCACTCCTATGACTTGATTTCCAAGGAAAGACAGTGTACGGAGCTTGCATTTGACATATCGGAGCTGCCGTATTTTTATATTGACGGCGGAGAGGTGATCGGAGAGGATGAAATAGTATTCTTTTATCCCCATACTGACGGGGAAACTGTGGAAAATTATTATGCAGTATATACGAATGCTCAGGGCGAGCTGCTCAGGATGCAGGATATTTATCCGGCAATGAAGGAATTCGGAATTGAGCTGGAGGTCGCACTGTCCTTTTCGGGTATGGCATGTGATGGGAGAGGCTACTTGTATGTATGCGATCCCAAACTACCCCGGGTGGGCGTTATCGATGAGACGGGGGCACTCATAGATACTATGGAGGTAATGGGTGACTATGACAGCGGTCCCTCCTGTTCTGTGAGAAGTCCGGAAGGAATTCCCATATTTGAGCTGTACAGCACGAGAGAAAAAGAGAGTACGCTGTTCTGGTATGATCCGGATAAGTCGGGGATGCATACGCTGACTCGGACTTCGTACATGGGAATGAGCTCAAAGTGTATGAATCAGTATGGCGAGATCTATTTCAATCTGCTGGACAAGATCGTTCGTTGGGACACAGCTTCAGGAAAGAGGGAGCGGATTTTTGACTGCAAGAGCAACGGGATTGGAGCGAACAGCTTTATGCTGAGATTACTCACCGATTCAGGGGGTAATTTGTACGCGATGGAATTTAGCAGCGGTGCGCTGTGTCTCTATGAATTTTCGGAAAAACCTGTTGAAAAAACCAGCAATATTACCATCACAGATTTATGGGGATTATACAATAATGACCTACGAGCTTGCGCTGCAAGTTTTTCCCGTAAGAATCCATCCTGCTATATAGGGTGTGAAGGGCTGGATAATAAAGCGGATTATTCAGAAAGACAGGCTTACCGTGACAGGATCATAGCGGAACTCGTGTCGGGGAAAGGACCGGAGATGCTGCTTGTAGATGGCAGTGACTTGAAACTCCTTTATGAAAAGGGAGTGCTGGCGGATCTTTCCGATGTGTTCCCGGCGGAGACCAGGGAGCAGATATTTACAAGTATTCTTGAGGCGGGCACATTTGATGGGAAATTGGTTGGGCTTGCAAGTTTCTCGAGTATGGAAACAGTCTTTGTGTCGAAAGATGTGTGGACAAAAGATACATGGACGGTGGAAGAATTAGTGAAATTGGTGGAGGATAGAGGGGGAGAACTGGAATCCATTTTTGTAGGAGAGCTTGATGGTAGTGATGTATTCTATGATATGGCTATGATGGATCTTGAGAATACACCTTTCATCGACTGGGACAAAAAGAAATGTTATTTTGACGGTGAGCTTTTCCGGAAGGTTCTTGAACTGTCAATGAAATATAGTAAGAAAGATGGAGACAGCTCTTTCATGGATGGCAACGACTATTCTGAGAATGAGAGAAAACAGAGAGAGGCTTTGCATAGCGGGAAAGCTCTGGCATATGTCGACAATTTCATAACCGGACTTAATTCTTTCAGCCATACCATGGCATTGCTTGGCGAGGACTATTTCTATGTGGGTTTCCCCACTGACAGCGGAAATGGCAGTTATTTTTACGCCAACACATTTCTGGTAGTAAACAAGGAAGCAAAAAATAAGGATACTATCTATCAGTTTATACAATATTTTTACAATGTGGAAAACCAGCGCAGCGTCGGCGTCAACACTGTCAGAAAGGATGTCCTGAGCAGCTATGTGGTGTACCCCGACTGGACCACAGGAGCGGAGTTCAGCATGGGAAACGGAGTTTACGAGGTACTGACTTGTAAGCCGGACGGCACCTCATACCTGGAGGAATATCTGGAGTTTGTGGAAACCTGTGTCAGGCAGCCGCCGGGAACGGAGGCTGTGAGGAATATTATCCTTGAAGAGGTTGCGTACTACTTCGACGGGGCTAAGGATATTGACAAGACTGTGGACACAATTCAGAGGAGAGTTCAGGTCTATCTGGATGAGCAGTGAGAACAGACAGAGACAGATGGGAAGCAGGAGCGGATTATTCTGCCAGTGCTTCCCATTCTTCATAGAGCGCTTCCAACTGGAGTTTGATGTTGCCATGCTCCTTTGCAAGCTCCTGAAGCTTTGAGACCTGTGTGCCGATGGCAGGGTCGGACATTTCTGTGTCAATTTCTTTCAGACGGGTCTCCAAAGCAGCTATCCGCTCTTCACATTTTTTTAGGTCATTTTCTTTCTTACGAATCCTCGCCTGCTCTTCCTTCTGAGCTTTCCAGTCAAGCTTGTTCTCCGATTCGGCAGATGAGGAGGCGAAATCCCTGGCGGTGCCGGTATCGTTTCCTTTTCCGCCAGAGGTTCCCTGAGAGACATCGCTGTTTTTTGAGGTGCCCAATGCCGCCATCTGCACATCATGTTTTTCCAGGTAATAGTCGTAATTTCCGATATAGTTCACCAGTCTGTTAGCAGTGAGATCCAGTATCCGGCTGGCAGTACGGTTGATAAAATACCGATCGTGTGAGACATAGAGTACTGTTCCCTCATAGCTGTTCAGAGCATCCTCCAGAATCTCCTTGGACATGATGTCTAAGTGGTTGGTGGGCTCGTCCAGGATCAGGAAATTGGCATTGCCCAACATGAGCTTTGCCAGAGAGACTCTTCCTCGCTCGCCACCACTTAGATCACAGATCCGTTTGAATACATCTTCTCCGGTAAAGAGGAAAGCAGCCAGAACATTTCGGATTTCCGTATTAGTCAGGGTGGGGTAGTCGTCGGAAATTTCATCAAACAGCGTTTTTTCGCTGTGGAGTACGTGATGCTCCTGGTCGTAATAACCGATTTCCACATTGGTTCCCAGCCGGAACCTTCCCTTGTCCGGCGGAAGAAGTCTGTTCAGTATTTTTAGAAGAGTGGTCTTGCCGGTGCCGTTGTCACCGATGATTGCAACATGCTCGCCACGTTTGATCTCAAAGTCTACATTTTCAAAAAGCAGGTTATCGCCAAAGGCTTTACCAAGACCTTCCACGGACAGAACATCGTTTCCGCTCTGCCGCTTTGGGGTCAGGGTAAGACGCATGTCATTACGCACCTCGGAAGGCTTTTCCAACACATCAATCTTTTCAAGCATTTTTTCACGGCTCTCGGCCCGTTTGATAGACTTTTCACGGTTGAAAGAGCGCAGCTTCTCAATGACCTCTTCCTGATGTTTTATTTCACGCTGCTGATTTAAATAAGCGTTCATTGCCGCAACCCGCAGCTGTTCCTTTTTCACGGCATAGTCCGAATAATTCCCCTGGAAAGTGGTTGATTTTGTCTGATCGATCTCAATCACCTTTGTAGCGATCCTGTCCAGAAAATACCTATCGTGGGAGACAATGATCACGGCTCCCTTGTAATTCAGCAGATAATTCTCCAGCCAGGCAATGGAGTTCATATCCAGATGATTGGTGGGCTCATCCAAAATGATCAGATCCGGATTCTGCAGCAAAAGCTTCCCCAGAGCCACCCGGGTCTTCTGACCGCCGGAAAGAGTGGAGACAGACTTATCAAACTCATCCTCAGTAAATCCCAGTCCTTTCAGAACCCCCACCAGCTCACTCCGATAAATATAGCCGCCCCCTGTCTCAAAAGCATGGGTCAGATTCGAATACTGCCGCATCAAACCATCCAGCCCGGCACCTTCCTCCGTCTGCATAGCTGCCTCACATTCCCGAATCCGCCGCTCTATATCAATGAGCTCCTGCTTAACAGACAGCAACTCTTCATAGATGCTGTTACCACTATTCACAGCCCCATTCTGGGCCAGATACCCCATGGATTTGTCCTTCGAGAGAGTAACAGAACCCGAATCCGCCGCCATTTCCCCAACAACAATACGAAGCAATGTAGTCTTACCCGCACCGTTAATCCCCACAATAGCAGCCTTCTCATAGTCCTCAATATGAAAACTAACATTTTCCAAAACTTTATTCTCGTTAAATGCCTTTGATATATTCTGACAAGAGAGTATCATAGTCTTGCGTACCTTTCATTTTAATGTAATCATTGTACTTTCAATCATTCCAAGTGTCAAATTAATTGTTAATATCATTTCTAAGTCCGTTGTTAATATCACTTCTTAATCACATCAGGCATCGGGGAAAACAAAACTTCTTCACCCATTACTATCGCCCGTGGAATAACAATTGACAAGTTTTTAACAGTTTGTTAAACTGAAAATAATAATTCAGACAAATTTTAAGCTGCTTCGGCTACATAAAAGAATCAAAAACCGCAACAACTTTGGAGGTAACACCTTGGAGGAAAAGGAAATTTCACAAGCCGTCATCAGCCGCCTCCCCAGATACTTCAGATACCTGGGAGAGCTGAAAGATGAAGGCGTAGAAAGAATATCATCACAGGACCTGAGCGAACTGATGCAAGTAACCGCATCACAGATCCGCCAGGATTTCAACAACTTTGGTGGCTTCGGCCAGCAAGGATACGGCTACAACGTAGAGTACCTGTACGATGAGATCGGCAAGATCCTGGGACTGGACAAACAACATAACTTTGTGATCATAGGCGCCGGAAACCTGGGACGAGCCCTGGGAAATTATATGAACTTTGAGCGCCGGGGATTCATGTTCAAGGGAATGTTTGACCGGGATCCCGAACTGGTCGGCAGGGACGTGAGAGGGATAAAGGTCAGACCCATGGAGCAACTGGAAAGCTTTATCCGTGAGAACGATATTGATATTGCAGTCCTGACCATACCGAAGAACAGCGCTGTGGAAGTGGTAGATCGCTTAGTTAAGACACAGATCCATGCAATCTGGAATTTTGCACATATGGATTTGGATGTACCCGAGGGGATACAGGTAGAAAATGTTCATCTGTCTGACAGTCTGATGAAGCTGTCATATAATATCAACCGCTACATGAAGGAACGGGGGAAAAGCTGACAGGGGGAATTTCTATGAGCAAGAAAACGGGAAATTTCAGACAGGATGTATTTAAACAGGCACTCCAGGGAAAGAATATTCCTATTCTTACACTGGACAATAAATGGTATCGCTTGTTGGATCAGAGGACAAAGGCATCTGTGAAGGGTATCGAGAAGCAGTTGAATAATCTGCTGAAGCGACAGGGAAAGCTGAACACAGAGCTGGTAGAGATCAGAAAGCTAAAAAAGAAGCTGATGAACGAGATTGTTCCACTGGTAGATGAAGCTGATCAGCTTGGAGGCAGCAAGGCTCTGGACAAAAAGATCGACCAGAACAAGCGGCTGGTGGAAGAGTGTAACGAGAAGATGGAGAGCCATAAGAAAGAACTGGAAGAACTGCCGCATCAGATTGAAAAGCTGAACTTCCAGCTGATGCTGATAACGATGGACTGCTGCTATGATACCATGCAGGAAAATACGGTGGAAATTCAGAGGATTGAGGACTGGGTAAAGGAAATCCGAATTGAATTAAAAAAGCGCCTGGTCCGGAAGCAGGAAATGGAGCAGCAGAATAGTGAAATATACTCTTATATGCACGATGTATTTGGTGCGGATGTGGTAGATGTGTTTGATATGCAGTATAACCCTGAGCAAAAGAAACCTGTGATGCCAAGGAAGAGGAAGAACAGCAGCAAGACTGAGAATGATCAGTTTGCTGACGGGGAAGAGGTTTAGACAGCGGAAATGAAACAAGAGGACTGCCCTGGGAAGCCGTGGGCAGTCCTTTCATGTAAAGGAGGTCAAGTGATGGAATATCTGGTGACCGGCGAGGAAATGCGTAGATTCGACCGTGATACCATAGAGAAAATCGGCATTCCCGCAATGGTACTGATGGAACGGGCAGCGCTGGCAGCATTGGAGAAAGTGGAAAGACACTGCGTCAAACAGTCCGGTCATGTGCTGATTATGGCTGGAGTGGGTAATAACGGCGGTGATGGATTGGCACTGGCACGGCTTTTGAAGGAGAAGAACTTTGATGTGGAAATCTGGTGCGTGGGCGAGTTATCAAAGGCTTCTGAACAGTGGGCGCAGCAGCGGAGAATATTGGAGAGTTATGAAGTGGTTTTTGTCACACAGCCTCATCGGGAGGAATATACTGTTATGATAGATGCTCTGTTTGGCGTGGGTCTGTCAAGAGAGATTACCGGTGTCTGTCGGGAGGCAGTAGAGCTTTTTGGAAGGCTGTCAGGATATAAAATCGCTCTGGACCTGCCAAGCGGTGTGGACTCCGACACGGGAAAAATCTGGGGAAGCGCAGTCCGTGTGGATGAGACAGTGACTTTTGGCTTTCGGAAGCGGGGACTTGCGATGTATCCGGGATGTGAATATGCCGGAAAGGTCACAGTGGTGGATATTGGTATAACCCAAGTCAGCTTTTTGGGAGCGCTTCCCGGTATGGTATTGTGCGACGAACATGCCCGTGAGCTTCTGCCCGAGAGGCAGCCGGATGGAAACAAGGGAACCTTCGGTAAAGTGCTGCTGATAGCGGGCAGCCTCAATATGGCAGGTGCCGCAGTACTGGCTGCAAGGGCATGCTATCGCATCGGGGCAGGTATGGTCAAAATTATTACCCCCGAGGAAAACAGAGTGATCATTCAGGAGACAATACCTGAAGCATTGTTAGGAACCCCAGCCGACCTTGAGAACAGTCTGGAATGGGCGGATGTGATTGCTCTGGGACCGGGCATTGGAAAGAGCAATGAGGCTGCCAGGTGCCTGGAGGTTGTTCTAAAAAAGAGTAAAAAACCATTACTCATTGATGCAGACGGTTTGAACCTCCTTGCGGAGAGCGATGATCTGAGGACGCTTTTGACCAGGCAGGGAGAGGAGGGGCGTAAGTTTATACTGACGCCTCATGTGGGAGAACTGTCAAGACTTACGGGAAAATCGGTCTCCAAGTTAAAAGAGAATTTGCCGGAAAGTGGAATGGCTCTTGCTAAACAGCTTCATGCCATTGTTGCAGCCAAGGATGCCAGAACCTTTGTATGCGGAGTAAATTACCCTATATGCGTGTGCTTAAGCGGTAACAACGGTATGGCAACGGCGGGCAGCGGAGATGTGCTTGCGGGAGCCGTGGCAGGGCTTCTGGCTCAGGGAATGGAACCCTTCCGCGCTGCAGTGGCGGGAGTGCGCCTCCATAGCCTGGCCGGAGATAGAGTCAGCGTACAGCTGGGCGAGCATGCCTGCATGGCTAGTTCTATTGCAGATGCACTGGGCTTTGAATAGAAAAGTTTTCTCGCTGGTATGTAAAATTCTTGTTTAGCCATCCGATAATCGGCAATACTGTTCCTCAGACAAAGACAAAGTCAGGTATTCCGCAATGACAGCGGAAAATTAAGTTTGCGATGCCGCAGGCAGCCGCAGAAAGAGGCAATATGAGACGAGGAGATGTATATTATGCAGATTTAAGGCCGGTCATCGGTTCGGAACAGGGAGGCATCAGACCGGTGCTGATCGTCCAGAACGATGTGGGTAATAAACACAGTCCCACAGTCATCTGCGCGGCCATCACATCCAAGATGAACAAAGCCAAACTTCCCACCCATATAGAACTGAACTCAGCGCTCTACGACATGGACAAAGACTCAGTAGTTCTCTTAGAACAACTGAGAACCATCGACAAAAAGCGCCTAAAAGACAAAGTATGCCACCTTGATGGTGAAATCATGCAAAAGGTAAACCGTGCGCTGATGATTAGTTTAGAATTAGATACATAAGAAAGCTGCAAGTCTTTCTTAATGCACTTGTGCCACTCCTTGACGAATGTGACATGAAATGGTATATTTAGGATAATGTTCTGCAAAAAACAGAACGAAACTGACTTTGGAGGAAAAAAATTTCAAATGGACGACAGTGGGCCTACTGCCAGTATAATTTTATTTGTTGTATTACTTCTGATCGATGTATTTTTTTACGGCTTCGGCGCTGCGCTGGATTCCTTAAACGAAAAGGAAATTGAGCGCAAGGCTGAGGAAGATAAGGACAAGAAATCTGCCAGACTGCTGAAAATGATTGGCAATCCCACGGATTTTATCAACACCTCACAACTGGTGACAACCCTGGTAAATGTGACCATCGGTGCAGTGCACCTGGGGCTTTTGCTGCGGAACATATCTAATGGACTGCAGCTCTTGACAGAGCGCCAGATGAAACTGACCTGGCTTCCCCCTGAAGTAGTAATTATGATAGCTGCAGTGCTTTCTACAGTGTTGCTTCTTTACATAACACTGACTCTGGGAGTGTTATTACCCCGAAAAATTGCTGCAAGAGTTCCGGAGAAATGGGCATGTGCCTGCGTGACACCGGTTTTTTGGGTCACGAGGATATTGTATCCCTTTACTGCATTGGCCTCTGTTACCTCAAGCGGAATCCTGCGGCTTTTCGGTGTAAAAGTCAGCGCAGACGTAGGAGATGTCACAGAAGAAGAGATTATCAGCATGATTAATGAAGGCCATGAGCAAGGAGTGATTCAGGCCAGCGAAGCCGAGATGATCTCCAATATCTTTGAGTTTGGTGATAAGGAAGCTCAGGATATCATGACCCACAGAAATAATATTGTTGCTATTGATGGCAGCATGACATTAAAGGATGCCATTGCCCTTATGCTGGACGGAACAAACAGCCGTTACCCGGTCTATGAGGAGAATTTAGATCACATCATCGGTATCCTGCATTTAAAAGATGCCATGCGGTTCTACGGGGATGAGAGCAAGATTTATTCTTCTCTGAGGGAACTGGAGGGACTGCTGCGGGAGCCCAGCTTTGTACCCCAGACAAAAAACATTGATGAGCTTTTCAGGGAGATGCAGGCGGAGAAGCTGCAGATGGTGATTGTGGTGGACGAGTACGGTCAAACTGACGGACTGGTCGCCATGGAGGATATCCTCGAGGAGATCGTTGGAAACATCCTGGACGAGTACGATGAGGACAGTGAGCCTTTTATCGAGGAGAAGGGCGAGGATGTATATGTGGCTGAAGGAATGACGCGGCTGGAGGAACTGGAGGAGCATCTGGGTATTTCCTTCGCAGATGAGGAATTTGAGACCTTGAACGGTTTCCTGATTTCAAGACTGGACAGGATACCTGAGCCGGACGAGCAGTTCGACGTGGATTACAGCGGTTATAACTTTAAGATTCTGGAGGTAGAGAATAAGATGATCCAGCGGGTCCAGGTAACCAAGCTTCCTGAGGATCCGGAACCCGGCGAGGGTGGAGCCGCGCAGCGGGAAACGGTGCTTGAAGAAAACAGTAAAAAATGATACAATGAGCGCAAGAAGGTCAGTAAGAGACAGATACAAGACACAGGGAGGATAAGTAATGTCAGGACATTCAAAATTTGCAAATATAAAGCACAAAAAGGAAAAGAACGATGCTGCCAAAGGGAAAATATTTACTATCATCGGCCGTGAGATTGCAGTGGCAGTGAAAGAGGGCGGCCCTGATCCCAATAATAACTTCAAGCTGGCTACAGTTATCGCAAAAGCAAAAGCAAACAACATGCCCAATGACACTATTGAGCGGGGAATTAAAAAAGCTGCAGGTGATGTGGGTAATGTGAATTATGAATATGTGACTTATGAGGGTTATGGACCTAGCGGTATTGCAATTATTGTGGATGCACTGACCGACAATAAGAACCGTACGGCTGCCAATGTGAGAAGCGCTTTTACAAAGGGACAGGGCAATGTGGGAACCCCCGGCTGTGTATCCTTTATGTTTGATAAGAAAGGTCAGATTATCATTGACAAGGAAGAGTGTGACCTGGAAGCCGATGATTTGATGATGACAGCGCTGGATGCAGGTGCTGAGGATTTTAATGAGGAGGAGGACAGCTTTGAAGTGCTGACCGATCCTGATAGTTTTGAAGAGGTGCGCAAAGCGTTGGAGGATGCGGGAATTCCCATGCTCAGCGCTGAGGTGACTATGATTCCGCAGAATTATGTAGAGCTTAAAGATGAGAATGCCGTGAAGAATCTTCAGAGGACTCTTGACATGCTAGAGGATGATGATGACGTCCAGGCAGTGTATCATAACTGGGATGAGTAAGCGTTTATTCCGGCAGTGATTCAGATAGTGAAAGGAAGCTTTTATGGACAAACTGGCTATCGTAGTGCCCTGTTATAACGAAGAAGAGGTCTTAAAGATTGCTTCCCAGGCGCTGAGAGAAGTACTGGAGGATTTGATCCACAAGGAAAAGATAGCGGAGGACAGTTTTATTCTGTTTGTGAATGACGGAAGCAAGGATCGCACCTGGGAGTTGATCGAGGAAGAACACAGGGCGTATCCCACCCGGATTTGCGGAGTGAAGCTTGCGGGAAACGTGGGGCATCAGTTCGCGCTGACTGCGGGGCTGCTCACTGCTAAGGATATGAGCGATGTGACGGTGTCCATTGATGCGGATCTTCAGGATGATGTGGCAGTCATCGAAGAGATGATAGATAAATTTCACGGGGGCTGTGATATCGTATATGGCGTCAGGAAGGAGCGGAAAACAGATACTTTCTTCAAGCGGACTACTGCTCAGGCTTTCTATAAATTAATGGCAGCAATGGGGGTAAAGACCGTGTACAACCATGCTGATTTCCGGTTAATGTCAAAGCGGGCAGTGGAAGAGTTTTCAAAATACAAGGAAACTAACTTGTTCCTGCGGGGCATGATTCCACTGATCGGTTATCAGACTGATAATGTTTACTATGACCGTAAAGAGCGGGTGGCAGGGGAATCCAAATATCCATTAAAGAAAATGCTGGCGTTGGCTTTCAACGGTATTTCCTCTTTCAGCGTAAAGCCCATCAGCTTGATCCTGGGAGTGGGAGTATTTATTATCTTTTTCTCAATTCTGGCGGCAATCTATGCGCTGATATCCTACTTTACCGGACATGTAGTACCGGGATGGACTTCTCTGATTCTGTCTATCTGGTTCCTGGGCGGTGTACAATTGTTGGCTATCGGACTGGTAGGACAATACATTGGAAAGATATATATTGAAGTGAAGGGGAGGCCAAGATATAATATTGAGAAGGTTTTAACAGATGATGATGACAATGAAACTTAAAGGAAGCTGCAGGTGAGTTGGAGAAAGTGCGTATTCAGTAACTTAATGTGGGCAACATACACATTGATTACGTGTTTTGGGATAGTGGAGCTATCCGCTGTGGCGGTGAATTATTTCAGAGGTCCTGTTTATATGGGGCCGGTATTGTCCTTGGCGATTGTTGCATTGGTGGCTCTATGTGCTTATCTGTTTCATAGGCTACCGTCGATCATAAAAACGCTGTATAAGGCAATGTGCACAATCTGATGTTGAGAGAAACCATCTTTGTGGTATTGTTCCTGATTCTTGGTCTTGTGCTGCGGGTGGATGGAATTGCCGTCCAACATGTACTTGCTTCTGTGTATGACTATTTTGGCGGGAGCCGGCATAAAAGCATGCTTCAGTTCCCATAATAAGGTTGAAACATTTCTGGCCGATGTTGTAGAGGTAACTGAAGAACTGTCGGGAAAACTGTTGGAAGAGCAGCTTTTTATGCAAACAAAGGAACAGGTGAAAATAAGGACAAAAGGAAAAGGCAAAAAGAAAGAGGAAAAACAGAAAGAAGTACAGAAAGAAATACAGAAAGAAATACAGAAAGAAATACAGAAAGAAATACAGAAAGAAATACAAGAAGTTCAGGAACCGTTAGTAGAGTAAGTAGAAGAGCCAGCGGAGGAGAAAGATATGGGAGCATCGGAAACCGATGGGATGAAGTTACCTAAATACCTGCGTGAGTCGGGAACTGATCGGATAGAAATTCCAAAGCATATGCAGGAGGAAGCGGAGCCGGAGGTCAAGGAGCCGGCGCATAAGCAGGAGGAGAACGAGACTTCTTCCAAACCCAACTACATTGAAAATCCGCTTCCGCTGCCGAAACCGCATAAGAAAAGGGTTCTGGATTATAAAGTGGAACCGTCAGGACATGATGATTTTGATCATGTAGTGGATGAAAACGATGATTTTGACATACAATGAGAATTTTTTTGCCGGATCAGGCAATGCTAACAGGGAGTGCATTATGCACTCCCTGTAACATTGTATAGCTATGGCAGCGAGGAGATTATATGTCAGAGGAAAAGAAAGAGAAAAAAATAGAGCAGGAGGAGCATCGTGACGAACGAATAGAAAAAACAGGTCAAGTGACACTGGATGAAAACGCGCAGCTTGACAGCATCCATCTGATTTCTATCATCGGTGAGGTCGAAGGTCATGAGAATCTCTCCAACAATTCAAAGACTACTAAATATGAGCACATTCTTCCCAGTCTTGCGGCTATCGAGGACAGCAAGAATATCCAGGGAGTTCTGGTACTCCTGAACACTATGGGCGGTGATGTGGAAGCAGGGCTTGCCATCGCAGAAATGATCGCATCTCTGAGCAAACCTACTGTATCTCTGGTGCTTGGGGGAAGTCACTCCATAGGTGTGCCTATTGCCGTCAGCACGGATTATTCTTATATCGTCAATACCGGCACCATGGTGATTCACCCGGTCAGGCTCAACGGTATGGTCATAGGAGTGCCTCAGACCTTTGATTATTTCAAACTGATTCAAGACAGGATCACCGGTTTTGTCTGTGACCATTGCAGTATAAGTAAAGAAGTACTGGAGCAGCTTATGACGGAAACGGGGTTCCTGACAAAAGACGTGGGGACGATCCTGGTAGGAGAAGAGGCGGTAAAGTATGGAATTATCAATGAGGTAGGCGGAATTGATAAAGCCATTGCGAAATTGCACCAAATGATTAATGACAAGTCAAAAGAAAAATGATATACTTATAAAGATATAGAAGTATTGCAAGTGAGGTACGGCAAGATGGCAGCAACCAATGGAAGGCGATCATCCTCTTCCAATTCAAATAATAAAAGTACAAAGACGAGTACCCGTGAGATAAGCTCTCGGAGCACCACAAGCAGAAAGACTCAGACCGATCCCCAGCAGATGGCAAAAGACAGCGCCCTGTTTCATGAAATCGGTCTGATTGTGTTGTTTGTGGCAATGGTAATCCTCTTTTTCTGCAATTTTGGTATCATTGGTCCTGTGGGAGATGCCATCAGCGGGTTCTTATTTGGGCTGTTTGGCTTTATGGCATATACAGTTCCGGTACTGCTGTTTCTGGCAGTGGCTTTTTGGTTTGCAAATGAGGGGAATTCTAATGCGCTTCGGAAGTTGATCGCGGGTATTGTTCTATTTGTCATGCTGGGGATAGTCTGTGACCTGGTTGTGAAAAACGCTGCTTCCATGACGGAGTACAGTATAAAGACCATATATGAAGTCAGCCGGGATACAAGGTCGGGCGGTGGAGTTTTAGGCGGAAGCCTTTGCTATCTGTTGCAACATTATCTGGAGACTTTGGGTACAGTGTTGGTGGTTCTGCTTTGTTCTGTGGTAAGTCTGATTCTGCTCACTGAAAAATCTCTGCTGGACAGTGTGAAAAACGGTGGCAGCCGCATGCGTGAACTGTCAAGGGAAGATGCGGAACGCCGCAGGGAACAAAATCAGGTTCGCAGACAGGAGCATGAGGAACAGAGAGCCCGTAGGGAAGAAGAACGCCGGCTGAAGGCGGAGGAGAAAGAGAATCAGAAGATCCTGCGCATGGAGCGGAAAGTATCCGGTGTGATATTGGATACTGCGTTGCCAAGGCAGGATGAAAATGCACATAGAGACGATGTGCACGAGATTACTTTTACGGAGGAACAGGAGCAGAATAGCTCGGAATGGGACGATAGTTCCGTACAGGGATTTGATTTCGAGAAGGTGCGCATTAGAAGTATGCACCAGGTAACAATGAATGTGGACGTGCCCATGGACGAAGAAATTCCCATGGATCAAAAGATTCCGATGGATGAAGAAATTCCCATGGAAGAATCGTTCGTGGATGAGACTGAACTCATTGATGAGACGATGCCTGTTGAACAGTCTTTTGAGAGGCATACAACATTTGAGAGACAGTCCATATCCTATGGCCAGAGAGAGGAGAACGGTCAATCCATCCGGGTACATAAGGAAGGGATGGAGGAACCAAGTGAATCCGTTGTGCGGGATGAGTATTCTGCAGTACATAACAGACCTCAAGTGTCTGCACCTAAACCTGAGATTCAGAAAGATATGATGCAGGCGGAGAAGAAGCTGCCAAAGAAGTATATGTTCCCGCCGCTGTCAAGGTTACAGAAGGGTGTGGCGGCAACGGGTGATTCCACCAAGGAGCTGAAGGATACGGCGATGCGCCTTCAGCAGACTCTGAGCACCTTCGGCGTGAAGGTGACAATCACAGACATCAGTCAGGGTCCCAGCGTTACCAGGTATGAGCTACAGCCGGAGCAGGGAGTGAAGGTTTCCAAGATTGTTGGACTGGCAGATGACATCAAGCTGAATCTTGCAGCTACAGACATCCGTATTGAAGCCCCCATTCCCGGAAAGGCCGCCATCGGCATCGAGGTGCCAAACAAGGAAAATATGCCGGTAGCACTTCGTGACCTGCTGGAGAGTAATGAATTTAAAGATTTTCCTTCCAATATTGCATTTGCTGTCGGCAAGGATATTGGCGGTAAGGTTGTTGTGACGGACATTGCGAAGATGCCGCATATGCTTATTGCAGGCGCCACCGGCTCCGGTAAGTCGGTCTGCATTAATACACTGATTATGAGTATTCTGTATAAGGCCCATCCCGATGATGTGAAGCTGATCATGGTGGACCCCAAAGTAGTAGAGTTGAGTGTGTACAACGGTATTCCCCATCTGCTGATTCCTGTGGTCACCGATCCTAAGAAGGCATCGGCGGCGCTGCATTGGGGCGTATCAGAGATGGAAGATCGCTATCGTAAATTTGCGGACTTCAATGTGAGAGATTTAAAGGGCTATAACAAGAAAGTGGAGTCCATGCGGGAGAGTGGTGAGGAGAACGCACCTGCCAAGTTGCCACAGATCGTCATTATTGTAGATGAGTTGGCAGATTTGATGATGGTGTGCCCGGGTGAGGTGGAGGAATCCATCTGTCGTCTGGCACAACTGGCCAGAGCCGCAGGCATCCATTTGATTATCGCTACCCAGCGGCCAAGTGTGGACGTAATCACGGGATTGATAAAGGCTAACATGCCCAGCCGAGTGGCATTTTCCGTATCCAGCGGCGTGGATTCCCGCACAATTCTTGACATGAACGGCGCGGAGAAGCTTCTGGGAAAGGGAGACATGCTCTTTTATCCTCAGGGCTATACTAAGCCTGCCCGTATCCAGGGTGCTTTTGTTTCCGACCGGGAAGTTTCAGATGTGGTTGATTTCCTGAAAAACCAGACACTTGGAAATGTGTATGCGGAAGATATTGAAGAAAAGATAAAAAATATGGGCAGCGGAGCCGGAGGCAGTGGAGCCGGCGGGTCGGACTCCGAATTGGACGAGCTGTTTGAGAAAGCGGGTCGGTTCATCATTGACAAGGACAAGGCCTCTATCGGCATGCTCCAGCGTGTGTTGAAGGTGGGCTTTAACAGGGCTGCCAGAATTATGGATCAACTCAGCGAATACGGTGTAGTGGGTGAGGAGGAAGGAACCAAGCCAAGAAAGATTCTGATGAGTATTGAGCAGTTTGAACAGCTTGTGGAGGAGATGTTATAGCAATGAACTACAGGCTTAAACCGGAAAAGCTTTAAGTATATAATATTATGAAAGATGCGGGAAATGAAGGAGAAAGATAGGGTGAAGACGGATATTGAGATCGCACAGGAAGCTGTGCTGGAACCCATTGGGAAAATTGCGCAGCAGCTTGGAATTGCGGAGGAAGATCTGGAATATTACGGGAAATATAAGGCAAAGCTGACGGAGGATTGCCTGGAAAAATTACAGGGCAAACCTGACGGAAAACTGATTTTAGTCACTGCAATAAATCCGACTCCTGCTGGGGAGGGAAAGACCACGACCAGCGTAGGGCTTGGTCAGGCCTTTGGCAAGCTTGGCAAGAAAGCAGTAATTGCTCTGAGAGAACCATCCCTGGGTCCCTGTTTTGGAATCAAGGGCGGAGCTGCAGGAGGGGGATATGCTCAGGTGGTTCCCATGGAGGATTTGAATCTTCATTTTACCGGAGATTTCCACGCGATAACATCAGCTAACAACTTGCTGGCAGCATTGTTGGACAATCATATCCAGCAGGGAAACGAATTGCAGATTGACACTCGCCAGATAGTATGGAAGCGGTGCGAGGATATGAATGACAGGGTTCTGCGCAACATTGTGGTAGGACTGGGTAATAAGACGGACGGCGTAGTCAGGGAGGATCACTTTGTAATTACAGTGGCCAGTGAGATTATGGCAATTTTCTGTCTGGCAGAGGATATAAAGGATTTAAAGGAGCGACTTGAACGGATCATAGTTGCTTATAACTATGCGGGAGAGCCGGTAACAGCGGGAGATCTGCAGGCGGTAGGCGCTATGACAGCTCTGCTAAAGGATGCCATGAAGCCAAACCTTATCCAGACTTTAGAGCACACGCCTGCATTGATACATGGTGGACCTTTTGCCAACATTGCCCATGGCTGTAACTCAGTGCGGGCGACCAGAGCGGCGCTGAAATTGGCGGATTATTGTATCACAGAAGCAGGTTTTGGCGCAGATTTAGGAGCTGAGAAGTTTTTTGATATCAAGTGCCGGATAGCAGGCCTAAAGCCGGATGCAGTGGTGCTGGTAGCAACAGTCAGAGCCCTGAAATACAATGGGGGTATGGAAAAGACGAAACTGGGATCTGAGGATTTAGATGCGCTTAAGAAGGGGATTGTAAACCTGGAAAAGCACATAGAAAACCTTCAAAAATATGGCGTACCCGTGGTTGTCACCTTGAATTCTTTTGCGACGGACACGGCAGCGGAGGTGGATTTTGTGAGATCTTTCTGCGAGAGCAGAAATTGCGAATTTGCATTGTCCCAGGTGTGGGAGAAGGGCGGAGAAGGCGGAATTGCTCTGGCAGAGAAGGTGTTGGAGACTCTGGAGAAGAGAGAAAGTAATTTCAGGGTATTGTATGAAGATGAGATTCCTTTGGAAGAGAAAATAAAACGAGTGGCGGTTGAAATATATGGAGCGGGCAGTGTCAGTATTTCAACGTTAGCTGAAAAACAGCTGAAGCGGTTGGAGGAACTGGGATTCGGGAATTTGCCTGTCTGCATGGCAAAGAATCAGTACTCCCTTTCAGATGACCCGAAACTTTTGGGCAGGCCAGAAGGATTTGAACTGACAGTGAGAGAAGTATATGTATCTGCAGGAGCAGGGTTCGTGGTAGCGCTTACCGGAGATATAATGACTATGCCGGGGCTGCCGAAACAACCCGCCGCCCACAGAATCGATGTGAATGAAAAAGGTGTGATCACAGGATTGTTCTAATGAGAGGAAATGACTATGAAATGTCCTAACTGCGGAGAGGAAATGGCCGACGGTACTCTGTATTGTGAGCATTGCGGCGAGGACATACATATTGTACCCGACTTTGAACCTGAGCTGGAGCAAAACATTCAGCAGATCATAAACGGTATTATGGACGAGCTGGAGGAGCCTCTATCGGAAGAAGATGAGGATGAGTCCCTGGAGGATCTGCCGGATATGACGGAGCAGACTGCACCGAAAAAGTGGTTCAAATGGTTGATTCCGATATCACTGGCAGCGCTGGTTCTGGGCGCTGCAGTGGGGATGTGTGTTTGGGTGTACCTATACAACTCTGAGGAATATCAGGTTGCAAAGGCTGTGCAATGTGTAGCCTCTGAGGATTATGACAGAGCAATTGCCTATTACAACAGAGCGCTTGAATTGGACGAGGACAATATTGAGCTGCATTTCAGTCTGGCTGAGGTGTATTTCCTGAAAAACAACAAAATAGAATATGAGTACCTGCTGCGTGAGATAACCAGAAACGAGAATGCCACTACAGAACAGCTTGACAGAGCTTATGGAAGGCTGATTGCCATTTATCGTGCAAGGAAGGATTATCTGACCATAAATGAGCTTATTCTTGGCAGTCACAACGAAGAACTTATCTCCATGTACCAGAATTATATTGCCAATCCCCCTGAGTTCAGCGTTATCGAGGGAGATTATACCAGTATTCAGCCATTGAAGCTGACAGCCATGGGTACGGGCAGTATATATTATACGTTGGATGGCAGTGATCCCGACGAAAACAGTACATTGTACACCATGCCCATTATTCTGGAGAACGGAAATTATGTTGTGAAGGCAGTTTTTATTAATGAGAATGGAATTGTCAGCGAGATTGTACGGAAGGAATACTTTATTGATTATGATGTTATTCCTGCCCCGGAGGTCAGTATTGCCAGTGGTGATTATAATTTGCCCCAGTATATTGAAGTGCTAAATGTTGACAGTGAGGAAGAGGTCTATTATACTACGGACGGCACAGATCCCACATATTCCTCAAATGTGTACACCGGACCCATCCCCATGCCGTTAGGAGCTTCACATTATAAATTTGCCAGAATAGTGGATGGCGTTGTGGGAGAAGTTGCGGAGCGCAGGTATGAATTGCGCCTGAATACAGAGTATACGCCGGAGCAGGCAGTTGAGGCTGTGCAGGAGTATGCACTGAGTACAGGAAGGATTATTGACAGTGTAGGTCATTTTGACGAGACCGGTGCAATATATGTTTATGAGTATCTTTATGTGCTCAATATCAATAATGTTAGTGATTATTTTGTGATTACAGAGGTGCTGCGGAGTGAGGACGGATCTCAAGTCAGAACAGGCAATTTCTATGCAGTGGATATATATAGCTGCACACGTTTCAGACTTCAACAGGAGACCGGAAGAAATTATGAGCTGACACCGTTGGACAATATAAATGAGTAAATGTAAGATTAAGCGCCGCTGATGTGGCAGAAGGAGAGGCATTATGTATAAGATTGTAAAGAAGGAAGCGCTTACCACAAACATTTTTCTGATGGATGTGGAGGCAAATCGGGTGGCTAAGACCTGTCAGCCCGGACAGTTTGTAATCGTTAGGACGGATGAGGAGGGGGAGCGTATTCCGCTGACTATCTGTGATTATGACAGGGACAAGGGAACTGTGACCATTGTGTTCCAGTGTGTGGGTGCCGCCACTCAAATGATGGCAGAACTTAAGGAAGGTGATGGGTTCCACGATTTTGTAGGTCCGCTGGGCTGTCCTTCCGAGTTGGTAGGTGAGCCACTTGAGGAGCTGAAAAAGAAAAAGATCCTGTTCGTAGCCGGCGGTGTAGGAGCTGCTCCTGTGTACCCCCAGGTGAAGTGGCTCCATGAAAACGGTGTGGCTGCAGATGTTATTGTGGGAAGTAAAACCAAGGATCTTCTGATACTGGAGAAGGAGATGGAGGCTGTGGCCGGGAACCTCTATGTGACTACGGATGACGGATCCTACGGGCGCAGCGGTATGGTGACTCAGACCATTAAGGATCTGATTGCAGAGGGAAAGCAATATGATGTCTGCATCGCTATCGGACCGATGATCATGATGAAATTTGTGTGCCTGTTGACTAAGGAACTGAATCTCCCCACTGTTGTCAGCCTGAATCCCATCATGGTGGATGGCACGGGAATGTGCGGCGCCTGCCGGGTAACTGTGGGTGGAGAAGTGAAGTTTGCATGTGTGGATGGCCCTGAGTTTGACGGACATCTGGTAAACTTTGATGAAGCTATGAGACGTCAACTGATTTATAAGACCGAAGAGGGAAGAGCTATGCTGAAGCTTCAGGAGGGTGATACCCATCACGGCGGATGCGGTCAATGTGGTTGATCAATAGGTAGGATAATCGATAGAAAGGTATGGTTACAGAGATGGATGTATTGAAGAAAGTGCCTGTCAGAGAACAGGATGCAAAGGAGAGGGCTGCCAATTTTGCTGAGGTATGCCTTGGTTATAACGAGGAGGAGGCTAAAGAGGAGGCTTCCAGATGTATTAACTGCAAAAATGCGCAGTGTGTCAAGGGATGTCCCGTGGCTATCAATATTCCTGGATTCATTGAGAAAGTGAAGGAAGGGGACACTGCTGAGGCTTACAGAGTCATCAGTGAAGCCAGCGCACTTCCTGCTGTCTGCGGGCGGGTATGTCCCCAGGAAAGCCAGTGTGAAGGTAAGTGTATCAGGGGTATCAAGGGAGAACCCATCGCCATCGGTAAGCTGGAGCGTTTTGTGGCTGACTGGGCACGTGAGAATGGTTTAAAACCTGCGGGAACCGCTGAGAAAAAGGGAAAGAGTGTAGCTGTGATCGGTTCCGGTCCTGCCGGCCTTACCTGTGCGGGAGATCTGGCTAAGATGGGCTATGATGTGACAATCTTTGAGGCGCTGCACGAGCCCGGCGGAGTATTGGTGTACGGTATTCCTGAGTTTCGTCTGCCTAAGAAGGATGTGGTGGCAAAAGAGATTGACAATGTAAAGGCTCTGGGCGTAAAGATTGAGACAAATGTTGTGATCGGTAAGTCTGTTACCATTGACCAGTTGATAGAAGAGGAAGGCTTTGACGCAGTATTTATCGGATCCGGTGCCGGTTTGCCCAAGTTCATGGGTATTCCGGGTGAAAATGCCAACGGTGTGTTCTCAGCTAACGAGTATCTGACCAGGAGTAACCTGATGAAGGCATTTGATGAGAATTCCAATACGCCTATTATGAAGAGTAAAAAGGTGGCCGTGGTAGGCGGAGGAAATGTAGCTATGGATGCGGCAAGGACAGCTCTGCGGCTGGGTGCGGAGGTTCATATCGTGTACCGCCGCAGCGAGGAGGAACTGCCGGCCAGAGTGGAGGAAGTACATCATGCCAAGGAGGAGGGGATTATCTTTGATCTTCTCACAAACCCTACGGAGATTCTCTGCGACGATAAGGGCTGGGTTACCGGCATGAAGTGTATCAGGATGGAATTAGGGGAGCCTGATGCATCGGGAAGACGGCGTCCTGTGGAAGTGCCCGGATCGGAGTTTGTCATGGAGCTTGACACAGTGATTATGTCACTGGGTACTTCGCCAAATCCGTTGATTTCTTCTACTACAGAGGGGCTGGAGACAAACAAGTGGAAGTGTATTGTGGCTGATGAAGAAAACGGCAAGACCACAAAGGAAGGGGTTTATGCCGGCGGTGATGCTGTTACTGGGGCTGCTACTGTTATATTGGCTATGGGCGCTGGAAAGGCGGCGGCTAAAGGGATTGATGAGTATTTGAGTAGTAAATAACTTATGGCCACGGCTTAGGAGGGCACGAGTGACGGTATTGTGTGGCTGTAGTTTAAGGTTTCCACGATGCCTGTTGCTGGATAGGGTTAATATAGTGCGCGGATGAAGTGTCAATTAAGGGGGATGGTGAATGGTCAAGCATATTGTGTTGTGGAATTTTAATGAGGGGATGTCTTCACAAGAGAGAGCGGAAGCTGGGGAAAAGATGAAGTCTCTGCTGGAGCCGATTAAGGAGAAGGTGGCAGGTGCTGTGGAGATTCAGGTGGTGGTGAATCAACTTGAATCCAGTAACCGTGATGTGGCGTTGATTTCCACGTTTGAGACTGTGGAGGCTTTGCAGGCTTATCAGGTCCATCCGGATCATGTGGCAGCCGGTGGGTATGTCAGGTCTGTGACATGTAACAGAAGCTGTATGGACTACGAGTGTTAAGGGAAACGGAGGAGGCAGGTTGTCCGCAGAGCTTTCTTAGGAACGCGTGTGGATGATATGCTGATGTACCAAAGGGGGTTACGGTCATGCCTTGGTGTCCGAAATGCAAAAGTGAGTACAGAGAAGGGTTTACTGTCTGCGCTGACTGTGGAAGCAAGTTGGTTGAGGAAGAGCAGAATGATGAGCTCGTATCGTTGACCTTCGGGGAGACGGAGCAGATGGAGGCTCTTGCAGATTTTCTGCGTTACAGTGGAATCCGGGGATTGGAGCGCAGGGAAGATGACAATGACGGTCAGGTTGAACTTCTGGTGGCCAGAGAGGAGCTTGAAAAAGCTGCTGCAGCAGTGCGGGTGTTCCTTGTGCAGGAGAATCAAAGACTTGCGGAGGAGAGTGGCGAGCAAGAGGGTGTGGTCGACGTGTCTGAGGAGGCAGAGCAGTTCAGGGAAGCCGCCGCTGCCCGCAGGGCTTTTCGGAGCAGCTCCCTGTATCAGGACAGTTCCCAGAAGGCTGACGATAACCGTTCTTCCGGCTGGATGCTTTTGATTATTGGCATTTTGGGACTGGTACTGACGGTACTGGGAATTATGGAAGTATTGCCCCTGCGATTGGGGAACCCATATTTATTCTATGGGGTGATGACAGCTATCTTCCTGTTATTCTCGGTGTCAGGAGCTATGTCTATTAAGAGTGCCAGCTTTTTTGCTAAAAAGGCTGAGTCAGAGAATTCGCTCCGAAGTACTTTGTTGGATTGGTGTAAAGAAAACTTGAGAGCAGATGATATTGACAGTCAGGCGTGCAGTCGGGATATGCCGGAAGAGGTACATTACTTTAACCGCACCGCATTTATCAAGGAGCGATTGAATCACCAGTTTGTTAACTTGGATCAGGACTTTCTGGATAAGTTTGTGGATGATCATGTCTATGGCATGATCTTTGAGGAAACAGAAGAATGAAAATTACAGTAATAAGCGTAGGGAAATTGAAGGAAAAATTCTACCGGGAAGCTGTGGAGGAGTATACAAAACGGCTGAGCAGGTATTGTAAGCTGGAACTGATAGAGGTGGCGGATGAGAAGATACCGGAGGGAGCCAGCGAACTTGAGGAGGAGAAAATATTGGAGCGCGAAGCTGACCGGATTTTGGGCAAAATCCGGGAGGATGCGTTCGTGTGTGCCCTGGAGATTAAAGGAAGGAAGCTGTCCTCCGAAGGACTGGCTGAATGGATGCAATGTCTGACTGTGGAGGGTACAAGCCATATCACATTTGTGATCGGCGGTTCCCTTGGGCTGCATCCCTCTGTGCGGAAGAGGGCGGATTTTGCGTTGAGTTTTTCCAATATGACTTTTCCTCACCAGTTAATGAGGGTAATCCTCCTGGAACAAATCTACCGGACATTCCGTATTATCAACGGTGAACCCTACCATAAATGATGATATAGCGAGCGGCTAATGCCGATCACAAGCTATGTTTGTAATATATGGATATTGAGGAATAGAGAAAGGTATCACCCATGATTTATTTAGAAAGCATTACCTTTCCGGATGCCGAGCGAGAATTTGATTTTTTCCTAGGGCAGAAACGGACCTGCTACGATTCTTACTATCCATTCAAAATTCTATCCCGGCACAATCTGAATCGGCTTGATTTCGAACCCATAACGCTCCTGTATGGTGGCAACGGTTCCGGCAAAACTACGGCACTGAATGTAATTGCAGAAAAACTGGGGCTTGCCAGAGATTCCATATATAATCGTTCCAATTTTTTCCCTGATTATGTAAAGTGGTGTGAGGTGGAAGTTCCGGGAGTGATTCCGGAAAACAGCCGTATTGTCACCAGTGATGATGTGTTTGACTATATGTTGAATATAAGAAATCTCAATGAGGGACTCAACAATCAACGGGAAAAGCTGCTGGAAGAGTATTTGGATGCCAAATATTCCAAATTTCAGATGAAGTCCATGGAGGATTATGAGAAACTGCGCAAGGTGGTGGAGGCCAGGCGCAGAACCCAATCCCGGTATGTCCGCAACGAAATGATGGACAATGTGAGAGAGTATTCTAATGGGGAAAGTGCATTCCAGTACTTTGCAGAGAAAATCGGCGAAAATGGCCTATTTTTATTGGATGAGCCTGAAAACAGCCTTTCTCCTGCAAGGCAACAGGAACTGGTGAAATTTATGGAAGATTCTGCCAGGTTTTTCGGCTGTCAGTTCGTTATCTCTACACATTCCCCCTTTATTTTATCCATGCGAGGGGCTAAAATTTACGATATGGATGAGGATCCGGTGGATGTGAAGCGCTGGACCCAGCTTGAGAATGTAAGAATCTATTACGAATTTTTCAAAAAGCATGAGAATGAATTTGATAAGCTTTAAGCGTAACATTCCGTCAGTTTGATGCAGGGTATTTGAATGATAGAATTGCAGGAAAAGTTGCATTTTTTACATTAATATGAAAAAAGATGCGAAAAATGCAGGAGTATTATGCAAAAAGGAGTATGTTAATGACGAAAAAGCAGCGGGCGCTGGAGATCATTGAGAAACTGAAGGAAGAATACCCGGAGACGGACTGTACACTGGAATATGATCAGGCCTGGAAGCTGTTAGTCAGTGTGAGACTGGCGGCTCAGTGTACCGATGCCAGAGTAAATGTAGTGGTGGAGAAACTATATGAGAAATTCCCTGACGTGAATGCACTGGCCGATGCATCCGTGGAGGAGATTGAGGAAATTGTGCATCCCTGCGGCCTGGGCAACAGCAAAGCCCGTGATATCAGCGCATGTATGAAAGTACTGCGGGATGAATATGAAGGAAATGTGCCAGAAGATTTTGACAAGCTGCTGGCACTACCGGGGGTGGGCAGAAAGAGCGCTAACCTGATCATGGGAGATGTGTTCGGCAAGCCCGCCATTGTCACGGATACCCATTGTATTCGCCTTGTGAACCGCATGGGTCTGGTGGATGGCATAAAGGAGCCGGCTAAGGTGGAAAAGGCATTGTGGAAGCTGATACCTCCCGAGGAAGGCAATGATTTCTGTCACAGGCTGGTGGATCACGGCAGAGCGGTCTGTACCGCCAGGACAAAGCCTTATTGCGACAAATGCTGTCTTATGGGGATCTGTAAGCAAGTGGGAGTTGAGACTTTATAGGGGAGACAACGACAATGAGAATGTATGACCTTATCATGAAAAAGAGAAACGGCGGTGAGTTGTACGAAGAGGAGATCCGTTATTTTGTGGAGGGCTACACGAAAGGAACTATTCCCGACTATCAGGTTTCTGCCCTGATGATGGCTGTTTTCTTTCAGAAAATGACAGCACAGGAGACAGCTGCCCTCACTATGGCTATGGCTCACAGCGGTGATATGCTGGATTTGTCAGCCATACGAGGTATTAAAGTAGATAAACACAGCACAGGAGGAGTGGGCGACAAAACTTCTTTGGCGCTGACTCCTATGGTTGCCGCCTGCGGAATTCCTGTAGCAAAAATGAGCGGCAGGGGTCTGGGACATACCGGCGGCACAATAGACAAGCTGGAGAGTTTCCCCGGCTTTACTACGGCGCTGTCTACAGAACAGTTTATTGAAAATGTGAATAAGATCGGCATAGCCATCATGGGTCAGACTGCCGATCTGGCTCCTGCGGATAAAAAGCTTTACGCCCTCCGGGATGTTACAGCTACAGTGGACAATATGTCACTGATTGCCAGCTCCATCATGAGCAAGAAACTGGCGGCGGGGGCTGATGCAATTGTGTTGGATGTGAAGACCGGTAGCGGTGCCTTTATGAAGGAGGAACAGGATGCCAGAGCACTTGCAGAGGAGATGGTACGGATCGGCGTCCACGCGGGAAGAAAAACTGTAGCGGTGATATCTGACATGGATCAGCCCCTGGGATATGCGGTGGGCAATGCCTTGGAGGTAAAGGAGGCCATCGATACGCTGAATGGCCATGGCCCGGCGGATTTTGTGGAGCTGTGTCTGACTCTGGGAAGTCAGATGCTGCTGGCCGGCGGGATGGCAGAGACGGAAGAGGAAGCCCGCAAGAAGCTGCAGAAGGTGATAAATGATGGAAGCGCGCTAAAGAAACTGGCGGAGTTTGTAGAAGCACAGGGCGGCGACAGCAGGGCGGTGTATGATACGGAGCTTTTACCAAAGGCAGAGTTGATACAGCCCATCCCGGCTCCTGCAAGCGGTTACGTGAGCCGTATTGTCTGCGATGAAGTGGGTATCTGCTCGTTGATTCTGGGAGGCGGCAGAGAGACCAAAGAAAGCGAAATTGATTTGGCCGTAGGGCTGGTACTGTGTAAGAAGGTGGGAGATTATGTTCAGATGGGAGAGCCTTTGGCAATGATGCATGCCAACGACCCAGAAAAGGCATCCCAGGCATCGGAGCGGTTTCTGGCAGCCTGCACCATTTCTGCGGCACCGCCGGTGGCCAGACCATTAATCAAGGCAATCCTGTCCTAACGGAAAGTTGCGTTGTGGCCGCGCATAGTTTTGTGACTGCAGTAATATACATGAAACATGAGAAAGAACAGAGAACGCAGTCAGCAAAAGGAAGCGCTGGTGGAGTCGCTTAAGCTCCCCAAGGACATTATTATGGGAGCGTTGAAGGTAACTTTGACAGGTTCCCATGAAGCGTGGATAGAGAATTATCGGGGTATTCTGGAATATACGGAGAATCAGATCCTGCTTCAGGGGAAGACGTGTCAGGTCTGCTTTGAAGGGACCAGGCTCTGCATCGATTATTATACCAACGAGGATATGAAGATCAGTGGCTGTATTGCCTGTGTGAGATACTTATGAGATATGCATAAGCAGACGAAACGGGGATGGGTCATGATCGAATTATTGAAGTATTTAAAGGGATATCTGCGCATTAAGGTGTGGGGATTCTCACCGGAGCGTTTTATGAACCTTTGCAGCAACAAGGGAATCCTGCTCTGGGATATTGTCCGGGATGGCGAGGTGTACTATATGTGCATCAACCTTAACGGTTTCTGGGCGCTTAAACCTATTGTGAAAAAGACGGGAACAAGGGTAGCCGTATTGGAACGATATGGACTACCTTTTTTTCTGCCCAAGATGCTGAGACGGAAAGTATTTATTGCAGGACTGATTTTGGCTGTATTTTTCTGGATATGGTCCTCCCGATATGTTTGGAACATTGAGTTAAACGGTAATTATCAGATCACTCGGGATGTGTTCGACAGTTTTTTGGAGGAGCGCAGCATTGTGATCGGCATGAATCAGGACGAGTTGGACATTCGGGAGCTGGAGAAGGAAATACGAAGGCAGTTTCCGCAGGTCACATGGGCATCAGCCAGGCTCACCGGTACAAAGCTTATAATAGATATCAAGGAAAATGATGCGCCAATTATCACTGAAATACACAAAACCACAGAAGGAACGGATCTGATATCTGAATACGGCGGTGTGGTTGTGTCCATGATTGTCAGAAGCGGAGTTCCCAAGGTATCCATTGGAGATACAATTGAGGCGGGAACCATCCTGGTGGAGGGCAAAGTACCTATCTATAACGACGATACTACCATAAGGGAGTATCATTATGTGGATGCGGATGCTGACATCATCCTGGAGTATACGATCAGCTTTCAGGATCAGCTGTCCTTCGATTATGTGAAAAAAGTTTTTACTGGCAGGGAGAAAAAAAGCTATTACTTACGGTTTGGAAGCCGTCAGTTCAGATTGCCTCAGAATCGGCCCTATCTGGTGTATGACAGTCTGATTCGGGAGAGCATGCCACTTATCTTTCAGAAACTTTCCATACCTGTTGCATTGGGTACATATACATATCGAGAGTATCAAAATGTGGAATATAAATATACAATTAAAGAGGCAGAAAATGCTCTTAATGAAAAATTAATTTCATTTCTTGTAAGTTTAGAGGAAAAAGGGGTACAAATTATTGAAAAAAATGTTAAAATAGATACT
>JAFLRO010000110.1 GCA_022511425.1 Acetatifactor sp.
TGTCTCACTCATTGCAGATACCTCCAAGAGTTTAATTATCTCCGTCTGATGCATATGCTATGCATCCCAACAAGCTCTTATGAAAATATAGGATTATCATATAACAAATCGTGGGAAGATGCAAGGGTTGTTTCACCCGGCGCTGCCCATAATGAGTTGGGCGTACATATCCCCCAAATCCTCCTTAGGCTCCCACCCCAAGGACACGAGTTTTCCGCCTGACAGACGAAGCGACGTGTCGGCTGCATAACCATATTGGTTATTCTCTGCTACATCATATACCACCTTTATTTTGCCCCTCGCTATTGTGTTTGCCACAAACTCTGCCATCTGTCGGATTTCCATAGTGTTGGCCTCATTTACCACATTGTAGGCTTCTCCGTTTACCCCTTTTTCCAGAATAGTCATAATTCCCGATATGGCATCATGAATCCCACAGTAATTTCCCATGGAACGCCCCTGTGTATGAAGCACAATATCTTTGTTCTCTTTGACTGCTTTAGCAAATTGGGCAAAAACGCGTTTATCCGATGGCAGAACTCCTTCCCCGAAAGTCTGCGCAAGTCGGGCAATTTTAACCGGAATGCCATATTCTGTATAATAAGAATAGCAGATATTTTCTGCCATACGTTTACCTAAAGGATAGCAGCTGCGGGAGGCCAGTAATTCCACTTCCCCTCGCGAAACTTCTTCCTCCGTTATGCGATGCCCGTCCACATTGCTGATGCTTCCATACACCTCCATGCTGGAGAGGTACACCATGCTTTTGACCCGGTTGTGCCTTGCGAACCCCAATATATTCTGTGTCATGTTGACAATGCTCTCCGTCACCTCCACGGGACGGGATATCATCTCGGCAGACGCAGTGACGGAAGCGCAGTGGATGATATAGTCTGCTCTGATTCCTGCTTCTGTCAGCCGTTCTTCACACCGCCTGTCACATAGATCCGACTCTATAATCTCCACCCCATGCGGCAGCATATTTTCTGCTTTGGATCTGTTGCGCACCAAGGCTGTTATGCTCGCATTTTCGTCTGTTTCATTTATGTGTTTTACCAGCATGGAGCCTATATAGCCTGTTGCACCTGTAATAAGATAACTGTTCATCAGCAGCCCCGACCCCCTGACAGGATATACATCATCAAATGATCCAGCATCAGGTGCACATCCTCCACAATCTGCATGTTGTCAATTTTTACATGAATATTATACTTCGCAAGTTCTTTTATTTTGCCTCCACTGTAACCACAGATTGCAATGGTTTCAGCACCCGTTTCATTGGCATAGGCAAGTGCCCTTACTACATTTTCAGAATTACCGCTCCCCGAAATTCCGATCACCACGTCACCCTTATTCAGTTTGTTCCGGAGCGGAACCACAAAAATATCATCATATCCGATATCATTTGCAATTGCCATCATCATCGGAACATTGTCACTTAAACATTCAAAATCATATTTGATATCTTGGTCATAGCTCACGCCTTTATTAAAGTCACATTCATAGTGCGATGCGGTTGATGCGCTGCCTCCATTTCCACAGATAAAGATTCTTTTTCGGTTAAGTCTCGCCGTTTCCAAAACATTCATAACCGTGCTGATGTCTTCTTTAGGCAGGTTTTCCAGCACTTTCTTCTCCATCTCCAAATAATTCGCGATTTGTTCCGTATAATCCGTCATTTATTATATCCCCTCTTTTTCCAGAATAAGTTTTACGGCCTCCTGTATATTGTCCGCCTCAAAATCCGCCTTTACATCATATTTCCTATCCGTACCTGCCTGTCCTGTTTTTACCAGAACTGTTTTTAATCCCGCATTGATTCCTGTCTGAATGTCTACAGTGCTGTCACCTATCATATAGGACTCTGACAGGTCTATGTTATGCTTTGCTGCCATCTGCATTATCATTCCGGTATCGTCAACATATGCCCCCTGCCTGCCTAAAAGCACTTCCATTTTCCTATGGATATGCTCTACATCAGATATTTCGCACACTCCTCTTGACACTACAGGCTGGTTCGTCGCCACGATGACAAGATAACCGCTCCTGTTTATGAGTCCGACTGCCTCCGCCGCTCCTTTTTCCAGTTCAAATGCATCAATATCAGCAATCAACCCTTTATAAACATTCAATGTGCCATCCCCGTCAATGAAGATACATTTTTGCTTTTTTTTAAGATTTTTCATTTCCCAGAGGCCATTCTTCTGCTCCATGCCGACTTCATGGAACCTGTCCGGTGTACCTGCATCCCTTATATATTCTGTTGTCTGATATCCATATACTTTCCCTGATGTGATAGCAGGAAAAATCAAGTCTTTTTCCAGGTCGAGTTTCTGCGGTTCCGCTATACCCGCGATCAGCCGGTCTGACAATACGTATATTCCTGCATTAACAAGATTTCTATACCAGTATGTCCTGTCATTCGTCTTTGCGTCAAAACCTGTTACCTGTCCCTCATCGTTCATCATGACCAAATCAGAATCATAGGGATGTGTATTGGGGTGTACCGCAAGTGTCGCAAAGGCGTTGTGCCTTTCATGAAAGTGTACCATGCGTTCCAGGTCCATATCAAACATCACATCGCCAAAGATCAGTATAAAGTTATCATTATGCAACTTATTCTTTAGATAGTACAGTGATCCTGCCGAACCAAGCGGCTCTTTTTCTTCTATGTAGGTAAGATGTATTCCCAGCTTTGCACCATCCTGAAAGTATTCTTTTATCTTCTCACCCAGATGCCCAACAATAAGTACAAATTCCTGAATACCGTATTTTCCGGCATTTTCAATCTGCCATTCTATCATCGTCTTACCGTTTATTTCCAACAGCGGCTTGGGAATCTCACCCTTTGTCAGCGATTCCATTCTGGTCCCTTTCCCACCCGCCTGTATGACTGCTACATATTTTTCCAGCATATACTGATCCTTTACCTTCTTAATATTTACAGTTTCAGTGTATGTTCAAAACTTCCCGTACCGTTTTTCTTACCGCCTCATCCGACGTACACTCCGCCTTCCATCCTGCACTGTGTATCTTATCAATACAGTACCGGAAGCGCGGCACATCTCCTTTCCATCCGCCTTCACCGCCCGTGTAATGATACTGCACAGCCTGCAATCCCATTTCCTCGCAGAGAATATCCGCAATATGCGTCACACTGGTTTCCCCGTCAACACCGAGATTATAAAGCTCCACTCCGGTCACTTTTTCACCATCAGATGAAGTAAAACTGACAATGGCATTCACCAAATCGGTCACATAAATATATGGTTTCGTTTGCCTGCCGTCTCCCAATATTTCGAGCTGCGAACAGTCTTTTTGCAGTTTCTTTATAAAATCAAATATAACCCCGTGTGTCAGCCTGGGACCGATCACATTTGGGAAACGGAATACAAGCGAACGCATATCATTCATATATGTAAAAGCACTGATCAATGCTTCGCTTCCCAGTTTCGCCGCACCGTAATAGGAAATCGGGGAAAGATTTGGCGTGTTCTCGTCCAAAAGCACATCCCGCTTGTCTCCGTAAACAGCAGAAGTCGAAGCAAAAAACAACCTCTTTACGCCATATTTTCTCATACAGTAAAGCACGTTATAAGTAGTTGTATAAGTATTCCTGTACTCCACATCAGGATTAACCGCGCTTGCCTGTATGTCCGAATTTGCCGCCAGATGATAAACAGTCTCCGGCTGCGTCCTCTCAAAAATCCCATCCAATGCTTCTTTATCCGCCGCATCCGCTTCACATAAGGTGAACTTTTCCTTCCCCTGCAAATGTCCGATATTCTCTTTTGTTCCAAGTGAGAAATTGTCTACGCAAATAACCTCATGTCCTTCTGCAAGCAGTGCATCACATAAATGACTCCCGATAAAACCCGCACCGCCAATCACCATTGTCTTCATCCTTAAACCTCCAATTTAAGCTAATCCCAATATTTGTCACCGATATATACCACGGAGCTTCCATCATGCTCAAATGAGAAAGGAAAAACTTTCAAGCGCAGCTGATTCTTCAAACGTTCCTGTTTCTCCTTCGGACAATAGAAAAGTAAAAATCCGCCTCCGCCCGCTCCAAGCAGTTTTCCGCCTTCAGCTCCGTTTCGAAGGGCTGTTTCATACAACTCATCAATCTTAGGACTGGATATGCCGCCTGCCAGTTCCCTCTTGCGCTGCCATCCTTCATTTAAAATAGCCCCGAAATCAGAAAGCTCATTATTCTCAAGAGAATGCTTCATATCCCGCGCAAGCCGGCACATCTGTATCAGATTCTTCGTCTTTTCTTCCTGCGAAATATTCTTTTTCTGCTCAGCGAGTATTGCATTCGCATCATGCGTGATCCCCGTATAGAACATCACAAGATTCTCCTGCAGATCGCGAATGGTTTCTGACTTTGCTATAACAGGCTCTACCGATACGGTGTCGTCCTGATGGAATGTGATATAATTTAAGCCCCCAAATGCCGCCGCATACTGATCCTGCTTGCCGATGGGATTGCCAATCTTTTCAATCTCAACTTTACAGGCTTCCTCCGCCAACTTTGCCTTTGATATGTATTTGCCTTTATAACAGTATAATGTATGAAGCAGTCCGACTGTGAAGGAGCTTGACGAACCAAGCCCTGTGCCGCTTGGCACATCGGCTGTACTGCTGATTTCCACACCTTCAATTGCCTTGTCATTCAGCACACAGCGGAAAATCGTGTGGTTTATTTCATTCAAATCGTCTACGATCTCCGTCTGTGAATATTTCAGGGCAGTCTTCTTGCTGTCAAAGTATGGGTGCAGGCTCAGATACATATATCTGTTGATACTTGTACTTAGAACACAGCCGCCATGTTCCCTGTAAAAGTCCGCCATATCGCTTCCGCCTCCGGCAAAACTGATGCGGAAAGGGGTTTTTGTGATTATCATATCCTTAGTTCTCCTCCAAAAACGTGTCTGCAAGCTTCTTACTCTCCCGCAGCACCTTGTCCATATTCCAGTATTCAAAATTTCCAAAGCGTCCGTTCAGATACACACCCTGCGAGCTGTAATAAGCCCGGACAGCTTCCATATTTTTCTTGTGGTTCAGGTCATAGATCACATAGGCATACTGCGTCTTGGTAATATTGATAAATTCCGCTTCCTCCGGACCGTCTATAAATTGAATCGCTTCCAGACCCTCTGTAATCTTTTGCTTCAGTTCCGCTTCCGAAAGCCGGTCTATCCAGTCCTTCTGCCGGAAAGTCACCTCCACCATGTATGTCGCGCCATCACTTTTATATGCATCACCCAGGAAATCCATCTTGGATATTCTATGAAAAAGTATATTTTTATCAGCCGTCATAAAAGCAAAATTAGCGCCGCTTAGATCCTTCTTTGTCTTTACAAAAGCAATGATAATAGAATTATATTTTAAATCCTGTACATACTCTCCTATTTCATGTGCAGCATCCTTATAGATACTTGTCAATTCCTGCACAGGAATTGTCGATACTATTTTGTCAAACAGATACTCTGCTTCCGTACTTTTTATTTTATATCCTTGGCTGCCCCTGTCAACTTCAAGCAGCTCTTGGTTTAGCATCACCTTACACTTCTCACCCAGCCTGTCGGCAAATCCCCTGACAACTGCCTCGATACCGCCCTCTTTGGGAAAATCAAAATAAAGCTGATGCACATAACCGTCCACCGTTTCGCCTGCAGCGCTGCGCATAATTTCCTCATCCGTCGGCTTTGGAATACGCTCCACCATCTGCGTATCCATAAAGGAAGGATCATGTTTCCAGATTTTCTCATTATATGGCCTTAAATAAAGGTTTGTAATGCCTTCCCCGAAAGTCTTCAGGAAGAACTGCAGCATGTTCTGCGCCTCATAATTCTCATATGGATTGTTCTGAAACGCTGTCACTGCATAATTCAAATCCTCAGCCGGCAGTTTGGAAAGGTCATTCTCAAACGGATACTGCACATATTTCCCTTTATGAATGATCTGATTGGAACGTCTCAGCTTATTCGTCTCCGGCGTCACCTCAAGCATCAGGTTAAGCATTTCCTTATCCTTTGAAAAGAGAATGTGCGGACCGATATCATAGGTATAACCGTCCTTGCGGATACTGCGGCACAATCCGCCTATGGCATCCTCTTTTTCAAATATCGTGATTTCCTCGATCCGCTCATCATCCTGCAAAAAATATGCAAGACTGATGGCAGCAAGACCGCCTCCTAAAATTGCCAGTTTCATATCAATGAACTTACTCCTTTCCGGTTTTTCGGTGTGAAATTTTACGCTCTGTCACTCCATAGTTTATTCATCATCAGACTCCTCAATCAATTCGTGCTGCTGTCCTTTACCGGCTTCTAACTGTGCAATACCTCTATCAATCATGGCAAGACATTCAGCATTTCTGGCAGCCTTTTCCAGTTGGTTATATTTGTCCAGGCTCATAAGTACAACATTTTTTTCGTTCTTGCGAGTGACAATAACAGTTTCATGAAAGTCTGTAGCCTTGTCGCAATAGTCCTTCAAATTATTTCTAATCGTTGAATAATTAACTGCCAACATTTATCACACCTTCTTTCCGCTTTGAAATTGTACAAAATACTGTCCAAATTATTGTGCAGCCATTGTACTATATCGTTATACTCCTGTCAATCATTTTGATATTGGTAGTTTTTATCCGCATCATCACATATTCACTCTATTTTCCGAAACTGCTCTTGCTCCTTCTCTGTATAAAAATAATCTAATTGCCAGTTGCCGTTGTATTGCATATCTCGCTGTTCCTAATTGTTTAAAATGATTTATATGGGTTTTAAATTATTTGATACGGATATAATTATCTTCGTGATTGCAAAGAGCTATGAAATCAAGCAGATTAATAACACCTGTAGCAGTTTTAGTTATTGTTATCCCATAGCTTCCTGTGTTCTCTAGATTAAGATGATAACTTGAAGGTGTATTTACATCTAATGGTGTAAATACAAGTTTATTCTTATATGGAATATTCTCAAATTCATATAATGCTTTTTCGGATTCTGCAAGTGATACTACTAATATATTATCCTTGTTTATCCTATTTTTTCGCTTTTCCCAACAACTCACGGCTTGGTCAAAACTTTCATAGTGAAGGAAATGCAAAAGTACATCATTAAGCAGACCTATGGGATATTCCCCATTTGGACTATTTTTGTATTTCCTTGTTTCAACAAATTCTACAGGATAAGACATATATGTGTCTAGATTTAGCATTATTTTATTGAAATCATTTTCGCTTTCACACATGTTAATCGTCGGAGAAAGAAATTCTAATCCTAAACTGTGGTAGCATAATCCTGCCCAACAGTTAATAGAAAGTATAGTTAAAGAACTATTTTTCAGCTTAATATATTCATTGAAATTAATATTGGGAATGGATAATACACGGATAGGAATTAGTTTAGATTTTTCTATTCCAAGGCTTGCTGCTTCGTCAATAATAAGAGACATATTTGCCATAGCAACTATGCAATAATCAAAATTAAGGGAATTAATATCTTCTTTTTTTACAAATGGATAATCATCTATAGACGTAGTAATATTTTGATCATTAGATGTTACTCCGACAATAGAAATCTGTTCTTTGAGTTCCAACATGCGTATACAATTAAAATAGTTATTATATTCACGACCAGTTCCCCATATTAGTATATTATACATTCAAAAACCTCCTAATTAAATCTCCTCCTGTTTGAGTAAGAAACTGTTCGGGAAAGTCACAGTTAAAGAAATCCGTCAATCAATTCCTCTACCCTGCAATAAATAATGCGTGCTTCTTCTACCCCGCTGTCAGACAATTGTTTGCCTATTTCCGTTCCGTATTTCTTATTTGCGATCAGATAAACCGCATCGGGATAATTCTGCATTGCCTCTCCGGGATTATAGACTCTGACCCCATTGATGAATTTACCGTTTTTCTCCGGGCTGTTATCACAAAATGCTGCCGCATCCTTATCAAAG
>JAFLRO010000111.1 GCA_022511425.1 Acetatifactor sp.
CCGAGAGGGGAAATGAGATAGAGGAGCAGAGCGTGGATTACGCTATTACAATGGGAATGGAAGAACAGGAAAATGTGATTACGGAGATAGACTCCGATTGTATTTGTCATACGGTAAACGGAAAACCCATCAAGCCTAAAACCTTGGGACAGAAAGCTTATGTGGATGCTATCCGGAAAAATATGATTGTATTTGGCCTGGGACCCGCAGGCACAGGAAAGACTTATCTGGCCATGGCAATGGCGATTACAGCTTTTAAGAACGACGAGGTCAGCAGAATCATCCTGACACGTCCTGCCATTGAAGCCGGGGAGAAGCTTGGGTTTTTGCCGGGAGACCTTCAGAGCAAGGTGGATCCCTATCTGCGGCCCCTGTACGATGCCTTGTACCAGATTATGGGAGCGGAGAGTTTTGCAAAAAATATGGAAAAGGGTTTGATCGAGGTAGCGCCTCTGGCTTATATGCGCGGCCGGACGTTGGACAACGCCTATATTATATTGGATGAAGCACAGAACACCACGCCCGCTCAGATGAAGATGTTCCTGACCCGTATCGGTTTTGGCTCTAAAGTGGTGGTCACCGGTGATGCTTCCCAGAAGGATCTGCCAACGGGGACAAAGTCCGGTCTTGATATTGCAGCTAAGGTTTTGGGAAAGATTGAAGGTATTGCCTTCTGCAACCTTACCAGTAAGGATGTGGTGCGGCATCCACTGGTACAGCGGATTGTGAAGGCGTATGATGACTATGAGGCAAAAGAAAAATATAGAAGCAGAGAGAAGAATGGAAGAAAATAAGCGAAAACTCAGTTGGAAACTGTTTCCGGCTGAACTGGCAATTTTATTACTGGGTGTGGCAGGCATGTGGTTCCTGGGCGGAATCAGGCAGCTTGCGAAGGACAGGATTCTCAGCGGGTGTGTGCTGACAGTACTTGGCCTTGCTGTAACTGGCTTTCATTTCCGTCGGGAATATTTGCGGGGAGAGCTTGATTATAACAATGAGGATCATGTATTCCGGTTCTGGCTGTGTATGGGGCTGGGGCTTGTGGTGGCATTTGCCTGCGGTTTCCTTCCGGCAGCGGGCTGGCCGTTTCTGATTGTATTTGTGCTGCTTGCACTATTCAGCAATATGAGTACGGGAATCTTGGGAGCCTGTATGCTGCTCATGATTCCTGTGATTTTAAGCGGAGGATCCGTGGATGGATTTGTTTTGTATCTGGTCAGCGGTACTTTTGCTGTAACATTGTTTCAGCGTCTGGATAGTGATTTTAAGTTCGGTATACCAATGTTTATGTCCATTTTCTGTCTGTTAGTGTGTGAAACAGCAAGCCTTGTGTTGACGGCAAATGCGAGACCGAACTTAGAACTGTTTGTAATCCCGGTTGCCAATTTGATTATCAGCAGTCTTTTATTGTTGGGGTGTCTGAAGATGTTCTCGTCCGCTGTAGTGTATCAGCACCGGGATAAGTACCTGGATATCAATGACACGGAAAATCCTGTACTTGTCAGGTTTCGTGAGCAAAACAGGCAGGAATATATGCATGCAATCCATACGACTTATTTCTGCGAGCGGATAGGTATGCAATTTGGGATGGATGTGAATGCCCTGAAATGCGCGGGATATTACTACAGGCTAGGTGAGGATCTGGAGCAGGCGGCAGCGGAAAATCATTTTCCGCCGGCAGCAATGGAAATACTTAAAGAGTATCAAAGTGCAGGAAAAAGAATCTTCCGTAAAGAGACTGCTGTTCTAATCTGTGCTGATACAGTGTTAACTACTGTGAACCGGCTATTGCAGGAAAACCCGAATGGCGAGGTGGATTACGACAAGGCTATTGATGAAATATTTGAAAAGTTCCTGAGAAACGGCATCTTTAACAAATGCCGCATCAGTATAGAGGAATTCCGCACTATGCAAAAGATTTTCAAAGGGGAGAAGCTCTATTATGACTTTTTGCGTTGAGAATGAGACCGGGGAGAGCTTTCCCTTTGACATAGAGGAGACTGCGAGAGCGGTCTGTGAGATGGTACTTGAGTCGGAAAAATGTCCTTATGAAGCAGCCGTGAACTTAGTTCTTACGGACAATGAGGGCATCCGGGAACTGAACAGACAATACCGGGATATAGATCGGGAAACAGATGTTTTGTCCTTTCCCAATTTGGATTTTATAAATACAGGAGTTTTTGAATTTTCGGATGAGCGGGAAGCAGATTACTTTGATCCGGATACGGGGAAGCTTATGCTGGGAGATATCTGTATTTCCGTGGACAAAATGCGCGAGCAGGCAACGGAGTACGGGCACAGTCTCCGCCGAGAATTTGCATTTCTGGTTGCTCACAGTATGTTTCATTTATGCGGTTATGATCACATGGACGATGCAGAGGCCCGTATAATGGAACAAAAACAGGAAGAGATACTTGCAGTATTGGGAATTACAAGGGATTGATCGAGGGACAACAGATGAATCAGGCGGAAATAAAGAGAAGACAGCTGCAGGCTGTCTCGATGATATTGACACTTTTGACCCTGGCGGTAGTAGCAAGATTGACGGGCTTTATCGGTGCAGCTTACATGGCGGCAGCGGTAGAAACGCTTACGATGGTATGGCTGATTGTAGGCGGCAATTTATCTGATACATTGGGGAGATTGATCCGGGTTCGTACATCCAAGGGTCAGCACAGGAATTCTGCAAGACTTCGCAGAAACGCAATGATATTTCAGACGGTCTTCGGGCTGGCAGGAAGTTTGGTGATTCTGTCAGGTGCGGACTGGATTGCCCGGACAGTGTTTCGGCTGCCGTACAGCACATTTATTCTCATGGTATTGTCTCCTGCGGTATGTTTACGTGCAATCTCTACGGTGCTGTTGGGATACTTCCAAGGGGAGGGAGCAGAGCTGCCAACGGCGGCTTGTGGCATTCTGCGGCAGTTATTTATATTAGGATTCAGCATACTGTTTGGGAGGATGCTGGGAGATTATGGCGATAAGGTGAGCAAACTTCTGGTGCAGGAGAATTTTACCGCCATGTATGGCGGTGTGGGTGTTGGGATAGCTATCAGTGTGGCGGAACTATTCATTTTATTTTTTTTGTTTCTGATTTATCGGGGAAGCCGGCATTCCAAAGGAGGAATGCATCAGGATGGCATGCGTTCAATGGATTCCTTTATTGACAGCATTCGTATCCTGTGGAGCAGCCGTGGCTGGCAATGGCTGACGAATCTTCTCCTTTTTCTGCCAATTCCTCTGGGGCTTATATTTCTTCAAAAAAGCAATACAGATGACAAGCTGTTGACGGAGTACGGTATTTATGCGGCAGTATACTGGGTTTTGTGCGGTATCTTTGTAATCTTTATAACGATGACGTTGATTCCCGTATATAGCAGAACTGTGACTTATTTGCGAAGAGACGAACAGAGATTTGCCAGGACTGTTTTTCAGAGTGGTGTCCATATCGGTGTAGTACATGCAGTCTATATATCTGTTTTTTCAACGGTTATGGCGCCGCAGATTGCTCGAACATTTTGTGCTGACATGGCGGAAACGGCTCAACAGATGCTGCGAGGTGGCAGTTTTGTAGTGTTGCTGCTTGTGCTTGTGCTTTATTTTGGAAGATTTTTGAGTATGACGGGCGGAAAGATACTGGTACTGGGGGCGGTGGGAATCTCGGATGTGGTGTATGTGATATCGGCTACGGTTCTGCTAAATACCGGGAAGACAGGAGTATTGGCGCTGGTTTATGCCGGTCTGCTCGGACTTGGTGTACTCTGTATCTTGTTAGGTGGGATGTCCTATAGACAGCTTCGCACTCAGCCGGACTGGCTTCAGCTGATTCTGATGCCTGCTGTGGCAGCCACTGTAAGTGGCTTGGTCTGCGTGTTTTTGGGAAAAGCAATCAACCCTCATCTGGGAGATCCGGTGACCTTGCTGGTAACATTGGTGGTGAGTTGTGCGTTGTATTGGACAGCGCTTTTACTTCTACGGAATTTCCGGGATCAGGAATTAGAGGCAATTCCCGGCGGAAAACTGATCCGCACCCTTGGACAAATGCTACGTGTTTTTTAGGGAGAAAAGTATAAAATAGTAAAAATTAGCTGATACTGAATGCAAAGACCAGGAGAGCAGTATGAGATTTGTAAAAGGTATCGGCTTATTTTTTGTATTCCCGCTGACGATGCTGGCCATTGGCTTTTACGCGGGAATAGAAATTACACAATATTTTTATCCGGGCATGCAGAGACAGCCAGAGCAATACAGTCAAGAGAATGTTCCGGGTCAGTCTGTCAGGGATGACGGGAGAAATGAAACAACCGGCACCTACCAGCAAAATATTATCCCTATTGCGGAGGACAGTTTGGCAGACAACGGAGATTTGGATTTGGATGAGGAGCAGGAGGCGATGTCTGTGGTGTCATCCTCCGAGACGCTCTATGTGGGAACGAAGTATGTGCTGGAGGAGGCGGATATCCTTCGTCATACGGTGGTGGAGACCACATGGAGTCTGCCCGATAAGTATGTTGGGATGAACAGGGAGCAATTTTTGATTGCTATGGAAACCTACGCTTCATCACCACCATTGAAGGAGCTGGAGAGGGGATTTGTGGGATTGGAGGTTCTCTCCTTTGCCAGGGAGCGGGTAGTAGTCCGGATGAATTACAGATATGTACAGCCCAGTTCAAGTTTTTACCTTGCAGCTTACGACAACTATGTGTTGGTGTATCTGGAAGATCAGAGGACAGTCTATATTAAGACTGAAATTACTCTGGATTCCCTGCCGGTAGATATGCAGCAGGAGATTATCAAGATGATGTGGATAGAAAACGAAGAGGCGCTCTATAATTTTTTAGAGGCCTATTCTTCGTAATATATGCAAAGGAGGCAGCGATATGTCCAAAGTCAGGATTGGGATTATTGGAGGCGGTGCAGCCGGAATGATGGCTGCAATCGCAGCAGCCCGGCAAGGGGCGGAAGTCACTGTATTGGAGGCAAATTCCAGGCTGGGGAAAAAGATTTTATCCACAGGGAACGGAAAATGTAATCTCGGCAATTTGAAGCTGAATGTATCGGAGTATTACTGCAGGGAACCGGAACGGCTGGAGGCTTTTCTGAAGCAATTTAACACGGATGATGTTATTTCTTTTTTTCAGGGGATTGGCGTGATTCTGAAGGAAAAGAACGGTTACCTTTATCCCGCCAGCGAACAGGCCGCTGTGGTACAGGATGCTTTGCGGTATGAGCTTCGCGCTCTGCTGGTACGTGAAATAACAGACTGTAGGATTCAATCGGTTAAGCGCAACAGCAAGACGGGAGAGATTCAGGTGTCCGGCAGCGGTCAAAGCTTTATCTTTGACAAGGTGATTCTTGCATGTGGCGGAAAAGCTGCTCCCGGTACAGGGTCTGACGGCAGTGGCTTTGAGTTGGCCGGACAGCTGGGGCACAGTTTGACGCCTCTTGTGCCCGCGCTTGTACAGCTAAAATGCAGGGAGGATTATCTGAGAAGTGTCGCTGGTGTGAGAGCCGATGCTCAGATATCTGTCTATTCATCAGGAGAATGCGTCGCAGAGGAACGGGGGGAATTGCAGCTTACTGATTATGGTCTGTCCGGCATACCGATATTCCAGTTAAGCCGTACAGTGAATTACATATTAACAGAGCAGAAGGAAGTAGAGGTTTTAGTTAATTTTCTGCCGGATTACAGTCCTGGGGCTTACGAGCAGATGTGCCAGTCCAGAGAACTTTTGCTTCAGGGCGAACGGACCGTGGAAGAGTTCTTTACAGGAATGCTCCATAAGAAACTGATGACTTTGTTTATCAGGCTGTCAGGTCTAAGGCTGGGAGACAAAATTCAGACAGTGGATCCAAGATTGGTAAAAAGGGTTTATAAACTCTGCCGGGAATGGCGGCTGCATGTGAACGGAAGCAATTCCTATGAAAATGCACAAGTCTGTGCAGGAGGTGTTCCGCTTGCAGAAGTCACGGATCGGCTGGAATCCCAGAAGACTCCCGGAGTATACTTCGCAGGAGAAATCCTTGATGTGGATGGCAGATGCGGCGGCTACAATCTACACTGGGCTTGGTGCAGCGGCTATCTGGCGGCTATGGCGGCTGTGGGGGAGAGGTGAATTTTATGCTGCGGTTACATCAGGTCAAGGTGGGAGCAGAGCATCCTGTGAACCTTAAGCAGCGCGCTGCCGAGGTACTAAAAGTTCCGGAGTCGGATGTTCTGAGTGTAAGTGTGCTTCGGCAGTCCATTGATGCCAGGAAAAAGCCGGATATTTATTTCATTTATACTTTGGATGTAGAGGTCAAGAAACAGGAGAGTGTCCTAAAAAAATTCCATGGAAAAGAGAACCTGGTCGGTCTGGCGGAGACCACAGTCTATCACTTTCCCCGGCCAGGCAGCCGACAGCAGAAACATTCCCCAGTCATCGTGGGCATGGGACCCGCTGGGTTATTTTGTGGATATTTCTTGGCTCTTCACGGTTATCGCCCCATTTTGTTGGAGCGGGGGAAATGTGTGGAGGAGCGCAAAGAGGATGTGGAGCGGTTCTGGGAGACGGGGGTTCTGGATCCGGACTCTAACGTTCAGTTTGGCGAGGGCGGTGCAGGCACTTTTTCCGATGGAAAACTAAACACTCTGGTGAAAGATAAAGATGGCAGAAACAGTACAGTGCTGGAGACATTGGTGAGGTTTGGGGCAAAGAAAAGTATCTGTTATGAGGCAAAACCTCACATTGGTACAGATGTGCTCTGTCAGATAGTGGAAAGAATGCGCAGGGAGATAATCCGATTGGGTGGAGAGGTGCGTTTTTCCAGCTGCGTAACAGGGTTGGAGATACAGGAAGGCCATGTGGCAGGGGTCTATATTAACGGAGATGAACTGCTTACATGTGAGCAGGTTGTACTTGCCTGCGGTCACAGCGCCAGGGATACATTTTCCGTGCTATATGAACAGCAGATTCCCATGGAGGCAAAGGCTTTTGCAGTGGGATTGCGGGTGGAGCATCCCCAGGTTATGATAAATTTGAGCCAGTATGGAAAGGCTGAGCCGGGCCTTTTGGGGGCAGCGCCATATAAGGTGACAGCGAAAGCCTCAAACGGCAGGGGTGTGTATTCTTTTTGTATGTGCCCCGGTGGTTATGTGGTGAATGCATCCTCAGAGAAGGGAAGAACTGCAGTAAATGGTATGAGCTACAGCGGACGCAGCGGCATCAATGCGAACAGCGCTGTGATTGTGTCAGTTACGCCTGAGGATTTTGGCTCGGACCATCCGTTAGCGGGAATAGAGTTTCAAAGGAAGCTTGAGGAGAAAGCCTATGAGCTGGGTAAAGGGAAGATTCCGGTTCAACGGTATGGGGATTTCCGGGAGCGGGTGGTGCAGAAAAAGTCAGCAGAAGTGCCGCTGGCGGATAATATTACCACAATGGATCCGGCAGTCAGTGGGGAGGAGAACGCGAAGTGTTTTGTAGAAGTCGGGAATCCCTTACTACCTCAGTGCAAAGGAGTTTACGCCTGGGCGGATGTGAACCGAATTCTGCCACAGGCCTGCAATGAGGCTTTTTTGGAGGGAATGGAGGCTTTTGGAAGGCAGATAAAGGGTTTTGACAGACCGGATGCGCTGGTGTCCGGTGTGGAGAGCAGAACCTCATCTCCGGTGCGCATTTGTCGGGATGAGAGTCTGCAATCCATTGTAAGGGGGCTGTATCCCTGCGGAGAAGGTGCGGGTTATGCGGGCGGGATTATGTCGGCGGCTATGGATGGAGTGCGGGTGGCGGAGGCTATTGCGGCGGAGTTTGCGCCTGTGGGGCTTTCTGATTGATATTGGTTTCCACGAGTGACGGCATCGGACGGCGGGTGTGCTCCCACAAACGCGGCAACGCTCCGGTGAACTAACTGCCAACTCCGACTAGGGCGTGAAAGGGCATCACGCCAAGTCTACGTAGGCAGTGGATTTCACCTCCGTCTAAGTGCGCCGCT
>JAFLRO010000112.1 GCA_022511425.1 Acetatifactor sp.
ACACCACCGATGTCTATGCGGCAGTAAAGGCTCTGAACATCGGCGATGTGATCGATATGGAGGGCTTCCTGTACTGGTACAATGGCGCAAATCCCCACATTACTTCCGTAAAGGCAGCTCAGTAAACGTTACATCAGCTCAGTAAAAAGTTGATAATATCCTTTAAAGCTGAAGTTTGTAACAGAAAAGGTAATAATTTCAAAAATTATTAAAAGCGCTTCCTGACCGAATCTCCGGTTACGAAGCGCTTTTTCATGGAATTATTTTCGTGGCATTATTCTTATGGCATTATTCTCGCAGCGATATTTTAGCGGCAATATTTTCGTGGCAATAGAAAACGTGCAAAGCATGCTTTATTGCTCAAATTCCATATTGCTGTCTCAAATCGTTTGAAATATGTTCCGGCTCAGGATAGACAAAGCCCTCCGTAATGCCGAACACCCTCAGGCTCTCCAGAAAATAGAGCTTTCTGTCGGCCGGAATAATAATCTTATACAAGGTCTGGGAGTCACAGACATCCACTAATCTCTTCAGGGAATTATGTACAGTGAAATTGGCCTGCTGGGAGTACATACGTCTGTTGCTCTCTGTGGAGCGGCAGGCAATGATCTTATCCGCCACCTCCAGATTGTGTCCCCTCTCCTTAAATGCCGGAAGCAGCATATCCTGGGCAGTGTCCGCATCCAGCGGATAGATATAATTTCCAAAACCTTCTAACTCATTTAGCCTGCCGGGCGCAAGAACCCACACGCATGCATCGATATCAGGGTTCTTGTAATAAGTCTCTGTTGCGAAGAACACTGCGATCAGGGGCGACTGACTCCAGTCCAGTAATCTTGTGGGCAGTCCGTAGTGCTGCATCAGAGACATCCACGCCGCATAGTTCTTCTTGTCAGGGCACTTATTCAAAATGGGCTTTGTCCGAATATAAAAGTCGTTGACCAATGCTCTTTCACATTGGATCCTGCGCTCGCTCCTCTGTACGGAGGGAAGCAGGATCAGCCTCGCATCACAGACTCCCCGATACCACAACTGCAGACCATGAGTCTCATAAAGCTTATTCACAAAGCCCAGAAGTTCATCAATCGTCCTTATCTTCTGCTCTATCATTTTTGTCCTCGCCTCTTCCAACAAAATGGATGCAAGCCAGTCCGGAATCGGACTGACTTGCCAAATTCACTTTATTTGACTTACTTTTCAGTCTTCTTAGCAGTCTTCTTTGCGGCTTTCTTTTCAGCTTTTTTCTGCCCCACAACTTCCTTCAAAAGAAGCGCTTTACCTAGGTCACCTTCCACTTTGATCTTCTGGAGTGTGTATGCCATAACGGGATCCAGCTTTCCTTCCATGATCTTCAAAAGGGTCTCCGCTGTACACCGGATCAGTACATCCCTGTCGTGATACTCATAGGGTTCCACATAAGCCTTGCCGTCCTTTATCTCCAGGTAAAAAGCGCCTGCACCCTCACCTTCAATATTGAACTGAAATGCCACATGCTCCTGAATCTTGCCGGCATCAGCGCTCTCTGCGGTCTCCTTTATCTGCTGTACCAATTCCTCGTATGTCATGGTCTCCTCCTTTTCCACTTAGTTGTCTATATATTGTTACTTTCAGGTTCTTAACTAAGTATATCAGATTTGACCTCTTTGTCAATGAAGAAGCAGCCTAGTTTCTCACATACGAACAGCAAAATAGCTTCCTAACAGTTAGTTTTCCGAAGCCTCCTGCTCATACCAAAGAGCCCGTACAATCTTTCCATCTTTAAATATCAGATACAACGGAACATCTCCGAAGGCCAGCCTCTCTTCTGTCTGTAGAACAAAATCCTGTAAATCCCTATCCACGTACCGTCCGTCCGCTTCCTCATACACCCAGAAGGAGCATATGGTAGAAAAAGTAAGCTCCGGCAGTTTCCTATCGCTGCTCCAGTTATCCACCTGATACCCGTCAATGACACCTTCATTATAGGATAGGGAGGTAGCCAGTACCAAGTACTCTCCATCCGGAATCCGTTCACCTTCAAGAATTTGAGCAGTCAAGCTTTGGAGCTCGGTACTGACTTCCTGGCGATTTCCTTCTCTGCTTTCATCGTCAATCAGGTCTGTTCCTGATTTCTCTAAAGTACAAAAGATACCAAACCCAAATTCCCGCATAAAAGTATCAACCTGTTCTTGGGATAATTGCACCCAGATATAATGCTCCCATTCATCCACCTCCAACACCACAGTGCTGGCAAGGAGTTCAGGCTCCTGCTCTTCTCCATACGGATCCAGATAGCGTTCTATATCTGGGTAATGCCAGATATTTAATTGAGCACCCATCCTCGCGTCGGATGCCATTCCCTGAGGAACTGTGAATCTGTATTGACCTTCCGCGGACTCCGCCTTCTCAATATCAAAGCTTCGTCCCATCACTTCTATCAATTCCGGATTCTGTGAGAACCGTGCCGGATAAGTCTCTAAAGTTGCAATTTCCTCCCCCTTGGGAAATGTGAGCCTGACCAGATCTCCCACCTGAATTCCCTGTGACATATCAAATTCAAAATATGGCTCCACCGACGTGTCATCTCCTATGGAAACACTATATTCGCTGCTTAATAATAGAGAGACGATAGTGCTCCCATCCTTCTGATTCTTCCACTCATTGACCTCTTTAACAATGGCATAATGCACATAAGCTTCCTGCTCCTGTCCATCCTGTGATGCATTTGCAGGATTGCCCAACAGAAAGACCGCTGTCAGAATACTGACTATAACAGCCACGCCCACCAGAAGGATCGTAGGCTTTTTGTAATGTAACACATTGCGGATTCGACTGCCTGTATCTCCTTCCGCAAAAGCCGGAGATAGTCTTTGACCGGCTCTATGCCCGGCAGTCATTGTCAGCAGGGAGGTGGAATACTCCTTCTTGATCTGACTGCCAAACTTACGGATCACCGCTTCATCACAGGACATTTCCATATCTCTCTCACTTAAGAAGAATGCCAACCATACCAATGGATTGAACCAGTGCAGACAAAGGGCAGCATAAGCCAGTATTCTCCAAATATGGTCTCCTCTTCTGATATGGATCCTTTCATGAATCAGGATATAGGATTGCTCATGCCATTCCATCTCCTCAGGCAGATAAATATTAGGCCTGAAAAGCCCGATCACAAAGGGCATTTTAACCTTGTCTGTACGAAAGACTCCGATATTTCCTTTGTTAATTTCCTCTTTTGCAGAGCGTAGGTTGACTTTTAATTTTCTGATGCTCACCATGCTATAAACAGCGAATCCTAAGATACCTGTGAGCCATATGAGCATACCGCCCTTCATTGCCATGGGAAACTCCGCAGGCCAAAAAATATCCTGTAAATTTGCGCCCCAATGCCAAGCTTGCGTATTTCCCGCTGCCCTTTCTGATGGCTGTCCTGTTCCTTCCTGCTGCATCCACCCGTTAGTGTCATCCAAAGACTGCTGCCCAGACAAGGCATCTCCTTCCACCGGATATACCGTTGCTGTTTGATAACCCGTTGCAATTTGACCTTCCGATCCTCCTAAAAAATCCTCCGAAATATAAGTCATGCCCCCTTGCGACGCTGTAGCCCCCAAGGTTCCCAGCAACGAAACAGGCGAGGAGAAAGAGAGCGGACATATCAACCGGAACAAAACCACAGCCCACAGGCAGTAGGAAAAAATCTTCGGTGCCCTCCGAAGCAATAACCGAATCAACACCACTGCCAAAATCATCACCCCTGCGGTAAGGCTCATATTTATAATCTGTAGAAAGAATTTACCCAACATAATTTATCCCCCATTTCTACACAATAGGAAACCTGATCGTTCAATCCTCTTCATATTTGTCAATCAGCTCCTTCAACATTTGAATCTCTTTTACGTCAAGCTTCTTACGTCTGGTGAAGGCCGCCAGAAACATGGGAAGGGACCCTCCAAAATTTTCCTCAATGAATTGTTCTCCCCTGGCGGCCTGGAAGTCTTCCCTCTTCATGCAGACAATCACCACCCCATCCTCGTTTGCAAAAATTCCTCTCTCGCACAGTCGCTTCAACATGGTATATGTAGTAGTCCGCCTCCAGTCAAAAGCCTGCTGACAAAGCTTTGTCAATTCTCCCGTGCGTATGGGGGCTTTCTCCCAGAGCAACTCTGCAAATTTTTCTTCCATCTCGCCCAGCTTGTATGTATCCATAATCTACTCCTTTCCAGTACGACAGAAAACTCCGCGGGTATTTTCCGTTATACCAATATATTGTCTAATGCCTTTAGACATATTTAGTCTAACATCATTAGACATCATTGTCAAGAGCATTTTTACATAATAACAGGCAGTACCTAATTGATACTGCCCGTCACTTTATAATCACCTATTCTCATTTACATATATGCTGACCCTTCGCTGAATCACCTCCGCTACCTGATCCACAGTCTTCTGCCCCTGATAAAAGGCCTCCGCTTCCTCGTTTATGATATTCATGACCTCCGCCCCGCTCTCCGGTTCCAACCGCACTTCGTTCAACACCTTTAACACAAGATCGATCTCCTCCTGTGTAGAAGGACGGTAGGTGTATTCCCAGCCGTCATAGTAATAGGAATTAAAGTCTGTGTTGACGACTGGTTCGCCGTCCGCATCCAAAGCAGGGTCTCCGTTATCGTCCAGCACATACCCTGAATTCAATGCCTTTTTAATCTCCAGTTCCAGTTTGCTCTTCAGAGCGGGAAATCCCATGGTAAACCATCCCTCATCTTCCATCAGGAATTTCTCAATAAATTCCCAAGCGCCTTCCTTATTTTCGGATTTAGAAGAGATCGCAAATGCATTGGATGACACCGGAACATAGTGACCGTTTTCGCCGTCCGCGGTTGGATAACCGATGAATATAACATCTGAGCCAAACATCTCACGGTACAGCTGACCGTAGTCAACGTCTGACAAATATCCCCTGACCAGGAGTACCTCGCTGTTCTGTACACGCTCCTGTATCGACGGACCGCCTCCACTTCCTATCTCCATGATAAACAGACCTGACTGCATTCCTCCGCTATGCTGTATCTCATCGGGAAAGCTGTTTACAAACTCCAGTAGATGCTTGAACAGATCAGTATCAAAGTAGCATTCTCCCGTTAACCAATCGATAAAAGCATCCTGGCTGCAATTCATAAGGTAAGTCATAACGGAACTTTTGGTAGCGTTGTCAAACAGCTCGGCCCCCGGGTGTGCTTCACAAAAGGCGATCACATCCTCTATCGTCCATTTCTCTATCCCGGCAAGCTCTGCCGCGCTGCCCACCGCCGTCAGTACTGAGAACCGGCGTGGAATCGCCGTCAAGGTGCCCTCAAGGGTATAGGCATTTAAAATACTTTCCAGCACGTCCTCCCTGCCAAGCACGCTGCTCTTATCCAAATAAGGACTAAGGTCCTCAAACACACCCTTCGCCGCCAGCTTCTCCACCTCCAACCCCGTCAGATCGATGATATCCGGGCAATTGTTGGATACAATGGCATTCTTGAGGTTCACAAGGCCGTCCGAATAATCTTGTCCACTGGCATAGTCATAAAACTGCTTAATTTCTATCCGATATTTTTCGCTGCTCCTGTTAAAGTCCACCACAGCTGCCTGCAGGCGGCTGTCAACAGACATAGTGGCCAGTACAAGGGTTTTCTTTGCCGCCTCAGGATCCATCCAGGTCTTTGTGAGCAGAGCAATTCCAACTTTATCCCCCCACATTCCCTCACCATAGACTACAACCATCCTGCCATCCTTAAGTACACCCATCAGCCTTGCATGTTCACCATTGATATCACATTCAAGCCATTCAAACATCGACTGACCCGTCTGGGTTTCCAGATCGTATTCATAAACTGCGGCGCGGTCATATACCAGGAAATCCCCCTCTATACCGGGGAGCATGCCGCTTGCCTGATAGGGAAATTCCTCATAGACTGTACCTGCTTTCTGCCCGTCAAAGTCAAGCTCCGCCAGCTTGTAGCTCATGTCACCGAATATTACCACAAATCCCCCTGCCGATTGGTAGTTATGAAAAGCTGCATACACCTTTCCGTTCCTGTCACAGCTTAAGCCCGCAACTCCACCGGCAGACATTTCTTCCGGTATCTGTTCCTGAGATAAACTTCCCCGCTCATTTCCATCGGCATCATAGCGCCACACGGAGCTCCCGCTGCCAATATAAAGATATCCACTGGCATCTACTGTCATGTAACAGGCATACCCTGTGTCCATCCGGGATGTAACATCTTCGGAAAACAATTCATTTCCTTCTTGGTCAAATTTATATAACCACCACTGAGCCTCTTCATCTCCGCTCAGTTCGTTCAGAAACGGCTGCTTGCATGTCACAAAATAGATGCTTCCATCCTCCGACACAGTGAATCTACGGATTGCCCCGCCATCTTCTTCCAGTTCATTGGGAAGGGGAAGTGCTGTCAGCTGTCTGTCTGTCAGAGAATATTTACAGAGGGTCAGTTCGGATATCTCCATTTCCTCATCCAAGCTCCGAGACAGATAATAAAGACTGTCCCCGGAAAATACCATGTCATTATAAGACACATCTTCCCCGTCAAAGTCAATAAACTCGGGCACATATCCCCATTCCCCCTCAGAAGAGTCCGAAGGCTGCTTTTCCGGACCGCAGGACGCAAGCTGCATTGTAAGGATGATGGAAAGCCCAAGCACGTTAAACCGTCGCAGCCAGGTATAAACTGTTTGTTTCAAGCTCCAATTCTTCATGAGTAACCTCCATAAAATAAGATTCAGCTATAAGGCCATTGGCCTCATAACTGAATCCTACTAGGAGATTCTCAAAATTTCCTCAAATCTATGTGTGTTTATGCTGTATAATCAAATACCCCACAGCATTCGCCAAATATCCGTGCAAGCACGGCTACTTGACTCATTGCTCGCGGGAATCATGACATAGCCTTACCGTCACCCTTGCACCGCCTCCCGGTCCATTGTCCAGGCTTAAATCTCCGCCCATCTTCCCGGCAAGCAAGCCGCAGATATACAGTCCCAGTCCAAAATGAGTCACTACTCCCGCCTCTGTTTTCTCTCCCCGGTAATATGCCAGGGAAGCATTGGTCAAATCCTTCCGGGAAAAACCAACTCCGTCATCCTCCACGGTAAAAATAAGTTTCTCTTGCTCCTGATACAGAGAAACAGAAATTTTCTCCCTTGCATAGCGGGCCGCATTGGAAAGTATATTTTCACAGATCTGGGCAAAAGCCTCCTTATCCAGCATCAACTCCGCTTCCTTTAAGTCCGAGTGAATTTCGACCCTTCCCCTTGGAAACAGCAGCCCAGCCGTCTCCGACACCAGCTCTTTCAGTGCCGACGACTGTATCGGTCTGGGGCAGGGTTCATAATCCTCCAGACTCTGCAGCGTGCCCATGGTATCCACATAAGCGTTCATTCTCCTGACCTGATTGGAAATAGCATGGACAGAACTCCTGAATTCCCGAACCGATGCGCCATCCTCTTCCAAGGCGTCAAGCAGCAGATCCGTGTGCCCCTGTAAGATGGTAATGGGCGTGCGCAAATCATGGGCAAAGGCCGCGTTCAACCGCTTACGCTCCTCCACGGAATCCCACATCCTTTGGTTATTGGACACCAGCTCCTGGCGCATGCGCTCAAAGGCATGACACAGCCGCCCGAACTCATCCTGTCCGTCATACTCCAGCCGGTAATTCAGATCATTTTCCGATA
>JAFLRO010000113.1 GCA_022511425.1 Acetatifactor sp.
TGTTGCCCTCCACCACGGCCCACTGCATGAACTGGGCCACTGCGCCGGCAGTGATTGCCGCTGACATAGAAGTGCCGGACTCCCTTCCCCGGAAGGTGAACACATCCACTCCCGGCGCCGCAAAGTCGGGCCGGATTGCATCCGTCCTTGAAAATCCCCGCCCGGACTCAATATAAAAACTGTTGTTGGACGCATCGTAAGCGGATACACTGATCACATTCATTGCCATTGCCGGCTCCGTCAGGGTAATATAGGGAGAAGCCTCTAGAAAATATACCGGTGCGCTCAAGAACTGGGAAATAGGCAGCCAAAGGTGAAACTGTCCATTTTGAATCATTCCGGCATTCTCTACTACAAATGTCCAGATACCGGGAGTGGGATCCTGCACTCTTAGCTGGATCAGCTCCTCCCCAGAGGCAGGTTCCACCAGTGTACCTGCCACAGTCACTAGGGTTCTCTCATAGACAAAGCTGTAGGTGATGCTGTCGCTGATGCCCAACCGAAGCGGTGGAATAGTCTCTCCCCCCGGCGAACGCACGGAAACAGTGAACACATCCGGCACACTGCCCCACAACTCCAATATGAAGCCCTGGGCTCCCTGATCCACCCTGATCTCCACCGGAACAATACTGCTCTCTGCAGTGCGCTGCTCCAGATTTCCCCGGAAATGGTGCGCGGAATTTCCCTCGTTTCCCCCGCCCACTACCACTGCCCGGCTACGCTTTACCGCCACCAGCTCCAGATAACGTGACAGGGCGGAGCTACCCGTGTGGTCGCCGCTGTTGGTGCCAAGTCCCAGGCAGATTACTACCGGCCTGCGGAATGTGTCCGCAAAGGAATCCGCATACTGGACTGCCAACATGATATCATTTTCCTGATAGGCGGGCACATCTTGAGGAATAATATAAAAATCCCGGAAATACTGCTTACATTCCTTCAACTTTACGATTACGATGTCTGCCCTCGGCGCAGCGCCAAAATAGGTCAGGCCGCCCCTGATGCTGCTGCCTGCCGCTACTCCCGCCATAGCGGTGCCATGACCGTTCTCATCCCGGCTGGGCACAATGCTATAGGGATCCTCCGCCTGCAGCGCCCTGTCTATTTCCTCCCTGGTGTACTCCGTACCGTACTGGAAGCCCGCCGGGGGCGTTCCAGTCTGAATAGTCTGATCCCAGATAGCCAGGATGCGGCTGCTGCCGTCCTCATTTCGGAATAAAGGGTTGGTATAGTCTATGCCCGTATCAATAATTGCGATCACACACCCCTGCCCGGTAAGCGCGAGGGGGCGGCGCTGAATCTGAGTGATGCCACTGACAATCAGGCTGTTGGGATCGAACCCTCCCTCGATAGGCCCATCCTGCATGAGTCCGTACAACTTAGGCACACTGCGGTATTCAAAGAAATAGCTGTCCGCAGTCATCACATCCATTCTGCTGAAATAGACCACACTGTATAAATTTTCAATACTGGCATAACACAGATCCACATTGCTCTCTGCTAACATCCTTACAGGGTAGTCTGTAATCACATCGTAATAGTCATTGGAAAGAATCTTCTCTCTGCAATCCGGCATAAAAACCCCTTCTCCCGCCCATACTTTTTCACTCACGCTCATCGCGTCACAGGTATGACACGTGACTAACGTTCATCGTTCGTTGTATATTATGCGGAAGAAGGGGTTTTTGTGTTTTATGAAGTCTTGCCTCTCATCCCTGAAGGCCCCTGGCCTGGCGATCCATGTCTTCTACCACGATATCATAGATCTCACCCAGAGAAGCGCAATATTCCAGCAGCTTCCACGGCTCGTTAGTGTGAAAATGTATCTTGATCAGTTCGTCATCCCCCACCGCCAACAGACAATCTCCTTTGAAGTGTTCTGTAATGTAATCGCTGATCTCGTCCTCGTCCAGATCGGTTCCCTCAATCAAAAGCTGTGTGTCGTATCTGAATTCCAAAGTTTCCATAGTATTATCCTTTCCGCAGCTCCTTAAGTAATGCTCCCAATTTAGTTGGATTGCTGTACCGCCGTCTTTTCTCTTCCTCATCTTGAAAAAACAGCGTCCCATAGATACTCGCTATGGAACACTGCTTTTTCGTAAATAAACCAAACCCTCACAGCTTAAACTTTCCAACCTCCACGCCCAGCTGCTCTGCAATGTCCTTGTTGGCATCGGCATCTTTATTGATACTTTCCATGCTCTGGGTCAGATCGGAGGATACCTCAGTGACATTGACAACACCCTTAGCACTCTCTTCAACAGCAATATTTACAGCCTCTACAGCCTCCTTGATGCTGTCCAGATTCTCACGGAGCTCTTCACTGTCTCCTGCAAAATCCCGCATCACATCGCTTAAGTGACCTACATCATTCTGATAATTCCTGCTGTTCTCCAGCAACATCTCATACCCGGCCATAGCTGTCTCATCCATGAATTGAAGCATCCTGCCTGCTTCCTGAGCCAGCTCGTTCACCGCGGAGATAACCTCCTGACTCACATTCTGAATCTCCACGGCAGCCTTGGCGGAATTAGCCGCCAGTGAACCGATTTCTCCTGCCACCACAGCAAAACCTCTTCCGGCCTCACCGGCTCTTGCTGCCTCAATATTGGCATTCAACGCCAGCAGGCTGGTTTGATCCGTGATATTGATAATCTCCGCGGTCAGGGCATCTATCTGCTCCACAGCCTTTGAACGCTGAATTTTTTCATTCACCTTCTGTGACATATCCGCTGCCAGTCCGCCTGCCATCTCCTTGTCGGACTGAGCCTTCTCGTAAATTTCCCGCACTCTCATCAGGGTTGATTCAGAATTGCTGCTCTCCTGTGAAGCCTTTTGAGCAATATTTCCGACGGTGTTATTGATATTTGCCACCGATTCGTTTACCTGAAAGAGAGAAGCGCTGGTCTCTTCCATGGCAGCGCTCATCTCCTCCATTGTGGAAGAGACATCCGATATACCATCACGGGCACTGGTGAGACTTTCAGCTACAGAAACCGCAGATTCGGCAAGCTGTCTGGAATCCTCGGAAATATTCAGCATAATTCTCCTGATATACTCAAGCATAGCATTCACATTTCCCGCTATCAGCTCCAATTCGTCTCCCGAGGTAATATCCAGCTTCTGGGTCAGGTCGCCCTCGTTGTTTACCAGATCATAAATCTTTTCGTCCACCTTCCTAAGGCTCTTCACGATCCTGCCCACAATCAGATTCAGCAAAACAGCTGACAGAATGACACAGATTACCGTAAGCTGCATAATACTTTTTCTGGCACCGATAATCCTGTCCTCCACATAGGAGGCATCATAGTCACAGCCCAACACGCCCGCCACATTTCCGTTGCTGTCATAGATGGGCATATAGACAGAAATCAAGGTGCCATCTTCAGTCACATCTATGTAATCCTGTACATATTCCTCACCACCGAACACGTCCGCCAGCTCCGCATAGGATTCCTCAAAGAGCTGTCCCGGTGCATTGTGTCCGCTGGATTCATCTGTGTCAACACCATAGCGTACATTCACCTTATCATCTGAATACAATGTATAGAGAAATTCTATTCCGCAGATTTTCTGAACTTCACGCAGAATCGCAAGGGTGCTTTCATAGGCTTCACTTCCCTCGGATCCCTCCCTGATCTCCTGAAGCAGATCCCCATCCACAACCGAATCTGCCATGGCTGCAGCCATCTGTGCCTCTTCCACACCCAGCGCGATCATACCGGACTCCAGGCGGAAATAAGCATTTAGACCCATTACCAGGAACATGAACAAAAGCAAAAGACTTGAGGGAACCAGCACTTTGTAGCGAATACTCCATTTTCTGACTTTTCTCTTCATACATCCTCTCATTCTGTTGGGAATTGCATTGCAATTCACCAGCCTCGACTCCATGCAGCAAGCCTCCATTGGAAAGCCTGGCAATCTGTTTCCTTTTCACTTACAACATATAAAATATGGTTATAAATATTATGGCACATTCATAATAAAAGGTCAATGTCCTCTATCGGTGCAAATCGGGTATCCTTCTCAGTCGTGCCGCTCGTCACTGTCAAAGGTCTCACAGAATCGGGCTGCAAAAGCAGGTTCCTCCCCGGCTACATACAGATGGGAAATATCGCCAAAACTATTCACACGAAAGATTGCTTTCCCCTGTCTGCGCTCCTCTGTGATGACGGTGGTTACCGAGGTGGGTGCTGCACACATCCCATGCCAGAGAATCATGGGCGACATGTTCATCAGATGGCTGAGCAGTACACACTCCAGACCAAAATGACAGAAAAACACCAGTGTATCACGGTTGGGCCTCTCCACCCGGTAAAATTTTCCGTCACGCACGTAGCCGTGCTCCGCCAACAACCGGTCAAAGCACTGAATAATCCGTTCATAGGCTTCTCCCACATCTGCTTCCCGGAAAATGTCGGTATCTGTCCAGTTCTCCCCGGTAAAATACCTCGGCTCCGCCATCCAATCCTGAGGCAGCCAGTCCCAGGCTATCCTTCTACGTCCGTCAGCGTCAGGGCGCAGAATCCGGGACGGAAACTCCTGAAGCCAGTCCAGCGTTTCTGCTGTCCTGCACATCTTATTCAAAGTACAGGATGCCGTATCCCGGGCACGGCCCAGAGGGGACACAAAAAACTCTTTTACCTCCAGACGAGAAATTCTCTCTGCAAGCAATTCTGCCTCTCTCCAGCCTTTTTCTGTCAGGGAATCCCTCTCATAGTCAGGATCCCCGTGTCGTATGATTACAAGTTTCATATTCCCTCTCAATCCGCCGCCAGTGCAGCAAAGACATACCTTTCAAAATCATGTTTCATGTCTTCAGTTTATCACAGATTATACTATGCCGCAAGGCTGGCAGTTCAGCCTCAGCCATTCGTAAAACACGCTGACTGCGCCTTCCTCAGTTCACTATTACTGGCTGAGCTGCCTTAAAAAACCCTTTTGTTTTAAAGTAGTCGTTGCGATATGTGGAAAGCATGTGTTATACTGTATTACAGCTAACGAATGAGCATCTGATTTTTCAGTGTCAGAGGAGTATTACATGGCAGTAAAAAGAAAATTTATCAGTACGCGATTATTAAAAGAAGGGATGAAACTTGATCAGGCCATTGTGGATTCAACAGGCCGATCCCTGATAGAAAAGGGCGCTTACCTGGACGACTTCCACATTGAGTACCTCCAGGGCAAGGGCATAGGCGGCGTTTACATTCAGGAAGGTGAGCCGGATGCGGATGAGTTGGAGATGCAGATTCCCCAGTTCACTAAAGAGCTTATCGAGAAGAGCCGTGTGAATGATCCTGTCAAGGTGCAGCTCACCGAGAGTGTCCGTAAGCGGGTGGGTGAGGGAATTCAGTTCCTTTATAACAACACGGATGCCGAAAATTTCTCTGAAGCAACTGATAATGTAGCGAACGAACTGATGAAGACCATTGTGGACAACGATGCAGTGGCTATAGATATCAGCATGCTAAAGGTCAGCGACGAGTACACTTTCAAGCACAGTGTGGACGTAGCTACCATGGCAATGATCATTGGCAAGAAGCACGGACTCAGCGACAAGGAAATTCATGACCTGGGAATCGCCGGTCTGCTCCATGATGTAGGGAAATCAAAAATTCCAAACGAAGTGCTGAACAAAGCCGGTCGGCTTACAGATAACGAGTTTGCCCTGATGAAACAGCACACTCTATTTGGTTTTGAGATTCTAAAGAACAGAAAAGAATTTCCTGAGAGCATCATGCTGGGTGTTCTGCAGCACCATGAAAAAATCAACGGTAAGGGATATCCTATTGGAAGCAGCGCAGACAAGATACATTCTTATGCAAAGATTATTTCAGTCGCAGATATTTATGATGCGTTGGTGACAGAGCGACCATACAAGAGCGGTTTCCCCAAGGGCATCGCCATCGAGATGATTATGGCTATGACTGACGAATTGGATTTTGATGCCTTGAAAAGCTTTTTGAGCAGCGTAATCCTTTATTCCGTGGACAGCATTATTCAGCTGTCAAACGGAGAAAAGGCCAAAGTGGTGGAAAACAATCCGGAAAACTGCTTGCGGCCCAAAGTCGTCGGGCTTAGCTCCGGTAAACTCTACGACCTTGCCAATGATATCACTTGCGCAAGCCTGATTATTCAGTGAGCTTGAGTGCAGCCGGCAAATGACAGGCTATTGTCAGTCAGGACAGTGCCACATCCAGGATCATCATCAGCACAAAGCCCATGGCTACCCCAACTGTTCCGTTGTTGGAGCGCTCTCCCGACTGCGACTCCGGGATCAGTTCCTCCACAACTACATAAATCATGGCTCCCGCTGCAAAGGCCAACAAATAAGGAAGCACAAGCACCACCTGCTCCGCCAGAAAAAGGGTCAGCAGTGCGCCCACTGGCTCTACAACACCTGACAGCATTCCATACCAGAAGGCTTTCGGCCGGGAGGTTCCTTCATTGCGCAGCGGCATGGAAATTGTGGCCCCTTCCGGTAAATTCTGTATGGCGATTCCTACGGCAAATGCCTGCGCAGCTGCCAGTGTGATACCGGTGTCAGCCAACATAGCACCGGCCAGAGTCACTCCCACCGCCATTCCCTCCGGCAGATTGTGTAGCGTTACAGCCAACATCAGCATGGAGGATTTCTGAAGATCATTCTTTATCCCTCCCAACTTCTCATTTACCATATGGATGTGAGGCACAATTCTGTCCAGCATCATTAGAAAACCCATGCCCAGCAGAAAGCCTGCTGCCGCGGGAATCCATGCGCATCCCCCCTGCTCCTGTGCCATCTCGATTGCAGGAAGCAGCAGTGACCAGACAGAAGCCGCAATCATCACGCCCGAGGCAAAGCCCAGCAGCAACTTTTCCAGCCGGGGGTTCATCTGACTCTTCATAAAAAAGACCATAGCTGCTCCCAGGGTCGTTCCTATAAAAGGAATCATCAACACCATAGCCTCATTCATCCGATTCTCCCATTCTGCCGCTTATATAGCATGAGACAAAGCCTATTCAAAAGGCAGCCCCCATTTTGGCACACAGTCTGTATATTCTATGCCGCAGATGATTGAACTGTTATAGCAAATTTGAGGCGATTTATGGGGAATGAGGAGCCGGATGGTATTGACGAAGATTTTTTATATATCTATAATAAAAAAAGGAAAGGATATGTTTAGTTAATAAAAAAATAGTAAGTATATCCCTTCATCATTAATATCTATGCATACAATTCAATTGTCGAAGGGATTGATGTTGTTAAGGGATATTGTCCGCCATTGGCTGAATTACTCGAGAGAGAGGATGCATCAAAGGAAATATCTGCATATCTCAGCACTTGTGAAGGTTCTGAGGACATTTACGATGTTAAGAGCGATGTTGCGGATAGACTATTGGGGTATATCGCATCTATGGCTAAAAAGTGAGCACTCGGAGCGTTGCTCCATTTTTGGACAGTATAACGAAAAAGGCTGAGCAATGAATTGAGAAAAATAGTACAGTGAAAAGGCCTGCCGGGAATGATATGCTCCCTTCTAAGTAGACAAGTGAAATAATAAAAACACTTGATACTTGG